>JANNSG010000137.1:0-9691 GCA_031402355.1 Pseudorhodobacter sp. | reverse complement strand
GCGTTTCGGAATTGGTTGATTTCGGATGTGGCGAACAGTGGGGCGGGCGCTACTTTGCCTTGACCATGCTGTCGGCTGGGGCCAACCATGTTTGAAACGAGGGGGGCAAGTGTGACCACAGATATCAAAAGCATAGATGCTGTCGAGGCAATGCTGGACGCACAAGGCTATGTCGCGTCGCGCCCCTTGGCGACGGTGGTGTTTCTGGCGCTGAAACTGGGGCGGCCGCTGTTTCTTGAAGGCGAGGCCGGGGTTGGCAAGACGGAAATTGCCAAAGTGATTGCGGCGTCACTGGGCCGCCGCTTGATCCGGCTGCAATGCTATGAGGGGCTTGATGCGGCGTCGGCAGTGTATGAATGGAACTTTGCCGCACAGATGATTGCTATTCGGACGGCAGAAGCCGGAGGCGGAGCGGACCGGGATGCGCTGAAGGCGGAATTGTTCACGGAAGGCTATCTGATTGAGCGCCCCCTTTTGCAGGCAATGCGCCCACAAGACGGCGGCGCGCCTGTGCTGTTGATTGATGAGCTGGACCGCACGGATGAGCCGTTTGAGGCGTTTCTGCTAGAAGCGCTTTCAGATTTTCAGGTGACAATCCCGGAACTTGGCACCATTCAGGCAACCGAGCCGCCGATCGTAATCCTGACCTCAAACCGGACCCGAGAAGTGCATGACGCGATCAAGCGGCGCTGCCTGTATCATTGGGTGGATTACCCGACCTTTGCCGACGAAGTGGCGATTCTGGCGGCACGGGTCCCAGAGGCATCAGCGGCGCTGTCGCGCGAAGTGGTGGCTTTCGTGCAGCGGTTGCGGGATGAAGATCTGTTCAAGAAACCCGGAGTGGCGGAAACCATTGATTGGGCGAAATGCTTGCTCGCGTTGGATGTGATTGCGCTTTCGCCGCAAGTGATCGGCGATACTTTGGGGGCGATCCTGAAATACCAAGACGATATTCAGCGCATTCAGGGATCAGAGGCGAAGAAGTTGCTGGAAGACGCGCGGGCGGGGTTGGCTGCAGGATGACTGAGAAATTGACCAAACATCTGCGGGTGTTCGAACCGCATCCGGGGCTATTCGCATTCTATGATGGGCGGATTGACGGGCAGCGGTTTGCTGAAGGGCCAAATTGGGTGGATGATGGGGCACTGTCAGTTGGCATTGCGTCTTACGCGATTGTGCGCGGCGATCATGCGCTGATTTATGACACCCATGTTTCGGTACAACATGCGCAAGCGGCTCGTGACGCCTTGGAAGCCGAGGGCGTGCAGCGATTTACGGTGGTGCTAAGCCATTGGCATCTGGATCATGTGGCGGGGACAGCAGCATTTCCGGGCGCGCCCGTGATCGCCAATGCCAAAACCGATGCGCATTTGCGGGCGAAAAAGGCAGATATCGAGGCTGGCGGGTCGTCGGGCATGCCGGTGATTGATCCGTTAATCCTGCCGACACAAACCTTTAGCGGGCAGATGACGGTGATGATCGGTGATCTTGAAGTGCATCTGATCGAGGCGAATATCCACTCTGATGACGCGACGGTTCTTTGGTTGCCCAAAGACCGGATTTTGCTGGCGGGGGATACGGTTGAGGATACCGTAACCTATGTCAGCCAACCCGAGGGGTTTGCCAACCATGTGCAGGATCTGGGCCGCTTGACCGCGCTGGGCCCGCAGTTTGTGTTGCCAAACCATGGCTGCCCGGATCAGATCGCGGCGGGGGGCTACGGGGCAAGTCTTTTGACGGCAACGCAAACCTATGTGCGGTTCTTGATGCGGCTGAGGCACGAGCCGGACCTTGCGGATACGCCGCTGCGCGATATCATCGGGCCGGATTTGGCAACTGGCGCGCTGATCTGGTATGAACCTTACGCCGAGGTTCACCTTGAAAATGTTCAGGCCAGTCTTGCGATCTATGGTCACAATGGCTGAATACGCCGCTATTACACCGCCTGCCGACGGCAAGCTGGCCCATAACATCACGCATTTTGCCCGCGCTTTGCGGACTGCTGGCCTGCCGATTGGATCGGGCCGGGTGATGGATGCGATCCGCGCGGTGCAGGCGGCGGGGTTCACGCGGCGGGATGATTTTTACTGGGTGTTGCATGCGTGTTTTGTGTCGCGCCCGGAACATCGCGCGGTATTCGGGCAAGCGTTCCGGCTGTTCTGGCGCGACCCGCAGTTTCTGGAACATATGATGAGCCTGCTGATCCCGTCTTTGCGCGGATCACAAGAGAAACGCGTAGCGGCCCCGGCAGAAAAGCGCGCGGCAGAGGCGTTGCTTGACGGGGTGGAGCGCGACAAACCCGCCAAGGCCGCTTGGGAAGACGCGCGCGACGCGGTGATCGAGATTGACGCAAGCCAGACGATGTCGGCGGAGGAACGGCTGCGGCAACTGGATTTCGAACAGATGAGCGCGGATGAGGCGGCAGAGGCCAAGCGCATGCTGGCGCGGTTGACTTTGCCGATAGCGCCGCTGGTGTCGCGGCGGATGGGGTCGAGTGCCACAGGCCGTGCCGTAGACGGCGCACGCACCCTGCGGCTGGCGATGCGGCAGGGCGGCGAGATTACACGGATTGCGCGCCGCAAGCCGCAAACGCGGTGGCCGGCACTGGTGGTGCTTTGCGATATATCGGGGTCAATGGCGGACTATTCACGGATGGTTCTGCATTTCGTGCATGCGGTGGCCAATGCCAAGGGGCAGGGCTGGGCGCAGGTGCATGCCTTTACCTTTGGCACAAGGCTGACCAATATCACGCGGCATTTGCGAAACCGGGATGTGGATGCGGCGCTGGCGGCTGCTGGGGCGCAGGCGCAGGATTGGTCGGGTGGCACGCGGATTGGCGCGTGTCTGGCTGCGTTCAACAAAGAGTGGTCACGCCGGGTTTTGGGGCAGGGCGCGGTCGTGTTGTTGATCACCGACGGATTGGACAGGGACGCGGATGACGGGATGCTGGAGCGGCAGATGGAACGGCTGCATCTGTCGGCGCGTCACCTGATCTGGCTGAACCCATTGCTGCGCTGGGATGGCTTTGCGCCGCGCGCGACGGGCATTCGGCAGATGTTGCCGCATGTCGACAGTTTTCGCGCAGGCCATTCGGTAGGATCGTTGCAGGCGCTTGCGGCGGCCCTGTCGGCACCGGGCTTGCAGGCTGAGCGTGCACGGGTGTCAGCCCTGTTGCGGGCCGGTTAGGCCGGATATTGCCGATGTCATGGGGCGACGGCAGCTTGATATCGCATATCACCATGAAACCCTGTCTGGTTGGCGCAAGCTCTGGCAAAAAAGCGCGATTGCGCCCGACATGACCGCGCAGAGACCGATGATTTGACTTGAAAGGATGATCCATGAGACGGCTTCTAACCTGCACGACGGCTCTTTCTGTGGCGCTGGCGCAACCCTATCCGCTGCTGGCCCAGCAAGTGACCGGCGATGGCCGCGTTGTCGCGTCTGATGGCTCTGTCCTGTGTGAGCCAACTGCGGACGCCGCCTGCAATCCGGATGATTTCGTAGCCCAGGCGCAGGCCATCGACCAAGCGATAGCTGCAGCGGCGCAGGCTGAGGCAGATGCTGCTGCGGCGGCGCAGGCTGAGGCAGATGCTGCGGCGGCAGCACAGGCTGAGGCAGATGCTGCTGCGGCAGCACAGGCTGAGGCAGATGCCGCTGCGGCAGCGCAGGCTGAGGCAGATGCCGCTGCGGCAGCGCAGGCTGAGGCAGATGCCGCTGCGGCAGCACAGGCTGAGGCAGATGCCGCTGCGGCAGCGCAGGCTGAGGCAGACGCTGCTGCGGCGGCGCAGGCTGAGGCAGATGCTGCTGCGGCAGCGCAGGCTGAGGCAGATGCTGCTGCGGCAGCGCAGGCAGAGGCAGATGCCGCTGCGGCGGCGCAGGCTGAGGCAGATGCCGCTGCGGCAGCCGAGGCCGCTGGTCAAGATGCAGCCAAGGCGGCCGAAGATGCTGCTGCCGCTGATGCGGCGAAGGCTGCAGAGGATGCTGCTGCCGCTGACGCTGCGAAGGCTACCGACGATGCTGCTGCCGCTGATGCGGCGAAGGCTGCAGAGGATGCTGCTGCCGCTGACGCGGCGAAGGCTGCCGACGATGCTGCTGCCGCTGACGCTGCGAAGGCGGCCGAAGATGCTGCTGCCGCTGATGCGGCCAAGGCTGCAGAAGACGCTGCTGCCGCTGTTGTCGAAGCACCTGTTGAACTGACAGAAGAAGAACTGGCTGCGAAGGCCGCAGCCGATGCGGCAGCCCTTGCGGCAGCTGAGGCGGAACTGAAAGTTGATGCCGAGGGCGTATTTGTCGACCCCGCCGCCGGCCTGAAAACCGCTGAACCCGAAGAAGACGCAACGGTTGAGCCGGTTGATGCCCCTGTGGTCAGCGAAACAGAACAGGAAAGCCTGAACACCTTGCTGGTCGAACCGGCCGCGACCGATCCCGTCGCGCCCGAGGCGGCGGTAGCGCTGCCATTGGTCGAAGGGCAATTGCCCGCAGATCAGGCACCCTCGGCTGAGGCCGTGACTGCAGTGACGGAAGTGCTGACCGAAGACAGCCAGCGCAGCTCGACCCAGGAATTTGCCGCAGCCCCGGTGGCGCTGGAAGACGGGCGCAAAAGAAACCGGCTTTCGAACCTCGAAAAGGTCGGGCTTGTTGTGCTGGGCGCGCTGGTTGTGGGCGCGATCATCAAGGACGTCAACAAGCGCGAAGACCGCCGTGTGGTGTCCAACACCGGCGACCGTGTGGTCGTGCTGAAGCCCGATGGAACCTATCAGGTCTACAAGGATGACGACACGGTGATCCGCCGTCCCGGATCGAAGGTTCGCACCGAAACCTACCGCGACGGATCTACCCGCACAATCGTAGAGCGCCCTGACGGTTCGCAGGTGGTCACCATCCGTGATGCCACCGGTCGGGTGCTTCGGCGGGCGCAATACGACAGACTGGGCCGCGAACTGGTGCTGTTTGATGATCTGGAGCCCGAGGAAGTCGTCATCATCCGCGATTTGCCAAAGCCACGCAAATCTCGGGTGGTGATTTCGACGCTTGACGATGACGCAGAACTGAAGCTGGCATTGGCGGCGCAGGATGTGGCCAAAGCCGGACGCAAGTTCAGCCTGCGCCAGATCCGCGAGATTCCGGAAGTGCGGGCGCTGGCCGCGACAATCGATGTCGATGCCATCACGTTTGACAGCGGATCCTCGGCAATCCGGGCCTCCGAGGCGAATGATCTGGCCGATCTGGGCAGTTTGATGCAAGATATTCTGGATGATAACCCGCGCGAGATGTTCCTGATCGAAGGTCACACCGATGCTACCGGGGCTGCGGCGCTGAACCTTGCGTTGTCAGATCGTCGGGCGGAATCTGTTGCACTGGCGCTGACCGAGTATTTCGACATTCCGCCGGAAAACATGGTGATCCAGGGCTACGGTGAAACCGAACTGCGCATCGATACGCTGGCCAATGAAAAGCGCAACCGCCGGGTCGCGGTGCGGATCATCGGGCCGCTGCTGCGTCAGGCCAAATAGCGGTACGGCAGAAATTGACAGGGCTGCCATACCTGTCGAAACCGTAAAAGAGGCCCTGTGATGGGGCCTCTTTTGCATTTCTGCGATTGTTGTCTTCCCCCGCCGATGGGTTTGGTGTCAGATGACACGAGGTCCTGAGCAGGGACTGGCGGGGTAGGGTTTGGGGGGCATTCAAATGGCCGATGACAACATTCCCGAAACAGCATTGGATTGGCACCGCGCCGGGCGGGGCGCCGTTCTGGCAACCGTGATCGAAACCTGGGGCTCGGCACCGCGTCAGGCGGGCAGCCAGGTCGTGATTGCGGGCGATGGCACTTTCATGGGCTCGGTTTCGGGCGGCTGTGTCGAAGGGGCGGTGATAACCGAAGCGGCTGAGGCACTGGCGGATGGCGCTTCGCGGGTGCTGACCTTTGGGGTGTCGGATAATCAGGCTTTTGCAGTGGGCCTTGCCTGTGGCGGCACCATCCGGGTTCTGGTCGAACCGGTGGGACGCGCGCTGCCCGAACAGATGCTAGAGGCACTTGTTGCAGCCCGCGCCCTGCGCAGGCCCGCCGCCTATCTGGTGAACCCCGATACCTGGCAGCGCCGTTTGTTCGCGGGCCCGCAAGACCCGCTGGCGGGCGCTGTTGAAACCCGGATGCGGGCGGATAAATCGGGGATGCAGGAAGATGGCTGGTTCATCGCCGTCCATAATCCGCCGTTGCGGATGATCGTAGTGGGGGCTGTGCATATCGCCCAGTCTTTGTTGCCGATGGCGCGGGCCTGTGGTTATGACCCCATCCTGATTGACCCGCGCGGCGCTTTTGGGGCCGAAGCCCGGTTTCCGGGCGAGACGATCAGCGACGAGTGGCCTGATGCCGCGATGGCAGCACTGACCCCCGATGCCCGCACGGCAGTTGTGACCCTGACGCATGACCCCAAGCTGGATGATCCTGCGCTGTTGGCGGCACTTGCATCGCCTGCGTTCTACATCGGCTGTTTGGGATCTACCCGCACCCATGCCAAACGGTTGGACAGGCTGCGCGGCGCAGGCGTTTCTGAAGCGCAGATTGCCCGGCTTTACGCCCCCGTGGGGTTGGATATCGGGGCAAAGTCGCCCGGCGAGATTGCAGTCAGCATCATGGCGCAGATCACCCAGACATTGCGCAAGAGATGAAGTTCGGCGCTGTTCCATTGCATCAGGCCTTGGGCGCGATTCTTGCCCATTCTGTGCCTTTGCCATCGGGGCGGCTGCGCAAAGGGTGTACACTTGGTCCTGCCGAGATTGACAACCTGCGCGTCGCCGGGGTGACCGAAGTGACAGTGGCGCACCTTGATCCAGACGATGTGCACGAGGACGCGGCAGCGCTGGCCTTGGCTCAGGCGGTTGTGCCTGCGCCCGCTGCAGCGGGTCTGACCTTGCGCGCAGTTGGAACCGGGCGTGTGAACATCCATGCCGATGTCACCGGTTTGGCCGAAGTGCTGGCCGAACAAGTGGATGCGCTGAATGCGGTTGATCCGATGATAACCTTGGCCACTGTGCCACGCTGGCAGCGGATGTCGCAGGGAGAGATGGTGGCCACGGTCAAGGTCATCGCCTACGCCGTCGCCCGGAACGCGCTGGATGCGGCCTGCGCGGCGGGCGCTGGCGCCCTTCGGATGCGCCCGGTTGCGATGGCGCAGGCGGCACTGATCCAGACTGTGACCGAAAGCGACGATGGCGAAAAGGGCCACCGCGCGATCCAGAAACGGCTTTCCGCGCTTCAGGTCCAAATGCAGCCCAAACAGGTCGTCCCGCACCGCGAGGCAGAGCTTGCGGCAGCCCTTTGCGCGGTGACCGGGGCCGACCTGATCTTGATCCTGACGGCCTCTGCTACGTCGGACCCGAACGATGTGGCCCCGCAGGCGCTGCGTCGTGCCGGGGGCACGGTCGAACGTTTCGGAATGCCGGTCGATCCGGGTAATCTGCTGTTCGTCGGGCAATTGTGCGGCGTCCCGGTGATCGGCTTGCCGGGTTGCGCCAAGTCACCAGCGCTCAATGGGGCTGACTGGGTCATGGAGCGGCTGATCTGCGGTGTTCCGGTGACCGGGGCTGATATTGCCGCGATGGGGGTTGGCGGACTGCTGAAGGAAATCCCCGTTCGCGGACGGCTACGCGAACCAAATGACAAAGGGGCCGGATAAACCGACCCCTTTCGCTTTTTCTTCGCATAAATACTCACCTTGCCAAGTCGATGCAGCCGTTATTTCGGCCCGATCATCATCACCATCTGGCGGCCCTCAAGGCGCGGCATGCTTTCGACTTTGCCGTTTTCGCCGACATCAGCGGCGACGCGGTTCAGCAAGACCAGACCCAGTTCCTGATGCGCCATCTCGCGGCCCCTGAAACGCAAGGTAACTTTCACCTTGTCGCCTTCTTCAAGAAACTTCAGGACCGACCGCATTTTGACGTCATAATCATGGATATCGGTTCCCGGGCGGAACTTGATTTCCTTGATCTCTATGATGTGCTGTTTTCTGCGGGCATCGGCTTCGCGCTTTTGCGTCTCATACTTGAATTTGCCGAAATCCATGATCTTGCAGACCGGTGGTTCCGCATTTGGTGAAATCTCGACCAGATCCAGCCCTGCTTCTTCGGCAAGCACCATAGCGCGGGCAGGCGTTACAACGCCGACGTTTTCGCCATCAGCGCCGATCAGGCGAATCTCGGGCGAACGGATGCGATCATTGATACGAGGGCCGGTTTCACGTTGCGGCGGGGCATTGTGCGGTCTGCGGGCTATGGTGGCGTTCCTTCAAATTGTTTCAGGCTAGGTGGTTTGGGCAAGGTGTTTCAGACGAGTCTTACGGGCATCCATCACCGCGATCAGGGCGCAAAATAGACGCAGGCTTTCGGCTATACAACCCGCATTCGCCAGCATTTGTGGTGCAAGACTATCGTTTTTCGGGGGATTTTCATGCGGCAGCCTTTTCTTTTGGGCCCGAAGCTGCCATATGGGCTGCGCGACTGGGAATGATACTCGGTTATGGGAGACATGAAATGAACAAGAACGTGATCATTGGCGCAGTGCTGGTTGTAGCTGCTGCGGCCTACTACCAGTTCAGCTATGTACCGGCACAAAAAGCTGTGGCTGAAGCTGCCGCTGCTGCGGCTGATGCCGCTGCTGCCGCTGAAAAGGCTGCTGCAGACGCGGCCGCTGCTGCTGCTGCCGAAGCTGAGGCTGCTGCTGCGAAAGCTGCGGAAGAAGCCGCCGCTGCCACCGCTGCCGTTGAGGCTGCTACCGCTGCCCTTGACCCTGCAAAATTTGATGCAACTGCGGTTGCTGGTCTGATTGATGGCTCGACACTTGATGATGCAATGAAAGCCACCCTGAAAGCTGCCGTCACCGCAGCAGGTGCAGATCCGGCGAAAATCACTGCAGTGATTGCACAGGTTAAAACCGCGCTCGGCATGTAAAACTTTGCGCGCTTGCGCAAGATTGAGGCCGCATCCCGATAGGGTGCGGCTTTTTTAATGGGCAAAACGGGTTGGATGGGGTGGGTAACTTAAATGCCATCGCCGACGAAGGCTTTTTCAACCACATAGTCCAGCGGTTCGGAATTGGCCCCTTCACGCAGGCCAAATTTTTCAAGCACCGCCTTGACATCGTGGTTGAAGGCCAGCGACCCGCACACCATGGCGCGGTCTTCTTCGGGGTCCATTGGGGATAGGCCAAGGTCGGCAAAGACCTTGCCGGAGGTCAGATTTTCGGTGATCCGGCCCGTATATTGCGACCACTCGCGCGTGGTGGTGGGATAATACAGCAGCTTGTCTGCGACCAATTCGCCGATCAGCGGGTCATCTTTCAGGCCTTCTACCAAAGCGCGGCCATAAGCCAATTCGGCCACTTCGCGACAGGTGTGCATCATGATGATCTGGTCGTACTTATCATACGTGTCCGGTTCGCGCATCAGGCTGGCAAAGGGGGCAAGGCCCGTTCCGGTTGCCAGAAACCACAGCCGTTTGCCGGGCAGCAGCGCGTCATGCACCAAGGTGCCCACGGGTTTGGGGCGCAGGATGATCTGGTCGCCGGGCTTGATGTGCTGCAGTTTCGACGTCAGCGGGCCATCCGGCACTTTGATCGAGTAAAACTCCAACTCATCATCCCAAGACGGGGAGGCAATGGAATAGGCGCGCAGCAAGGGTTTGCCGGTGTCGC
>JANNSG010000136.1:0-73116 GCA_031402355.1 Pseudorhodobacter sp. | reverse complement strand
GGATTGCCAATGGGCGGGTTCCATTAGGCGGGCGAGGCCGTAGCGGCCACCGCCCCCGGTGCCACCGGATTCGCGGCGACCGTTTTGTTCGACGATCACCGAGATGGAAATGCGGGCCATTGGGCGGATGTCGGTCAGACGCAGGCCTTCGGGGCGCAGAATCTCCACCTCTTGCAGGCCAGCGGCGACAGAGGCCGATACTTGCACCACACGGGGATCAAGCGCGCGGGTGAAAGCGTCAATTTCGCGCAGGGTTTCGATTTTTACAGCGAAGGTCGCGTCGGCCATCGGGTTGGCATCACTGTAAAGATGCAGATTGGTGCCTTTTGGTGGGGGTGCCATTGCGCCACCACCAGCCCCCACTGCGAGGCGTGCGGTTTCCGACGCGCGGCGCAGGGCGTGTTCGGAAATATCAGTGGAATGGGCGTAACCGGACACCTCGCCGCGCACTGCGCGCAGGCCAAAGCCTTGACCCGCATCGTAAGCCGCAGTTTTGATGCGGCCATCATCAAGAGAAATGCCTTCAGAGCGTTTGCGTTCCAAAAACAGCTCGCCGTCATCTGCGCCCGCCGTGGAATCGCGCAGTATCTGCAACGCGGTCGCTTCATCCAAATCCGTCTCGAACGGGCGGAAGGGATCGTCGGATGTGGGGCCGGGCATGGGATTGGTCCTTGAATGAGGGCGGATGGCGTCTCTTTGCCGCAACTCTTTTGCTTGTCGCCAGCCCTATAATATGGTTTCACGCACGATAGAAACAACGGGATTCTGCCCGGATATCGGGTATGATCGTCTGGTCGCTGAAATGCGGTCAATTGAGCAGGAACACATCATGCGTCTTTCGACAATCTTGAACGGTTTTGCAACGGCAACCACGGCCGCGCTGCTGGCCCAGGCAAGCTTCGCGCAGCAAACGCTGGAAATTGTCGGGCGCCCGGTTGCCAAAGGCATCGGCTTTCAACCGGCGGCGACGATCAATGCGCGCGACGTGCACGACCTCGACAATCTGTTGTTGATCATCATCACCGTGATTTCGGTTTTTGTCACCATGCTGTTGCTGTGGGTGATGTGGCGCTACAATGCCAAGCGGAACCCGACCCCGGCAAGCTTTACCCATAATTCGCCGCTTGAGGTGGCATGGACCCTGATCCCGATTGTGATTTTGGTGTTCATCGGGGCGTTTTCGCTGCCGGTGCTGTTCAGCCAGATGGAGCCGCCGAAGGCCGATCTGGTAGTAAAGGTGACTGGCAACCAATGGTATTGGAGCTATGAATACCCCGAAGCAGGCGTTGCCTTTGACAGCTTCATGATCGGCAGCGGAAAGGTCATGTCAGCTGAAGTAGAGGCAGAACTGGTCGCGGCAGGCTATTCGAAAGACGAATTCCTGCTGGCGACCGACACCGCAATGGTGGTTCCGGCGAACAAGAACATCGTGGTGCAAATGACCGGGTCGGATGTCATCCATGGCTGGATGGTGCCGGCGATTGGCGCACATTCTGCAGCCGTGCCGGGACGGTTGAACGAAGTATGGTTCAACGCAGACCGCGAAGGGATTTATTTTGGTCAGTGTTCGGCGCTGTGCGGCAAGGACCACGCCTATATGCCGATCACCGTGAAGGTGGTCAGTCAGGCGGCCTATGATGAATGGCTTGTCAAAGCGCAGGGCGGCGATGTGATGCTGAGTGCTGCCCCGTCACCGACGGATGTGGCCGCAGTCGATTGAGACGCGGCAGATGAGGTGTCAGCCCGCCGGACTGCGGCGGGTTTGAAGCAGGGATTGTCGATCGGCGCCACGTTGCGCGCATCTGACTTACCAAGGGACCGGGTTGCACAATGACGGACACACAGATCATCGCCTTGCCAAAAGAGGCCGGCTTTGGTGATTACCTGCAGCTGTTGAAGCCGCGCGTGATGTCTTTGGTGGTGTTCACCGCCTTGGTTGGCCTGTTGGTGGCCCCGGTTCCGGTGCATCCGTTTGTGGCGATCGTCTCGATCCTGTTCATAGCCCTTGGCGCAGGCGCGTCGGGGGCGCTGAACATGTGGTGGGACGCCGATATCGATGGATTGATGAAGCGCACAAAGGGTCGCCCCGTGCCATCCGGTCGGGTCGCCCCCGGCGAGGCGCTAGGCATCGGCATGGCGCTTTCCGGCATATCGGTGGTGATGCTGGGTCTTGCGTCGAATTTCGTGGCAGCGGGGCTGCTGGCCTTCACCATCTTCTTTTATGTCGTGGTCTATTCGATGTGGCTGAAACGGCTGACCCCGCAGAACATCGTGATCGGCGGGGCTGCTGGGGCGTTTCCGCCGATGGTCGGCTGGGCCGTGGCCACCGGCGGGGTGTCGGTAGAATCCGCATTGATGTTCGCGCTGATCTTCATGTGGACGCCGCCGCATTTCTGGGCCTTGGCGCTGTTCATGAAGACCGATTATTCGGATGCGAAAGTGCCGATGCTGACGGTGACGCATGGTCGCAAATCAACCCGGGCGCATATTCTGGTCTACACGGTCCTGCTGGCCCCGATGGGAATTGCGGCTGCGTTTACCGCAATCGGCGGGCCGGTCACGCTGGTGGCGGCGGTGCTGCTGAACGGCTGGTTCCTGATCGGTGCCTGGCGGATCTGGCGGCGCGACGAGGCGCAGGCAGAGGCAGACAAGTACCGCATCGAAAAGGCGGTATTCCGGTTTTCGCTTTACTATCTGTTCTTGCATTTTACCGCTTTTCTGGCCGATGCGGCGCTGCGGTCTTACGGTTTTGGGGGCTGGTGATGTCGTTTCGTCCCGAACACGACATGCACAAGCGCCGGTTTGGCCGCAATCTGGGCGTCGGCTTGCTGCTGGCGCTGTTTGTCGGGCTGGTCTTTGGTCTGACCGTGGTCAAGGTTCTTGCAATCGGCGAGCGAAGCGGTTTTGACGGCGTCGTGCGCCAGACCGGAACGCCCGAGGTAAAGGCGCCATGACCAACCCGGCAGCCATCCGCAAGACGGCGCTGTTGTTGGCGGGTGTTGTATTGACAATGGCATCCTTGTCTTTTGCAGCCGTGCCGTTCTACGACTGGTTTTGCAAGGTCACCGGCTTTGGAGGCACCACCTCGGTGGCCAGCCAAGGGTCTGATCTGATCCTCGACAAGGCCATTCTGGTGCGGTTTGACGCGTCGCTTGCGGCGGGCATGCCGTGGGATTTCAAGCCCGAAGTGCCCTCTATGACCCTGAAGATCGGTGAGACCGGGCTGGCGTTTTTCGTAGCACATAATCCGACCGACCGCGTTGTTGCGGGCACCGCCAGCTTTAACGTGTTTCCCTATGCAGCGGGCGGGTATTTTACCAAGATCGCCTGTTTCTGCTTTGAGATGCAGGTGCTGCAGCCGGGCGAAACAGTGCAGATGCCGGTCAGTTTCTATGTCGATCCGGCCATTGTTGACGATCCTGAGGGTAAATATCTCTCAGAGATCACCTTGTCCTATACATTTTATGAATCCGGGCTGCCTGAACCGCAAGCAGCCCTTGCCCCGGCGCAAGCTGGCGCTGTAAACTGACGAAAACGAGGGAACACCGCACCATGGCCCATGCCAAGAACCACGACTATCACATTCTGCCGCCGTCGATCTGGCCGTTTCTTGGCGCGCTGGGTGGTTTTATCATGTTTTTCGGGGCGGTGCTGTGGATGCATGGATCAGGGCCATGGCTGGCGCTGATCGGTCTTGCGGTTGTGCTTTATGTGATGTTCGCCTGGTGGTCCGATGTGATCGCGGAATCCCATGTTGGCGATCACACCCCGGTGGTCAGTATCGGGCTGCGCTACGGCTTCATCATGTTCATCATGTCTGAAGTGATGTTCTTTTCGGCCTGGTTCTGGACGTTCTTCAAGCACGCGCTGTATCCGATGGGGCCGCAAAGCCCGGCGATCGACGGCATCTGGCCGCCGGCCGGGATCGAAACCTTTGATCCCTGGCATCTGCCGTTGATCAACACGCTGATCTTGCTGTGTTCAGGGGCGGCTGCTACTTGGGCGCACCACGCGCTTGTGCATGAAAACAATCGCAAAGACCTGGTGAATGGCTTGATCCTGGCGATCGTGCTTGGCGCCTTGTTCACAGTGTTCCAGATCTACGAATACAGCCATGCGACCTTTGGATTTGCCGGCAATATCTACGGCGCGTCATTCTTTATGGCGACAGGGTTTCACGGCTTTCATGTTTTCATTGGCACGATCTTTCTGGCCGTCTGCCTGTTTCGCGCGCTGAAAGGGCATTTCACCCCGGAACGCCATATCGGTTTCGAAGCCGCCGCTTGGTATTGGCATTTCGTCGATGTGGTCTGGCTGTTCCTGTTTGCCGCCATCTACGTTTGGGGCCAATAATCGCCTTTGCCCCCCATCGGCTTGGCCAAGGGGCGGATTGAGGGAAGCAAACAATGCGTCGCCTGATCTTTCCAGTGCTTCTGGGGCTTGTGGGGGCCGGTATATTGCTTGGCCTTGGCGTCTGGCAGGTGCAACGGCTGGAGTGGAAATCCGCGATCATCGCAAAAATTGATGCAAAGATTACCGCCGCCCCAGTGGACCTGCCAGCCGCGGTTTCTGCCCAAGAGGATATCTATCTGCCGGTCACCGTGCAGGGTCGGCTGCTTGGCCCCGAGGCTTTGGTGATCACCGGGCTGGGGCAGGCGGGGCCGGGCTACCGGGTTATCGGCGCGGTCGAACTGGCAGGAAATGCGCGCAAGATCATGGTCGATCTGGGCTATGTGGCGGAGGCGGATCGTGACTTCGTGCGGCCATCCGGGCTGATGACAATCACCGGAAATCTGAACTGGCCCGCCGAAAAAGACCGCTTTACACCCGAGCCGGATCTGCTGCGCGATATCTGGTTTGCGCGCGATGTCGAACGCATGGCGAATGTGCTTGGCACCGAACAGATCCTTGTGGTGGCGAGGTCCGTTGATCCGGCCATTGCGGTGCTTAGCCCGCTGCCGGTGGACACTTCGAGCATTCCCAATGACCATCTGACCTATGCGATCACATGGTTTTCGCTGGCAGTGGTGTGGTTGGGGATGACGGCCCTGCTTTTGTGGCGTATCAGGCGACAGACGGCGTAGACTGAGGATATGATGCACTATATCTCGACCCGCGGGACGGCCCCCATCCTGACCTTTGGTGAGGCGATGATGACGGGGCTTGCGCGGGACGGCGGGCTATATGTGCCAGAAGTGGTGCCCACGCTAAGCCACGCCGAAATCGCCGCCATGGCGGGGCTCACTTACGAGGATATCGCATTTCGGGTGATGCGGCCCTTTTTGGGCGATACATTTGGCGACGACGAATTCCGTGGGCTGATTGCATCCGCCTACGCGGGCTTTGGCCATGCCGCCCGTGCGCCGCTGGTGCAACTGGGGGCAAACCATTTTCTGCTGGAACTGTTTCACGGCCCGACGTTGGCATTCAAAGACTTTGCCATGCAGTTGATCGGCCAGATGATGCAGGCGGCATTGGCCAAGACCGGCCAGCGCATCACCATAATCGGCGCCACCTCGGGCGATACCGGATCAGCGGCGATGGAGGCATTTCGCGGGCTGTCCAATGTCGATCTGTTCATCCTCTATCCGCATGGCCGGGTGTCCGAAGTGCAGCGGCGGCAGATGACCACGCCGTCCGAGGCCAATGTTCACGCGCTGGCGATGGATGGTGATTTCGATGATGCCCAAGCCCGCGTGAAGGATATGTTCAACGATTTTGCATTCCGCGATGGGGTGCGGCTTGCGGGTGTGAATTCGATCAACTGGGCACGGGTTCTGGCGCAGGTGGTGTATTATTTCAGCTCTGCCGTGTCACTTGGTGCGCCGCATCGGGCGGTTTCTTTCACGGTGCCGACCGGAAATTTCGGTGACATTTTTGCAGGCCACATTGCCCGCAAGATGGGCCTGCCAATTGAGAAACTGGTGATCGCCACCAACCAGAACGATATTTTGCACCGTGCGATCAGCACTGGCGATTACGCGACCAACGGTGTCAAGCCGTCGATCAGTCCTTCGATGGACATTCAGGTATCGTCGAACTTTGAGCGCGCTTTGTTTGATGCCTACGGCCGCGATGGGGCTGCGGTGACGGCCCTTATGGCTGAACTTGGACAGGGTGGTTTCCGCATAAGCCAGGGCGCGCTGGAGTTTCTGCGCACAACATTCGCGTCGGGGCGCTGTTCGGAAGATGAAACCCACGCCGCGATCAAGCAATTTCATACCACCACAGGCGAGGTTCTGTGCCCGCATTCCGCCGTTGGCGCGCATGTGGCGCAGACGTATCAAAGTGCCACCCCGATGATCACGCTGGCCACAGCACATCCGGCGAAATTCCCCGATGCGGTAGAGGCAGCGATGGGTGTGCGGCCAGCCTTGCCCTTCCGCATGGCGGACCTTTATAGTCGCCCCGAGCGCCTGACCCGCGTGCCAAATGATCTGGGGGCCCTGCAGGGCCTTATCCGCGAAAGGATTGCCCATTGACGCTTCGCCTTGACACGCTGCCAAACGGGTTTCGCATTGTCACCGAACACATGCCGGGGCTGATGTCGGCCTCTGTCGGCATCTGGGTGACGGCAGGCGGGCGGCATGAACGGGCTGAACAAAACGGCATCGCGCATTTTCTGGAACATATGGCCTTCAAAGGCACCAAGAAACGGTCAGCCTTGCGGATTGCCGAAGAAATTGAAGACGTTGGCGGCTATATCAACGCCTATACGTCAAAGGAAATGACCGCCTATTATGCGCGGGTCTTGTCGGCGGATGTCGGGCTAGCGCTGGACGTGATTTCCGACATCGTGCTGAACCCGGTGTTTGATGAGCGTGAGATCGAGGTGGAACGCCACGTGATCTTGCAGGAAATCGGCCAGTCGCTGGACACGCCCGATGATATCATTTTCGACTGGCTGCAAGAGGCGAGTTACCCTGACCAACCCTTCGGGCGCACCATTCTGGGGCCTGCAGAGCGGGTGCAGGGGTTCAAGCGCGAAGACCTGACCCGGTTTGTCGCCGAACATTACGGCCCCGACCAGATGATCCTGGCTGCGGCAGGTGGCGTGGACCATGACGCAATTGTCGCCCAGGCCACCGAAATGTTCGGCGATCTGAAGCCGGTTGGCGCGCCATCGGTGCAGCTTGCAGCCTTTGGCGGGCTGGAGCGGCGCGAGGTCAAGGATCTTGAACAGGTGCATTTCGCGCTGGCGTTCGAAAGCCCGAATTACCGCGCACCGGATGTCTATGCGGCGCAGATATATGCCACTGCCTTGGGTGGCGGCATGTCGAGCCGGCTGTTTCAGAAAATCCGGGAAGAGCGTGGTCTTTGCTATTCGATTTTCGCGCAGAGCGGGGCCTATGAGGATACCGGCCAGATCACCATCTATGCAGGCACATCCGAGGATGAAATATCTGACCTGATGCAGCTGACCGCAGATGAATTGCGCCGTGCTGCAGATGACATGTCAGATGCCGAAGTGGCGCGCGCACGGGCGCAGTTGAAGGCGGGGCTGCTGATGGGGCTGGAAAGCCCGTCGTCGCGCGCCGAACGGCTGGCGCGGTTGCTGGCGATCTGGGGCCGGGTGCCCGATGTGGCGGAAACCGTGGCGCGCATTGACGCGGTCGGCACCCCGGATGTGCGCCGCTATGCCGGGGAAATGGCCAGCTCGCGGGCGGCATTGGCGCTTTATGGCCCGGTGGGCAAGGCCCCCGGGCTGGAGGCAATGCGCAAAAGTCTGCTGGCGTAATGCTTGGACTGCGGCGCAAGACCCGGGTCGAGGCCGACAGACTGACCCTGCGTTTGCCGCAACATGGCGATTGGCGGGCCTGGGCAGAACTGCGTGAAAAAAGCGCCGAGTTTCTGCGCCCCTGGGAACCGGTCTGGGCACAGGATCATTTGTCCCGGCGTGCCTTTACCAACCGTGTCTATTGGGCCACGCGGGCCGAGACGCAGGGCACGGCACTGCCGTTGATGATCTTCCGGCGCGGTGACAGTGTACTGCTTGGGGCGATCACACTGGACAATATTCGCCGTGGCCCGGCGCAGGCGGGAACCCTTGGCTATTGGATCGGGGCCGAACATGCCCGGCAAGGCTATATGCGCGAGGCGATCGAAGCGGTGGTGCACCATGCGTTTGAGCATCTCGATCTCAGCCGGATCGAGGCTGCCTGTCTGCCCGGCAATGCCGCGTCGCGCGGTGTGCTTGAAAAAACCGGTTTCAAATACGAAGGCGTCGCGCAAAGCTATTTGCAGATCAACGGTCGCTGGCGCAACCATGTGCTTTACGCCAACCTGCGGTCTGACCGGCGCGGCAAGACGGAAACGGGGTAGAAAAATGCCATGCTGAACCCCGCCGATGCGGCTTTTGCTTCCCATCTGGCCAGCCTGCTGCCGCAGGGATGCATATCTGCGCCAGAACCGCGCCATCTGGAAGAGCCGCGCAGCCGTTGGCGCGGGCAGGCGACGGTTTTGGCGCGTCCAGGGTCGGTGGACGAGGTCGCGGTGATCGTGCGCGCTTGCAACCTGGCCGGTGTCGGCGTCGTGCCATGGGGTGGCGGCACCGGACTGGTCGGCGGACAGGTGATGCCAGCAGGGACGGCGCCGCTGATCCTGTCGCTGGAACGCATGTCCGCGATCCGCGCCGTCTACCCCGACGAAAATGTACTTGTGGCCGAAGCGGGGGCGATTTTGGCGGATGTTCAGGCGGCAGCCACGGCAGTGGGCCGTTTGTTTCCGTTGTCGCTGGCTTCTGAAGGGTCTGCCTGCATCGGCGGCACCCTTGCCACCAATGCGGGCGGCGTGACTGTGCTGCGCTATGGCAATGCCCGCGATCTGTGCCTTGGGCTGGAGGTGGTGTTGCCAAACGGTGAAGTCTGGCACGGGCTGAAGCGGCTGCGCAAGGACAATACCGGCTACGATCTGCGCAATCTTCTGATCGGATCCGAGGGCACGCTGGGCGTGATCACGGCGGCCAGTCTGCGGCTGTATCCGGTGCCTGCCGAACAAGGGGCTGCGTTTCTGGTGGTGCCCGGGCCGGCGGCGGCGTTGGAATTGCTGGCACTGGCACAGGCTCGGCTTGGCGGCGGTATTTCGGCGTTTGAGTTGATTGCGCGTCGGGGGCTGGAATTTCTGTCCGAAACCATGCCCGAGGTGCGGCAACCCTTTGCGCAGGCGCCCGATTGGATGGTGCTGGTCGAACTGGGTCTGGGTGCGGGGCAATCGGCGCCCGAGGCACTGGCCGGGTTGTTTGAAGCAGGATTGGCGCAGGGCCTGATCAGCGACGGGGTGATTGCGCAATCGCTGGCAGAGCGGGGCCAGTTCTGGGCGCTCAGAGAGGCCATTCCGCTTGCCAACCGGAAAATCGGGGCAATCTCATCGCATGACATATCACTGCCGCTTGGCGAAATAGCGGGTTTCATTCCCCGTGCCGGGGCGGCCTTGGCCGGGTTGGGGGATTTTCGGATCAATTGCTTTGGTCATCTGGGCGACGGCAATCTGCATTATAACGTGTTCCCGCAAAAGGGAAAAACCCGTGCTGACCATGAAAGCCAGCGCGACGCGATCAAGACCTGTGTGCATGATCTGGTGCATGCGCTTGGTGGCTCGGTTTCTGCTGAACATGGCATCGGGCGGCTGAAAGTGGCCGATCTGGAGCGTTACGGCGACCCGGTAAAACTGGCGGCGATGCGGGCCGTAAAGGCGGCCCTCGACCCGCGGGGCATTATGAACCCGGGGGCGGTGTTGCGTTTGACCTGAAGGGGGGGGCCGCCCTTGGGGCCATTGAGGCCCCGGCCTGCGGCTTTGGTGTGGGTGGCCAGAGCGGCGGAAAATGCCCCGCCGGGGTGTACCGGCGGGGCTGGGGGTCGAGTTGGGTCACGTGGTGCAAGCAGCGCCCGTTCAGGTTGGGTGAACCTGATGGTGTCATGGTTAAAGTGATTCCCTTAAGAAAACGTTGCGCGCAGCCATGCGGCAAATTCCGCCCCTTGCCGGCACGGCTGAGGGGTTTGACACCCCTCAGACACCCCGTCGGATATTTTTGCCAAAATGAAACTGTCGTGGGGCTGGTCGGGGGCCGGGTGGCAGGGTCAGTGGCCCTCAAACGCACAAAGCGCATGCACGTCCATGCCCATCGCCTCAAGCCGCTGGCGCCCGCCCAGATCGGGAAGATCGACGACAAAGGCGCAGCCGATGATCTGGCCGCCAAGCCGCTCGATCAGCCGGATGCCGGCTTCGGCGGTGCCGCCGGTGGCCAGAAGATCATCGACCAGCAAGACTTTCTCGCCCGGTTGCAACGCATCATCATGCACCTCGACCACCGCTTCGCCGTATTCGAGGGTATAGGACTGCGCGATGGTGCGGCCGGGCAGCTTGCCTTTCTTGCGGATCGGCACAAAGCCGGTGGACAATTGATGCGCGACGGCCCCCCCCAGAATGAAACCGCGCGCTTCCAACCCCGCGACCTTGTCGATCCTGAGGCCGGCATAAGGGGTCAGCAATTGATCAATGGCCATGCGAAACCCGCGCGCATCTGCAAACAGCGTCGTCACATCGCGAAACAAGATCCCGTCATGCGGGAAATCGACGATGGTGCGGATATAGTCCTTGACGGTTTTCTTCATCGGTTTTGAACCCTGTTTCGATCATGGATAGTGGCGTCGCAGTGCCATCACATCTTGCCGTCCAAGCTGCGTCAAGCGATTGCTGGTTTCTGAGAATATGGATCTGCTTTCGTAGTAGCTTCCGCCGACATCGGTCAGCAGCCCCATGGTCTGGGTGACTTCTTCCAGCATGATCGAGGCTATTTCATCGGGGTCGATATCGCGGCCAAAAACGATCGCACCCTTGATCAGGCTGCGATTGGCGCGCCACCAAAGCTGTGCCTTGGCGGCCTCGATGCGCGCGCCGTCCAGCGGATAAAGGTCAGTCCCGGTGATTTCATCGCCTTCAACGATGCTGAGAAGATGCAGGCCGATGTCGGGGACGGTTGCTTGTTCTGACCGCGACAACCGAAGGCCCGCGCCTGCGCTGTTCACTTCGCCAATCGCCCGGTCCAGGGCGGCGTCTATCTTGGCCAACAGATCGGCGGGATAGCCGTCGGCGATCTGCACGATGCCCAGCGTCACATTGCGTGCGGCTTTCGGTGACCAGCGGACAATGTCTTTCTGGCAGTCCCCCGCAGGTGGGGCCCCGCAAGACACCAACCGGTAAAAATCTTCGTCAGATAGCCGGGTATTGGTGGCAACAAATTCCTGGGCCGTGGCAGGTCCGGCCAGCAAAACAGCCAACCAAACAGCGGCCCGGACCAGAACGGCGGCCAGCCGGGTCACAGCACCCGCCCCGCGACAGCGTCCAGCCGGGATACGAGGTCAGGATCGCGTTTATCGGCGGCCGTCATCAGCGCATGATCGAGGGCATGATCGCAGCCATGGGGACAGCGGGGTCTTGCGCGGTCAAGCAGGCCCGGAAGCTGCGATATCAGAGCCTTTCCGCCCGAGGCATTTTCCGTAAGAGTCTGAATGACTTTGGACACATCGACCGCGCCGTGACTTTCGTGCCAGCAATCAAAATCGGTGACCATGACGATGGAGGCATAGCAAAGCTCGGCTTCGCGGGCCAGTTTCGCCTCGGGCATGCCCGTCATGCCGATGACGTCGCATCCCCAGGATCTGTAAAGCCGCGATTCGGCCAGTGTCGAAAACTGCGGGCCTTCCATCGCGAGATAAGTGCCGCCGAGATGGATGGTGACGCCCGCCGCTACGGCCGCCGCAGCACAGCAGGCCGACAGGCCAGAGCAGGTTGGCTTCGCCATAGACACATGGGCCACGCAACCGGGGCCGAAAAACGATTTTTCGCGGCCAAACGTGCGGTCAATGTATTGATCAACAATAACAAAATCACCCGGAACATAGTCGGCACGCAACGATCCGACCGCCGAGATCGAAATCAGATCAGTGACACCAAGCCGCTTGAGCACATCGATATTGGCGCGGTACGGCACCGAAGTCGGGCTGTGGCTATGGCCGCGGCCATGACGGGGCAGAAAGGCGATCGGGGTGTCGTTCAACCGCCCTCGCAACACCTCGTCCGAAGGCTGACCCCAGGGTGAATTGACCGTCGTCCAGGTTGCGTCTTCCAGACCGTCGATCTGATAAATACCAGATCCGCCGATAACGCCGATCATTGTCTGCATATCCGCCCCTTTGTTCCGCCGCACCATTCTAGGCTGCGCTGATGTGGCCGAACAGAGCAATGTTTCAAGAACAACGGCTTTGCCCCCTGCCACCCCCCCCCAACGCCTGTGGGCAAATCGGAGACCGGTCAGGGCTCATACGGATGCGCGGCGCTGGGTGCCCCAAAGGCGCGCAGCATACGGCGGGTCGCCACGACAAGCGGGTCGTGGGTTTCTTGCAGAATCGCGATCCGGTCAAACCGGTTGTGGTCGGCGTTTACCGCCACCCGCAGCGCCGAACCAAAGGCCATCCGCAATTCGGTGCCAATGTTGAACTTGCATATATGTGACGTCTTCGACAGCACAATGCGCTGCGCCACCGGCACACCTGTGCCCCCGTGAATGACCAATGGCACCTGCGTGACCGCTTCAATCGCCCTTAGCCGCACTTCATCCAAAGGTTGCGACGGCCCGCGATTCAGATGCAGATTACCGATAGAAACTGCCATCGCATCAACGCCCGTCTCGCGGGCAAACTTACAGGCTTCATCGGGGTCAGTGCCAAAGGATGCCGCTCCTTCGGCATAGCCGACAACGCCAATTTCGCCCTCGCAGGACACACCGGCACGATGTGCAAATTCGGTGATGCGGGCGGTCTCATCAATGTTTTGCGCAAGGGAATGGCTTGATCCGTCATACATCACTGACGTAAATCCCCGGTCGATCGCCTCATGGATTTCTGCAAACCCGTAACCATGGTCCAAATGTACCACCACCGGCACCGATGCCGATTGCGCCAGATGCAGCAGCATCGGCGCCATCACGGCCAGCGGTGTATGGGCACGGGCCCCGGGGCCGGCCTGCAGGATCAGCGGGCAATTTTCCGCCTCTGCCGCCGCCACATAGGCGCGCGCATCCTCCCAGCCAAGGCACACCACACCCGCCACGGCATAGCCTTGGGCAAGGGCAGGGGTCAGCACATCGGTCAATGTGACAAGTGTCATTTGAACTTGGCGATCATGTCTTTGATGCCCGGAATGGTTTCAATCTGGTCCGCATGGCTGGGTTGGAAATACTGCACCAACGACCGCTGGCTAAGGCCCGCCAGAATGGTGAAATAATACATCTCATATCCCGGCAGCACCGCGCAGGGGTGATATCCGCGATCCAGACAAATAGTTGACCCATCAACAATATGATACGCATCGCCCGGCTTGCCGTCGATCCGCTGCAACATCTGCACGCCGGACCCGTGGTTCGGGCGAAAGCGGAAATTATAGGTCTCGTCATGCCGGGTTTCCAGCGGCAAGCGGTCGGTATCATGCTTGTGGCTTGGAAAGCCCGACCAGCCCCCCGCCCCAACGGTGAACAATTCGCTGACCAGCAAACGCCCGACCCGACCATGGTATTTCGTGCCCAGAATATGCTTGATCTTGCGGTGAGTTTTGGTGTCATCCGACCCATATTGGATCACATCAAGCGCGTCCGCCCGCACCGCGAACGGCTCCAGCACCTGATCGAACTTTGCTCCTGCAACAAACACTTCGGCGCGCTCCGACAGGCACAATATCCGCGCCGTCATGCCAACCGGCACGTATACCCCTTCCGGCTCGCCATCCCAGACATCAACGCCCCGGTTGCCAATCTCGGAAAACCTCTGCCCGGCAACAGCGATTTCAACGGCCCCGGTTGCGGGCACGATGCATGTCTCGTAGCCAGGAACGCAGCTTTCAAACACCTCGCCCCGGCGCAGTTTGACGATGTTGAAATATGTCAGTGGAACGACAGGGTCATCCACGCCGACTATGGCGATGTTTTTGTTGTCAAAAGGTGCAATATGCATGGGCGTCAGTCCTTCATGGGGTCAGTTGGGCCGGGGTGACCCGCCAAAAAATCATCCAGTTCTGCAGGGGTCGGCATCGCTGGCGCGCATCCGACGCGGCCCACCACAATCGCTGCCGCCGCAGACCCGCGCAAAACTGCATCCTGCAGCGCAAAGCCGCTGGCCAGGGCGCAAACAAAGCTGCCCATGAACGCATCCCCTGCACCTGTGGGTTTCAGCGCGGTGACGGGGTAAATTCCTGTGCGATGCGCGGCACCATTGGCAAATGTCACCGCGCCGTCCTCGCCCATTTTATAGACCACGATCTGTGCGGTGCTGTCCGCCAACGCTTTCGCGTTCGCCAAACCCTTGGCGGCAGATCCCGCAAGCACACCAAATTCCACATCATTGCCGATCACCACATCACACAGCGCCGCCGCTTGGGTGTAAGTTGCCGCCGCGATGTCGGCTGACGGCCAGCTGTAGGGCCGGTAGTCAACATCCAGAATCACCAGCACACCCGCAGCTTTTGCCAGTTCAAAGGCGTGAAGCACTGCCCCGCGTGACGGTTCTGCCGCCAACGCCGTGCCGGTCGCTATCACCGCGTCAAAGCCCGCGAAGTTTACTGCCGTGACATCCTCTATCGACAGCGAAAAATCCGCCGCCCCATTGCGGTAAATCACCGATTGATGATCCTCCACCCGCGTTTCCGCAAAGGCAAGTGTGGTGCGCGCCTCGCCCCGCGCAATGCTTACATACCTGTCATCAATCCCGTATTTCGCCAATTCGCGGCGCGTAAATCGCCCGATCGCATCGTCCGACAGTTTGCTGATCAGCGATACATTCGCGCCTTGCCGCGCCAGCGCCGCCGCAATATTGCCGGACGACCCGCCAAGGCAGGCAAAAAACTGCGTGGCCTCAGCCGTGCGTGTGCCCGGCGGATCAGGATATAAATCCATCCCGGCACGCCCCAACACCAGGAACCGCTTGCCCCTTAGTCGTGAAAGATCACTCATTCGTCAAAACCTGTCAATGATGGCACAGAATGCCTGTTGACGATATATTGCCCCAGAGGATACAAGCTTTGCAACCGGTTGCAAATAGAATTTCAAACACAGGCCAGACCATGACACAGATCGGCATTGGCATCATTGGTGGCGGCTACATGGGCAAGGCCCATGCGGTTGCCATGGCTGCCGTCGGCGCTGTCTTCAACACGACGTTGCGCCCAAAGCTGGAAATGGTCTGCGCCACCACGCCCGCCTCTGCCGAAGCACACCGAAAGGCGCTTGGTTTTGCCCGCGCCACCGCAGATTGGCGCGTTCTGGTTGCTGATCCGCGGGTCGAGGCGATCATTATCGCCTCCCCCCAGGAAACCCATCGCGCCATCGCGGAAGCGGCTTTTGCCCTAGGCAAGCCCGTGTTCTGCGAAAAACCGCTTGGTGCCTCGATGGACGATAGCCGTGCCATGGTCGCCGCCGCCCGCGGGGCAGGGGTGCCCAATATGGTTGGCTTCAACTATATCCGCACCCCCGCCAGCCAATATGCCCGCGCTTTGATTGCGAATGGCGATATCGGCGATGTCACATGGTTTCGTGGCGAACATACCGAAGATTTCTACGCTGATCCGGCCTTACCCATGCACTGGCGCGCGACAGGTCAAGCCAATGGCACCATGGGCGATCTTGCCCCGCATATGATCAACGCGGCCTTGGCCCTGATCGGTCCGATTGCCACCCTGATTGCCGAAATAGAAACCGTTCACGCCACCCGCCCCGGCGGCACGGTGACCAATGATGATCAGGCGCAAATGATGTGCCGTTTCGCAAATGGTGCCATGGGCCACATGTTTTTCAGCCGCGTCGCCACTGGCCGCAAAATGGGCTATGCTTACGAAGTCACTGGCACGAAGGGCGCAATCCGCTTTGATCAGGAAGATCAAAACGCGCTTTGGCTTTACAAGGCGGAAGGCGACGGCGCGCAACGCGGTTTCCGCAAGATTTTGACCGGCCCCGATCACCCCGATTACCTGCCTTTCTGCCAAGGGCCGGGGCATGGCACCGGCTATCAAGACCAGATTATCATCGAGGCCCGCGATTTTCTGCTGGCAATCGAAACCGGCAAGCCGATCTGGCCCACCTTTCAGGATGGGATGGATGTGAACCGCATTGTCGCGGCTGCCCACGCCGCATCCAGCACCAAATCTTGGGTGCAAACCGCCGATTTCTGAACACCGCTTTCTAAACCCAAAAGGACCGCCCTCATGACCATCCGCATCGGCAACGCCCCCTGTTCCTGGGGCATCGAATTTCCAAGCGACCCAAGCTATCCCTCGTGGCAATCGGTGCTGTCCGATTGCGCCACCGCGGGTTACAAAGGGATCGAGCTTGGCCCCATTGGCTTCATGCCCGAAGACCCGGCCATCCTTGGCGATGCGCTTGCACAAAATGACCTGACACTGATCGGCGGCGTCGTGTTCCGCGCGTTCCACGATTCCGCGATGTGGGATGACGTGATGGACGCGTCCATCCGCACTTGCAAATCCCTGACAGCGCATGGCGCAAAACATCTGGTACTGATAGACAGCATTTCGCCCCGCCGTGCCCCCACCGCTGGCCGCGCCTCGGAAGCCGAGCAGATGGATAAAGCAGAATGGACCGCCTTTCGCGACCGTTTCGCCACCATCGCCAAGATGGGCACCGAAGAGTATGGCCTGACCGTCGGCATTCACGCCCATGCGGCGGGGTTCATGGATTTTGAACCTGAACTTGAACGCCTGCTGGCTGAAGTCGATGAAAAACACCTGAAAATCTGCTTCGACACCGGCCATCATTCCTATGCGGGCTTTGATCCGGTGGCTTTCATGAAACGCCACATGAACCGCATTTCTTACATGCATTTCAAAGATATAGACCCCGTAGTTAAGGCCGCCGCCATCACCAACCGCACCGGCTTCTACGATGCTTGCGGCCAAGGCATTTTCTGCAATCTCGGTCAAGGCGATGTTGATTTCCCCGCCGTCCGCCAATTGCTGCTGGACGCCAATTTCGAAGGCTGGTGCACAGTGGAACAAGACTGCGACCCCTCCATGGATGTGCGCCCTGTTGATGACGCGCGCGCCAACCGCGAATACCTGCAATCCATCGGCTTCTAAGAAAGGCTCCGTAAAATGGCAAAACTGAACTGGGGCATGATCGGCGGCGGTGACGGCAGCCAAATTGGCCCGGCGCACCGCTTGGGCGCTGGCCTTGATGCCGCCTATAATTTCGTAGCGGGCGCTCTGGATCACAACCCTGATGCCGGCCGCGCTTTTGGCCAAAAGCTGGGGTTGGATTCGTCGCGCGCCTATGGCGACTGGCGCGAAATGCTGGCAGGCGAGGTAAACCGCCCCGACCGCGTTGATCTGGTCACGGTCGCCACGCCAAACAACACCCATTATGAAATTACCAAGGCGTTCCTTGAGGCGGGCTTTCATGTGCTGTGCGAAAAGCCGATGACGATGACGGTGGACGAGGCCGAAGATATCGTCCGCCTGTCGGAAAAAACCGGCCAAATCTGCGCCGTTAACTACGGCTATACCGGCTATTCACTGGTGCGCCACATGCGCGCCATGGTCGCGCGCGGCGATCTGGGCAAAATTCGTCTGGTCAAAGCCGAATTCGCCCATGGTCACCACGCCGATGCGGCGGGTGCGGAAAATCCCCGGGTCCGCTGGCGTTATGATCCGGCCCAAGCCGGTATTTCCGCGCAATTTGCTGATTGCGGCATCCACGCCATGCACATGGCCAGCTTCGTGACCGGGCAAGAGGTGACCAAACTATCCGCCGATTGCGTGTCCTGCATCCCGTCGCGCCTGCTGGAAGATGACGCCATGGTGAACTTCCGCATGGATGGTGGCACTGTGGGCCGCCTTTGGACCAGTTCCATCGCCCTTGGCCGCCAACATGGCCTGACGATACAGGTATTTGGTGAAACCGGTGGCCTGCGCTGGGCGCAAGAACAGCCGAACCAGCTTTTCTACATGCCTTTGGGAAAACGCCTTGAAATCATCGAACGCGGCGAGGGTAACCTGTCGCCAGAGGCAGACCGCACCAGCCGCGTGACGCAAGGCCACGCCGAAGGCATGCCGCTGGCCTTTGCCAACATCTATTCTGACCTTGCCGAAGCCATCCGCGCCAAGAAAGAAGGCCGCGCCATGGACCCCGCCGCAAACCTCTATCCGCGTGCAACCGATGGCCTGCGATCCATGGCTGCTGTCTTCGCGGTGGCGGAATCAGGCAAGGCAGACGGCAAATGGATCGATGCCCGCCCGCCGATGTATCGCTAGGCCAAAGCAAATCAGGGAAAAGTGGGCACCGGTTTTCCCGCCCGATTTGCGAAAAACCTAAGTCCGCGCGCGCAGCGTCCGCCGCGACACCACATGGCAGGGAAACAATCGCACCGCAGGCGCTGTCTGCGGTGCGTCCACCAGGGCCACCACCAGATCAACTGACGCCGCGATGATCTTGGCCAGCGGTTGATGGATGGTTGTCAGACCGATGTTTGCCCAGCCCGCCATTTCCATGTCGTTCAACCCGATGATCCCGACATCATCCGGCACCGACAGCCCGGCATCGGCCAATGCGGAAAGCGCGCCGATCGACAGCACATCATCGCCACAGAAATAGGCTTGTGCTGGGGCATCTTCCAGAATGCGCTGCATTTCCGCCCGCCCGGCTTCAAAGGAATAGGCGCTGGCATAACTGACGCTCAACGACACATCCTTGTGCCGCCCGATTGCCGCCTGAAACCCTGCCAGACGGTCCTGTGTTGACGTCGCAGTTTCCGGCCCGCCCAAAAACCCCACGCGCCCATAGCCGCAGGCGATCAGTTCCCGCGCCGCCATACGGCCGCAGGCATAATTGTCCACCCCGACCACATGTACCAACGGCGCATTGGTCTTGCGCCCGAATGAATGCACCACAGGCAAACCGGCACGGCGAAACGCTTCGGCAAAGCCCGCAGGCAGGGTGGATGACGCCACCACCACCCCGTCTACCGAATACTGCTGCAACATGCGCACCGAAGCGTCCGGATCCGTTTCATCCGACAAATTCACCAGCAAAGGCCGCAAACCCCGGTCCTGAAGCGCGCGGGTGAACAGATCGAACACCTGCAGAAATACCGGATTGTGAAAGTTGTTGGACACAAGGCCAATCAGTTTGGTGCGCCCCGTGGTCAGGCTTGCCGCCAGAAAATTGGGGTGATACCCCAGCTCCTCTGCAGCCCGTTCGACCTTCGCGCGCATAGCCGCCGATACCGACGCCCCTTGGGTAAACGTCCGCGACACAGCCGAGGTCGAAACCCCTGCCAACAGCGCCACATCTCTTAGTGTTGCAACCATGCCAACATCCTTGCAGTCTTCGCGTCACTCAAAGGTTGCACCGAATTTGCAATCGCTTGCAACATTAAATGCCGGGGTCCTTCACGGCCTCCATCGCAACATAAGTCGATGTTGATGCCACATGCGGCAGTGCCGACAGTTTTTCCGCCAAAACCTGCCGATAGTGCTGAATGTCCCGCGTGCGCACTTTCAGCAGATAATCAAACCGGCTGGCTATCATGTGGCACTGTTCCACTTCCTCGATCGCCAGCACGGCAATGTTGAACGCCTGCAGGGCCGCCTCGCGCGTGTCCGACAGCCGCATCTCGACGAAAGCCACATGTGCAAGGCCCAGTTGCACCAGATCCAACTGCGCGCGGTAGCCCAGAATCGTGCCCGCGTCTTCCAGCCGCTTCATCCGGGCTTGGGTGGGGGATTTTGACAAACCGATGCGTCGGGCCAGTTCGGTTGCCGAAATCCGCCCCTCAATCGCCAAGACGCGCAAAATCGCCTGATCAAATCGGTCCAGCTCGCCCCGGTCGTTTTGCATCATGTTTCCCCCGATATCGCCCGAACATCCTGCATTACTTCAAAAGATCAGGACAACAGCCCGCCATTTCCCCGCTATGATATATAAAACAGGAGGCTGCGCCTATGCCTATTTCCGCCATGAAAACGGCTTGGTCCGTGATTGATACCCAAAGCCTCGCCCCTGAGGCCGCGTTGATCGCCGACCTTATCGCGCAGGCAAACCTGTCTTCGCAAGACCGCGCCCGCATCTCCGCCTCTGGTGCCGATCTGGTCGCCCGCATCCGGGCTTCGGTAAAGCCCGGGCTGATGGAAGTGTTCCTCGCCGAATACGGTCTTTCCACCGATGAAGGCGTGGCTTTGATGTGCCTCGCCGAAGCCTTGCTGCGGGTGCCCGACGCCACCACCATGGACGCGCTGATCGAAGACAAGATCGCGCCCTCAGATTGGGGCCGCCACTTGGGCAAATCCGCCTCATCCCTCGTCAACGCCTCCACTTGGGCGCTGATGCTGACCGGCCGCGTTCTGGACGAACGTGAACCCGGCGTCGTGGGCCACCTGAAAGCTGCCGTAAAGCGGCTGGGTGAACCGGTGATCCGCACTGCTGTCACCCGCGCGATGAAGGAAATGGGCCGTCAGTTCGTATTGGGTGAAACCATCTCAACTGCTATGAAACGCGCGGTAGACCTGGAATCCAAAGGCTACACCTACAGCTACGACATGCTTGGCGAAGCTGCCCGCACCGAATCTGATGCGCGCCGCTATCACCTGTCTTATTCCGGGGCCATCACATCCATCGCTTCTGCGTGCAAAAGCAACGACATACGCGCCAATCCTGGCATTTCGGTCAAGCTTTCCGCCCTGCACCCGCGCTATGAAATTGCCAAGACCGACCGCGTCATGGCCGAACTCGTGCCCCGCGTCCGTGCGCTTGCTGGTCTCGCCAAAGCCGCTGGCCTTGGCTTTAACATCGACGCCGAAGAGGCTGACAGGCTTGCCCTTTCCCTAAAGGTGATTGAGGCGGTGCTGTCTGATCCCTCCCTCAAAGGCTGGGATGGTTTCGGTGTCGTCGTCCAAGCCTACGGCAGGCGGGCAGGGGCCGTCATCGACTGGCTGCATGCCCTTGCAACCAAACTTGACCGCAAAATCATGGTCCGCCTCGTCAAAGGCGCCTATTGGGATGCCGAGGTGAAACGCGCGCAGGTTTTGGGCCTCACCTCTTTCCCCGTCTTCACCCGCAAGCAGTCTACCGATGTGTCCTACATAGCCCACGCCCGCAAACTGCTGGGGCTAACAGATCGCATCTATCCGCAATTTGCCACCCACAACGCCCACACTGTAGCCGCCATTCTGGACATGGCCACCGACAAATCCGCCTTCGAATTCCAACGCCTGCATGGCATGGGTGAACGCTTGCATGACATCGTGCTGACAGACCATAAAACCCGCTGCCGCATCTATGCCCCGGTCGGCGCGCACCGTGATTTGTTGGCTTACCTCGTACGCCGCCTTCTGGAAAACGGTGCCAATTCCAGCTTTGTGAACCAGATTGTCGATGCCGATGTGCCCCCCGCCGTGGTCGCCGCCTGTCCGCTCGATGCCGTCGAACGGCTGACCCCGCTTGCCAACCCGGCCATCCCTGCTGGCCCCGCCATTTTTGGCGCACGCAAGAATTCGCAAGGCTTTGATCTGACCGACAGTGCCGACCTTGCTGTAATCGACGCCGCCCGCGGCCCGCATCACGCAACCCCGCTTTCCGCTGCCCCCCGCACAGCCGGGCAGGCCGCCCCAAATGCACCGACGCCGATGCATAATCCGGCTACGGGTGCCCCCATCGGCCACGTTCAAACCGCCAGCGTCGCTAATGTCGAAACAGCGCTCGCCGCCGCCAAACCATGGTCCGCCACCCCTGCTGAGCGTGCCGCAATCTTGCTAAAAGCCGCTGATCTTTACGAAAATAACGCAGGTCCAATCTTCGCCTGCCTCGCCGCAGAGGCGGGAAAAACCTTGGCCGATGCAGTAGGCGAGTTGCGCGAAGCGGTTGATTTTCTGCGCTATTACGCCAATGGCGCAGTATCCGTTACCGCAGCGCCTCGCGGCACCTTCGCCTGCATAAGCCCGTGGAATTTCCCGCTCGCCATTTTTTCCGGCCAGATCGGCGCGGCGCTTGCCACTGGCAATGCCGTGATCGCCAAACCGGCTGAACAAACCCCCCTGATCGCTGCAATGGCCATTGACCTGTTGCACCAGGCGGGTGTTCCCAAATCCGCCCTGCAATTGCTGCCCGGTGCCGGGTCCACAGTCGGTGCTGCGTTGACAAAAGACCCGCGTGTAGACGGTGTTTGTTTTACCGGCTCCACCGCCACCGCGCTCAAAATCCGCGCCAGCATGGCCGATCATCTTGATCCGGGCGCACCGCTGATCGCCGAAACAGGTGGTCTGAACGCCATGCTGGTCGACAGCACCGCCCTGCCGGAACAAGCCGTGCGCGATATCCTGGCCTCGGCCTTCCAATCTGCGGGCCAACGCTGTTCTGCCCTGCGCTGCCTTTACCTGCAGGAAGACGTGGCGGAAACCGTTCAACACATGCTGTTTGGTGCGATGGATGAACTCAGCTTAGGCGACCCGTGGCATCTTGCCACCGATGTAGGCCCGGTGATCGACGCCACCGCGCAAGCCGACATCACCGATTACATCGCTGCCGCCCGCAGCCAAGGCCGGGTTCTCTACGAACTCAAGGCGCCGACAATGGGCACCTTCATCGCGCCAACCGTTATCCGCGTCAAAGGCATCGCCGACATGCCGCGCGAAATCTTCGGTCCGGTGCTGCATGTCGCCACCTTCCGCGCCAGTGAAATTGACCAGGTCGTGGCCAGCATCAACGCCTCAAACTACGGCCTCACCTTCGGTCTGCACACCCGCATTGATGACCGTGTGCAATCCATGGTCGAGGCGCTGCATGTCGGCAATATCTACGTCAACCGCAACCAGATCGGCGCTGTGGTAGGCTCCCAACCCTTTGGTGGCGAGGGGCTTTCCGGCACCGGGCCAAAGGCGGGCGGGCCAGAGTATCTGACCCGGTTTACAAAGCCTGCATTGCCCGATTTCAGCCCCGGTGTCACCACGCCGCCGATTGGCGAAAAAGATGCCATCGCCGCAATCCAGTCCGCGCCGCGCGCCCAAAGCGTCCATGCGCAGAACCTGCCCGGCCCCACGGGCGAATCCAACCGCCTGACCACCACACCGCGCGCCCCCATCCTCTGCCTTGGCCCAACGGCCAGCACCGCCTTGGCGCAGGCCGAAGCTGTCCGCCGTCTTGGTGGCATCGCGGTAGAACTTCCGGGCATCGCCCCGGCAGTCTTACCCACGTTGCCAAACTTTGGCGCGGCCCTGTGGTGGGGCGACGCAGGCTCGGCCCGCGCTTATGCCCAGGCGCTTAGCCTGCGCAAAGGCGCGATCTTGCCTTTGATCACCGCACTTCCCGATGCGGCGCATGTGCTGCTGGAGCGTCATGTCTGCATTGACACCACAGCATCCGGCGGCAATGCGCAACTGCTGGCCGAGGTGGGGCAAACCTAAAGGCTTGACGAACCTCGGCGGATCGGGAACCTTGCCGCCATGTTTCCGATCCGCGATCATAACCCGTCGGGCAGTACGCCTTTCGTCACCTACGCCCTGATCGCGGCCAATATCGCGATCTTTCTGGCCTATTGGTTTGGTCTGCAAAGCGACGATGCGCTGAACGAATTCTTTTACCGCTACGGCATCGTTCCGCAATTCGTGATGGCAGGTGAAAACCTGCCCAGTCTGGTGACCCATATGTTTCTGCATGGCGGCTGGATGCATTTGGCCGGTAACATGCTGTTTTTGTGGATTTTTGGTGATAATCTTGAAGACCTGATGGGCCCGGTCAAATTTCTTGGCTTCTACATTTTGGCGGGGCTTGCTGCGGCCGCCTTACAAATCGGTGCCGATCCATCGTCGCAAGTTCCCATGGTCGGCGCATCCGGTGCGATTGCAGGCGTGCTCGGCGGCTATCTTTTGCTGTTCCCGCGCGCCCGGGTCGATGTGGTGATCGTCCTGATTATCATCTTCAAGGTGTTCCCGATCCCCGCTTGGATCATGTTGGGCCTGTGGTTCGGCATTCAGGTCTTCAGCGGTGTCACTACCCCGTCAGAGGGCGGCGGAGTCGCCTATTGGGCGCATGCGGGTGGCTTTATCGCGGGACTGCTGCTGTGTGTGCCACTCTGGCAGCGCATGGGCGGCACCGGGTTCTGGCACCGCAATCACGGCCAGCCCGCGCATCCGGCGGCTGAATACTCGCTTGGCAAAAGCCGCATTCCAAAAGTCGTTCGCCGCAGATGATCACCACTCCGCGGCCAATTTCATCTTGGCATAAATATCCTGGGGGTCGCCTTTGATGCGCCATTGGTTCAAGCCCAAAGGCGACGGGGCTGGCCCCCGCCATTAGATGTGCGGGCGCTATTGTCCCCCCGCACTTTGGCGACGGGATGTCAGCCCCGGATGATCTTGGCAAAGCTGTCAAACAGCCCGGTATTGCCGCAAATCACGCCGCCGCTTTCCAGCGGGTCAGCACCCTCGACTAGGCCTTCGGTCAAACCACCCGCCTCGCGCACAAGGATGATTCCGGCGGCGATATCCCAAGCGTGCAATTCCCGCTCCCAATAGCCGTCATAGCGCCCGGCCGCGACATAGGCCAAATCCAGCGACGCCGCCCCCCAACGCCGAACTCCGGCACAGGCAGGCATCAACCGCGCCAGATCCTGCAAGGTGGCAGGCAGGGTGCGCTTTGCCCCGAACGGCACGCCCGTCGCAAACACCGCGTCCGACATCGCCCGCCGCCCCGAAACCCTGATCCGGCTTTCGTTCATCCACGCGCCAGAGCCCTTTTCGGCGACATACATCTCGTCCTTGGCGGCATCAAACACTACGCCCGCGACAATCTCGCCCTTATGCTCAAGTGCTATCGACACCGCCCAATGCGGCAGCCCGTGCAGGAAATTCGTGGTGCCATCCAGCGGGTCCACAATCCAGCGCCGTGTCGGGTCCGCCCCTTCCGTCCCGCCGGTTTCCTCGCCCAGCCAGCCATAGGTCGGCCGCGCGCCCATCAGATCTTCCTTGATGATCCGCTCCGCCTCGCGGTCGGCTTTCGACACAAAATCGCCCGGTCCCTTAGAGGACACCTGCAGGTTTTCCACCTCACGAAAGTCTTTCACCAAAGCCCGCCCGGCTTTACGGGCGGTCTTGATCATCAGGTTCAGGTTGGCACTGCCTTGCATACCGCGGGCTCCCTCATTCGCAGAGGCTTCCCTATAGGGCGGGCAGGCTGATGGGAAGGGGAAAGCGGCAAGGTTTGACCCGGACCAGCCAAGATCATCTCAACCACCACCACTTGCGCTCTGCGTCTGTCAGGGGTCTGACCCGGTTTTCAACTGGCAAAACACCGATGCCCTAACCGGTCTGCACAACCTGCATCCAAACAGGAAGCAGCCCGATGCACCCCCAAACCACCCCCTGATCCCGTTTAACCGGTTGCAGACCCAAGGCCATCACCCGCCGCTGTTTGCAGGGCTCTGGTCCAGCAAAGACACCTGTTCGGCCAATTCCCGCACCAGTTTGCGTTTCAATGTCCGGGCAAAATCTTCCGGCAAACCGGCGACTTCAACAAAGGCACCGGGCCCGCGGATCACCTCGCTTTTGTAATAGTCTACCAACCCGGCCTCGTGCCCGCCGATGGCAAGTCCGTTCACCGTGATGTCGCCAAAGTCTTCCCAGGCATAGGCCTGTTCCGGCGACATGCCATCATTGCTGCGCCCGTCGCCTGCAACGTCGATCACCCGGCGCCCGCAATCGGGTGCGTCCTCCATCGCCTGGCGTCCAAACTCCAATGCAGCGCCGATCGAGGTCGGCAGGTTTCTGGCGTAACGCAGATGCGTTTCAATATCGCGCGACAGGGCGATCAGGTCGTCAACCTCGCGGACCTCGCGCCAGTCTGAAACCACGCCCTGATAATTGGAACCGCTCCAGTGGTAGATCAGCACAGTGACATGATTGCCCGGGCGCAAAAACAGATCGCGAACCTCTGGATCGGCAAGCGCCGCGATCATCCCGTCGCGTTGCAGATCATAATCATGCAGGCTGACCGATTTCGACACATCCATTGCCAGCGCCAGCGCCAGACGGCACCCCGCACCAGCAGGCGCCGCTATCAGACCAACGAACAGGGCAAGACAAAGCTTACGCAGGGCAGGCTCCTTGCAGGTACCCAGCCACCCTATACCGAATTGCAGGATTTTCCGACTGAAATTCTGCCGCCAAGGCTTTGCAAACTTGTAACCCTGCCTTTCGGTGAATAGATTAGGAATATGACTGATTATAGCATCTCTGGAATGACCTGTGCCGGATGTGCACGCAAGGTTGAGGCGGCGCTTCGGTCCGTCGCCCCCTCGGCCAGCGTCACTCTTGATCCGCCGGTGGCTTCGGTCACAGGGGCCACGATGGATGCACTGAATGCGGCCCTGACTGCCATTGGCAAGTACCGCCTCAGTGCAACCGCCCCCGTCATCGCCCCGCTGACTACAGATCAGACAAGCTGGATCAAAACCTACTTCCCGCTGTTTTTGGTCCTGTCCCTTGTCGCGCTGGCCGCTTTCGCAGGCAGCAACTGGATGATCGCCTTCATGGCAGGCTTTTTCCTTGTGTTTGGCGCGTTCAAACTGCTGGATGTGCCCGCCTTTGCCGATGCCTATTCAACTTACGACGTGTTGGCCAAGCAAACCCGCGCTTGGGGGCTGGCCTATCCTTTCGTTGAAACCGCCCTTGGCTTTGCCTTTCTGTTTCAGTTCCAACTGCATGCCGCAACATGGGTGGCTTTGGTCCTCAGCCTCGTTGGTGCCATCGGCGTCATCCAATCGGTTATGCAAAAGCAAACCATCAAATGCGCTTGCTTGGGCACTGTGTTCAACTTGCCAATGTCCACCATCACCATTGTTGAAAACCTTGGTATGGCCGCCATGGCCGCCGCCATGTTGGCCTTTGGCGTCTAGTCTGACGCCAAAGCACCCCTGAAAAACGCTTCCGGGTCGTCCACCTCGATCAACCGCTTCCCCTCGATCAGCCAGAACCGATTGCCCACTGCCCGCACAAAACTGCGGTCATGCGACACCAGCACGCAGGTCGCCCCCTGTGCTTGCAATTCCGCTTCCAGCGCCTCTTGGCCCTCAATGTCCAGATGGTTGGTCGGCTCGTCCAGCAGGTAAAAGTTGGGCTTGGTCAACCGCAGGATCAACATTGCCAACCGCGCCCGCTGCCCGCCCGACAGATTGCCAACAGTCCCGGTCTGCATGTCCAACCGGATGCCAGCCCCCGCCAGCAAGGTTCGCACCTGCGCATCGCCAGAGTGCAGCTTTGATACCTGATCAAACGGCGTAAGCTTGCCGCCAAGCTGGGCCAAATTCTGATCAGAATAGCCCAGCACCAGCGTTGGCACCGCCTTGATCATCCCGTCTTCACCGCCAATGGCCCGCAACATCGCGCCCACAAGCTGGGTTTTTCCCGCGCCATTGTGACCAAGGATCACCACCCGGTCGCCCCGTTCCACCCATTTTGGGCCGGTCTTGAACAGCACCCGCCCATCCGGGGCAGTCACCACCGCATCATTCAACGACAGCAACGCCTTCGCATGGGTGCCGGAATTGACCAACTTGATTGCCCCTGCCGATACGTCCTTGTGCGCGGGCCGCGCTGCCGCCTCGATCTTGTCGGCGCGGTCTTTCAACTGCTTGGTTTTGGTGATCAACAAATCACTGCCAGAATTGATGCCGATATTCTTCAACTTCGCGGCTTGGCGGCGCAGTTGATCGGCGTATTTCTGGTCCAGAACAAAGCGTTTGTCATCCGCTGCATCGGCCTCCATCAACGCCAGCCGCGCGGCACTGAACGGCAATGCAAACATGCGCGAAGCCTCATGGCGCAAAAACAACGTCCGCTTGGTTGCCGCATCCAGAAACGCGCGGTCGTGACTGGCCGCTATCACCGCCACATCGCGGGGCAGGGCCGCCAACCAGCGCTGCAATTTACCAATGCGCGACAGGTCCAGATGGTTGGTCGGCTCGTCCAGCAAATACACATCGGGCGAAAGTATCGCCACCCGCGCCAACAGCGCCGCCCGTTGCCAGCCGCCACTTAACGCCCCAAGTGTCTGATCGCGCAAGGACTCTGGCACTTCAAGATCATCTAGCACTACATCGACGCGCCACGTTTCTGCTTCAGCCTCATCGTTGGGCAAAGCGCCTGATACTGTCTCGCGCAGCGACAATGCCAACAGGGTAGGGGGTGCGTCTTGCTCTACCAACCCCACAATCGTGCCCCGTGCGCGGGTAACATCACCCGATGTCGCTTCCAGGTGCCCGGCCAGCAGCCGCAAAAGTGAAGACTTGCCGCGCCCGTTGGCCGCCACAAGGCCGATTCTGTCGCCTGTATCGACGCTAAATGTAACCCCCGCAAACAGCGGCACGCCAAGGGTCAAAGACAACGATTTTGTTGCAAGAATACTCATGTTGATCGTCCCGGACTGAACCGCGGCGCGCCAGAGGGCAGTCACCGCAAAACGGGCAGGTCACGTCAACCAAAGGCAAAAGGTTTACGACCGGCCCCGCACATCATGCAGGGCCGAAACAGGGCCGGGACTGCGGGTCTGATGATACAGATGTTTCATACGCCCCCTCCTTGCCGTTCAACTTATCGGGATCAGGATCACCTGCCAGACGCGCCCCGTCAAGGGGCGTGTCTGCGCAACTTTGCTGGGGCGTCTGGCGGCCTGCCACAGCCAGTCCCAAAGCCGCAGCAGGCCGTTGTGATGCGGGGTCATTTGATTTTCGCCGCAGCAATCCGCGCAGCCGACGCCGCACAGTCCGGGTCAGAATCTTGCAAGGCCAATTGCTGCGCCGCCATCACCGGCCCGCCGCTGGGTGCGGGAACACAGGCTTCCAATTCCTGCGCATAGGCCCAAAGCAACTCATCACAGCGCGTGGCGATCCTTTCGGGCGCGGTTCCCGCCCGGCAGGTATCCATCACCTTGGCTGGATAAATAAGCCAGGGCTGCGGCGACGGTCCCCGCGCATGAGCGGCGGTTACAGCCAGAACGGACAGGGCAATGGTCATTGGAAATCTAACGTGAATGCTCATTTCATCCTCCAAACTTCGATAACGTCCAAGCGGGCAAACCCGCAGCAACCATAGGCCACAAGTGCCGTCAGTCGCGCGTCATCGCAGCGTTATGCTTGCCGATCCGAAGGGTTAAAAATTGCTAAATGCGATATATTTAAGTCATAAATATCAGTAGTATAAGCATCTTATCACACGTGTTACGCGCGCTGTAATTTCACTGGCTCCGACCGCCCGAGCTTCAGAAAATGCGCCATATAGGGCTTCAAAGTATCCTCAACCCGCGTCGCCGCATAAAGCCGTTTCGTGATCACCCCCGGCCCCAGCGGACGCGTCACATAATCCGCGTTTGATTTGATATCCCGCAAAACCCAGTCCGGCAGCACGGAAACCCCCCGGTTCGATCCAACCAACATCAAGATCACGGCGGTCAATTCCACCTGCCGCAGCCCCCGCGGTTCTACTTTGGCGGGGGACAGAATTTCGGTGAACACATCCAGTTTATCGCGGGAAACCGGATAGGTGATCAGCATCTGATCGCGAAAATCCTCGGCCACGATCACATCCTTGCCCGCCAAAGGATTGCTCGCCGCCGCCACGAACATCGGATGATAATCAAACAGCGGATTGAACATCATTCCCTCGACCTGCACCGGGTCGGACGAGATCACCAGGTCAACCTCTTCCCGCATCAAAGCCGGCAGCGCCTCAAACGCCAGACCGGCCCGGATATCCACATCCACATCCGGCCAGGCCCGGCGGAACAATTCCAGCACCGGAAACAGCCAGTCAAAACAGGCATGACATTCCATCGCGATATGTAGCCGGCCGGTCTTGCCCGATTTCAACGCCTTGAAATCCTCTTCCAGCGCGTCGATCTCCGGCAGAATTCGTTCCGCCAGCTTTAGCATCCGTAGCCCTGCTACCGACAATTTCAACGGCTTAGATCGCCGCACAAACAGCTCCACCCCCGCCTGATCCTCCAACCCCTTGACCTGATGCGACAGCGCCGATTGGGTCATGTTCAGCAAATCCGCCGCCCGCGCCAAACCGCCCGCCTGATGAATGGCCCTGATCGTGCGCAGATGGCGAAATTCCAGATGCATTATGCGGTCATCCTCATGTTCATCATTAGTATTATGAATTTGTCTCACATTCGGATATCTGAGACAAGGGGTGCAAGAACAGGAGCCTTGCCATGACCATTCCCCGCGTATCCTTTGAATTCTTCCCGCCGCAAACGCTTGATGCGTCTTTCCGGCTTTGGGAAACCGTGCAGGTTCTGGCCCCTTTGAAGCCCAGCTTTGCCTCGGTCACTTACGGCGCGGGCGGTACCACGCGGAAACTGACGCATGATGCAGTCACCACGATTGGCAAGAATTACGGATTGAATGTTGCGGCGCACCTGACCTGCGTTGATGCCACGCGCGTAGAAACGCTTGAAATTGCAGCCGCTTATGCTGATGCGGGGGTCACTGAAATCGTGGCCCTTCGAGGGGATGCGCCCAAGGGGATAGACCGCTTTGCCCCACATCCCGATGGCTTTGCCAGTTCGGTTGACCTGATCGCGGCCTTGGCAAAAACCGGCAAGTTCAAACTGCGCGTAGGGGCCTACCCTGAGGCGCACCCGGATGCGGCCACGGCCAGCACAGATATCACCTACCTCAAACGCAAGATGGAGGCGGGAGCCACCAGCGCCATCACCCAGTTCTTCTTTGACGCCGATACCTTTTTTCGGTTCCGCGATGCTTGCCAGGCGGCGGGGATCACCGCCCCCATCATCCCCGGCATTCTGCCGATCCAGAATTGGGAGGCCGCAAAACGCTTTGCTGCACGCTGTGGCACCCGCGTGCCCGCCCGCCTTGATGAGGCGTTCAACATGGCGGCGCGGGATGGTCGCACAGATCTGCTGGCACTGACGCAATGCACCGGGCTTTGTGATCGGCTGATCCGGGGCGGGGTGGAGGATCTGCATTTCTACACCCTGAACCGCCCGCATCTGACACGCGATGTTTGTCACGCTTTGGGGATCACACCCGATGTGGCGCTGGAAAAAGTGGCGTAACCCGCCGCTTGTTCCGCAGCGCAATTTCGCTATCCTGCGCGAAACTGAAAACAGGATAGTCCCGTGCCAAAGCCCATCTTCATTCTGAACGGCCCTAACCTGAACCTTCTCGGTCATCGCCAGCCCGAGATTTACGGAGCCCAAACACTTGACGACGTGGCGGAAAGCTGTTCGGCCCTGGCGGAGGATTTGGGGCTATCCGTGCGCTTTCTGCAATCCAACCACGAGGGCCAGCTTGTCGATTGGGTGCAAGAGGCGCGATCTGCGGCATCGGGCATCATCATCAACCCCGCCGCCTATTCGCACACATCTGTGGCCATTCTGGATGCGCTGAACACCTATGACGGCCCAGTGATCGAGGTGCATATTTCCAACATCCACAAACGCGAGCCGTTCAGGCAGCATTCCTTTGTGTCCGCGCGCGCAGATGGCGTAATCGCGGGCTGCGGGGTTGATGGGTATTTGCTGGCACTGCGGCGGATCGCCAGCTTGCTTGTGGGCGGCAAGACGTAAAGGTGCGGGTAGCCTACGAAGACTGGACGCGCAGGTAGGGATCACGCAGGGCCATGCATGTTTCTGGCCTTGTTTCCGTTTGGCGGTTGCAAGTAGCATGCCTTGACCTTTTCAAGTCTGTCTCATTTGTCACAAATCGGTACGGGTGAGGCGCAGTGGATGCGGACCAATGAATGCCCTGCACCCGCATTAACCAAGCCTTAACCATGCTTTGGCACAGTGCAGTCATGAAACGCCTCATTCCTCTTGTCTTTCTGGCCGCATGCGGCGCACAGCCTACCCCTCTTATGTTTGGGGCAGAGCGGACCGAAGCCACTAGAAATGGTCGCCAATACGTTGTTTTCAAAAAAGAAAAGACCGTTGAGATTATTCGCCTTGGCTATGCCCGGCGTGGCGAACATCAGGGCATACGCGCTGATATGGTGGCGCTGATCCCGCAGATGACCGGATGCGATCTGGTTGAAAGCACATTGCAGGGCGATTCTGGTGAAATGCGCGGGCGGATAAACTGCTAGCATTTGCCTGAGGTTCACAATGTCACCGGACGGGGCCTTCCGGGCTACGAGCGGGACGGCCCTTTCCAGATCAATTCCCAGAATGCCCAGCATCCCAACGCGCCAAAAGCAACCGCCCAGCCCGGGCTGTTTTGCGACAGTTCTACCGCACTCCAGACCAGAGGAAATAGTGTTGTCGCCCATCGGCGCCAGACAGGTGCAAAGAACGGATGATCGGCATCGAGAAGTTTCTTCATGGTTCGGTCTTGCGAAAGGACAGATCGGTACCCCTTAGCACGGGATCAGAGCTTTGGCATCAAAGTATCATAGGCCGCACCCAACCGTTCTGAGGTGAAGGAATGCTTGCCATCAAAGAGACAAAGATCAAGCCGCCTGCCTGCAGGATTGACCGCATGTGAACAGGTCAGATCAACTGCGGAATACCCGGTCTGTGCAGAAAATCTTTTTTCTTTCATATACATGGAAAGAACCTCATTCAGATCGCCCTGCCGCGTATCGGCGATCGCGCGCCCCTCTATTGGCACCGTGGTATCTGCGGTGCCATGCACATGGATGATGTTTTGTGCCGCAGCCGGGCAGCTGGCTGGCGGGCCTTTCCAGAACGTGCCGGAATAGGGAATGTATCCTGCGTAAGCATCACCCCGCGCGCAAATCGCGGTCCAGACAAACATACCGCCCGCCGAAAAGCCGGTGATGACCGTGCGCTTGGGATCAACGCCAAATTGCTTGGCGGCATCCACCATGACAGCGTCAAGATAGGCCATTTCATCGCGCGGTTCTGTGCTTTCACCCGGGGCATTCGGCAGGTTCCAGTCATCCGCTCCTGCATCAATCGCGATCAAGGCAAGCCCCCGGTCAGTGGCCATTTTGATCAGGCCCCTGTTCTTCATGGTGCCCGCCGCAGACCCTTGATAACCATGCGCAAAGACAATCGCGCCTATGGGCGTTTTGCCGTCAGGCAGGCTGATACGGTAACTGCCTTGATCAATGATGCAGTCAGATGTGGCGCCGCAAGCCAAGGCGGCAAGCGGAGCAAGGGTGATTAAAAAGGCTGAAAGCGCAAGGCGGAAGATCATCATCATCTCCAGTTAAGAACAACAAGAAGCTAGGCATAAACGAGCGCAGAGTCTTTGGCCAATCCAACAGGACACGCTGACAGTTTCGTGTGCGTGTTGCGGGTTATTTCCGCCCCCGCCGCGATTTGCCACCGCGCATGCCCGCCCGCCCGCCCGTACTGCGGCCGCCGGATTTTACTGCATTATCAACGGCTTCTTCCACGTCGGACTGCCGCGCGAGGGGATCATCGGCGATTGCCAGTTCCACCGCCTCCAGCCGTTTCACTTCATCACGCAGGCGGGCGGCTTCTTCGAATTCCAGATTCTCGGCCGCCTTGCGCATGGTGACACGCAACGCATCAAGATGGGCCGCAAGGTTGGACCCGATCATCGGGCGGTCAACTTTTGCGGTAACGCGCGCCATATCGGTGTCGCCTTTCCACAGGCCCGCCAGCACGTCTTCGACGTTTTTCTTCACGGTCGTGGGGGTGATGCCGTGCAAGGTGTTGTAAGCAATCTGCTTGTCGCGCCTGCGGTTGGTTTCGCCGATCGCGCGTTCCATCGACCCGGTGATGCGGTCGGCATACATGATCACGCGGCCTTCAGAATTGCGCGCCGCCCGGCCCGTGGTTTGGATCAGCGAGGTTTCAGACCGCAGGAAGCCTTCCTTATCGGCGTCGAGTATCGCCACCAGCCCGCATTCGGGAATGTCCAAACCTTCGCGCAACAGGTTGATGCCGACCAGCACGTCAAATGCGCCAAGCCGCAGATCGCGCAGGATTTCAATGCGTTCAATCGTGTCGATGTCCGAATGCATGTAGCGGATGCGAATACCTTGTTCGTGGTAGTATTCGGTCAGGTCTTCGGCCATGCGTTTGGTCAGGGTAGTCACCAGCACCCGCAAGCCTTGCTGGGCCACGCGGCGGATTTCATCCAGCAGGTCATCCACCTGCATTTCAACCGGGCGGATTTCAATGATCGGATCAATAAGGCCGGTCGGGCGAATGACCTGTTCAGTGAACACGCCGCCGGTTTGTTCCATCTCCCAAGCGGCAGGGGTAGCAGAAACGAACACCGTCTGCGGGCGCATCGCATCCCATTCCTCGAACTTCAGCGGGCGGTTGTCCATGCACGATGGCAGGCGGAACCCATGTTCGGCCAGCACGAATTTGCGCCGATAGTCGCCCTTGTACATGCCGCCAATCTGCGGCACGGACACATGGGATTCGTCTGCAAAAACAATGGCATTGTCGGGGATGAATTCAAACAGCGTGGGTGGCGGTTCGCCCGGCGCGCGCCCCGTAAGGTAACGGGAATAATTCTCGATCCCGTTGCAAACCCCTGTCGCCTCCAGCATTTCGACATCGAACGAACAGCGTTGTTCCAGCCGTTGTGCTTCCAGTAACTTACCCTCAGCAACCAACTGGTCCAGCCGCATCCGCAGCTCTTTCTTGATGCCGATGATGGCTTGGTTCATCGTCGGGCGCGGCGTTACATAGTGCGAATTGGCATAGATGCGGATTTGCGGGAAGTTATCAGTTTTAGCCCCGGTCAGCGGATCGAATTCAGTGATGCTTTCCAGTTCTTCGCCAAAGAACGAAAACCGCCATGCGCGGTCTTCAAGGTGGGCGGGCCACACCTCCAGACTGTCGCCGCGCACCCGGAACGACCCGCGCTGAAACGCCTGATCATTGCGCCGGAACGCTTGCGATACCAGTTCCGACATGATGGCGCGCAGATCGTAGCTTTTGCCGACCTCAAGATCCTGCGTCATCGCGGAATAGGTTTCCACCGACCCGATGCCGTAAATGCACGACACCGACGCCACGATGATCACATCATCGCGTTCCAGCAGCGCGCGGGTGGCCGAATGGCGCATCCGGTCGATCTGTTCGTTGATCTGGGATTCTTTTTCGATGAAGGTGTCAGACCGGGCAACATAAGCTTCGGGCTGATAATAATCGTAATAGGACACAAAGTATTCGACGGCGTTTTCCGGGAAGAAGCCTTTGAATTCGCCGTATAATTGAGCGGCAAGGGTCTTGTTGGGCGCAAGAATGATCGCCGGGCGCTGGGTCTGTTCGATGATCTTGGCCATCGTAAAGGTTTTGCCGGTGCCCGTGGCGCCTAGCAAAACCTGATTGTGTTCGCCCGCATCAATACCTGCCGCGAGTTCGGCAATCGCGGTGGGCTGATCACCTGCCGCCTCAAACGGGGTCGACAGCACAAAACGCTGCCCGCCTTCCAGTTTGGGGCGGGTCAGCACCTCGGGGCGAAGTGATGGGGCGTTGGTGTTGTTGTGGGGCATGGCCGATTCCCTGAACGATCTTTAGATTTGATCTGTTTTTGTTCTTGTTCAAGGGGCAATGCAATGATGCGTTAACCAAGGTTACCGAAGCCTTGACGCAAGCCGATCAATTTTAACGAAAATGCCGATTATCCGCGCATCTTTTGGTTGAGTTCCGCTTTTGTTCAGGTGATAGTGATATTGCAAGCAGCCTAAACGCTGTCGGCTGGCCGCACCACACCACCCACCCCACACCCCAGTAGCCAGCCGACAGTAACCTTGCACCTTGCGCATCGCCCCGGATTTCGGAATATACGCGCATCCGTTTTCAAAGGTGTTTCATGCGCGCGAGAATCTATCAGCCTGCCAGAACTGCCATGCAATCCGGCACTGCCAAAACGCATGGTTGGGTTCTGGAATTTGCCCCTTCTGCTGCCCGATCCGTCGACCCTTTGATGGGATGGACTTCGTCCGGCGATATGGACAGCCAGGTTCGCCTGCGGTTTGATACGCTGGAAGCAGCACAGGATTACGCTGCAGCGAAGGGCATAGAAGTTGACATCGAAAAACCAAAATCGCGCAAATTCACGATAAGACCCCGCGGCTACGGTGAAAATTTTGCGACCGAACGCAAAGGCGTCTGGACACATTAGTGCCCAAAAGGCGTGCTGAAGCCCAAGCCATGCGCCTGATCGGGGGGCGATGCCGGGTAAAGTGATGCGACTGAACCCGTCGTTTTAACGTATGAAAGAGATCATCATGTTCAAAACAAAAGTCCTTTTGGGAATTTCTCTGGCTGGGTTGCTGTCTTCGACTGCCTTGGCGGATTCTGCAACGCCGGAAGAGGCAGCCCGCCTTGCCCTGTTGTTTCAAACCTATCTGGGCGCCGAGCCGGGGGTTGTGACGGTTGTTCCCGTGGGCGAGGCCTATACCGTCACGCTGGACTTCGCGCCGTTCATTGCCAAAGCCTCGGCCGAGGCATTTTCCGGCACGATAACCCCCTATGTGATGACCATAACCGACAACGGCGATGGCACATGGGCCACCGCGACGGATCAGTCGTTCGAGGCCAATCTGACCGCCGCTGGCATTTCTGAGTTTTCCTACAAGCTGGGTTCGCTGAAGGGAACCGGAGTTTTTGACGAAACACTAAGCGCATTTACCAGTTCGCGCAGTGAATTCACCGACATTGCGATTACCCAGACGATCACTTTGCCAAATGAGCCGCCATCCGCCTCGGCCACCTCTGCGACCTCTGGCTACTACGACTCCAAGGCCACGGCGGGGCTGGCCGGTGGTGTTGACAGCACTGTCACCTACGCGCTGGCCGGCTATTCCCAGACCATGGCCATTCCCGGCCCGTCTGGTGCGCCCTCGGCGGACATCGTGGTGCAGGCGGAAAGCTATGGCGGCGATGCATCAATGACCGGGTTTGAACCGGCGGCATTTTACAAGCTGATTGCCTGGTTCGTGGCGCATCCATCGCAAGAGGCGATAACGGCCGATCAGGCGGGGCTGAAAGCAGTTCTGACCGAAGGCATGCCATTCTTTCAGAACATCGCAACCACGGGTGGCATGACGAATGCCACCATCTCGACGCCGGTCGGGGTGTTCACGGCGCAGTCAATCGGCGTGGTTGTCGATGCAAATGGTTTGGTCAACGAGGGGCTTTTCCGCGAAGGCATAACGCTTTCTGGGCTTGGTATTCCCGATGGTCTGGCACCGGAATGGGCCGCAGACCTGATACCAAAGAACTTCGGCTTTGATGTCACCATCAGTGGGTTTGATGCAGCATCCCCCGCCGCCGCCTTTATTGCGGCCTTTGATCTGACCAAACCGGAACCGGTTGATCCGGCAATGCAAGGCACGTTGATGTCGGCGTTGCTGCCCAATGGCGTTGTAGACATCAAGCTTGCGCCCGGGGTTTTGTCTTCGGATATCTACAATCTGACCTATGAGGGCGCGATGACCGCCGGTCCCGGTGGCATTCCTGTCGGCACTGCAACCCTGAAAATGACCGGAATGGATGCTGTGATGGCCGCCCTGCAAGCGGGCCCGCCAGAAATGACCGGGCAGATGGTGCCGATGATCGGTATGGCGCAGGGTATGGCAACCCCCGGTGAAAACGGTGCGTTGATCTGGAATATCGATGCCTCTGCTCCTGGCACATTGCTGGTGAATGGAACCGATCTGATGGCCCTGATGGGCGGGCAGTAAAGGTACCGCGCATGATTGAGATCCGTCGCGACAGACCAGTATCGCCGAAGGTGTTGCCCCTTCTTTTGCGGCACCTTGACATGATGCATGCCGCCTCGCCGCCCGGCAGCGTGCATGCGCTTGATCCGGCCGAACTGGATACGGCCGATGTGGCTTTCTTTACCCTGTGTGAAGACGATGCGGTTCTGGGGATGGGGGCTGTCAAGCAGATAGACGTATCCCATGCTGAGATCAAATCCATGCATGTGGTGGCCGAGGCGCGAGGACGCGGATTGGCCCGGGTCTTGCTGGACCATCTGCTGGCCGAAGCGCGGCTGCTGGGCTACGCAAGGCTAAGTCTGGAAACCGGGGTTGAGCCTGTCTTTGCCCCGGCGCGCGCCCTGTACGAAGGAGCCGGATTTGACTATTGCGCGCCGTTTGAAGGCTACGAGCCTGATCCGAATTCAGTTTTCATGACGCGGCTTTTGCAGGATGGCGGGGCTTGATCTGTCGCCTGGTAGATCACGAAAAGCGGCATTGCAGTTCAATGGCCCGCCAGAAAGGGGCAGTCCCGTTCAAAGTACCGGCCCAGCGCTGGAATAAAGTCGCAATGACAATTGGTTAGGAAAGTAGCGGCATGTTGCGAACCGTTTCCCGAGCCGCTATCACAGGAATCACGGTCCCGTAGCTCAACTGGATAGAGCACCTGACTTCTAATGATAGTCGCCTCATTCTTAACGGGGTGCATTCGTAGAATTTATGCTGCCGATTTCAGTTTCTGTGCGGGCGTGATGCCGCCTATGCGCATGTTCGGGCGGTCGCTGTTGTAAGTCCAGAGCCATTTCATGAAGGCTTGCATGGCAACTCCAGAAATGAAGTTCACGAAGGGTGCGCTCGACGAAGGGGGACTCACTGGCGGACAAGCAACGCGGTAACGTGACCTCCGCTATCCCAACCTCAACCTTGAGGTTGGCGCACGGTCGAAGACGTAGCGGTTTCGGAAGTCTTGGAAGAGCCAGAACTTCGCAGAGACGCTGGGGACACGGCCGCAAATGACCGAGATCGAAGCTGCGCAGGAAGCTGCGGTGCGATCAGACGGCATCCAAGAAAAGGGCGTTCTGATCAATGACGCAGGCCCGCGCAACAGGCCTGAGATCACCTTGCGGCTTGCACCTGAGCAACATGTCACGCAAGCGCCCGACCCGCGCCAACGCAAAGTGTAGGCGGATACGGCGTCTGGTTATGCCGCGATGCTGCGTCTGGATTGAGCGCCGAAGGATAGAAGTAATCAGAGTTAGCACTTTGCAAGATACGACAAGGTAAGCATCGCAGCGTTGAGCTTGTCCGGCTGGCGATTGACACGATTGACACGATTGGCGCGGCGCCTCGCGGATTCGAATTCGTAGTCTTGGCGGGGAATATCAAACTGAGCCCGCTGTTCAGACAGCTGGAAGAAGTGAGTGTCTTGGTCACTTTGCTTTCAGGCTTTGCTGTCGCAGGTTCAGTCAAACCGGTAACCCACATTGCGCAGGGTCACGATCCTGCTGCCGTGCTGGCGCAGTTTGCGCCGAAGGCGACCAATATAAACATCGACAACATTGGTCAAAGGGTCAGCTGTCACGCCCCAGACCGCGTTCAGAATACGCTCTCGAGAAAAGACGCGGCCTGTGTTCGACATCAGCAACAGCAGGATCTCGCGCTCTTTGCCCGACAGATCAATCGACCCGCCGTCGATCAGGACCGTCAGCGACCGCCTGTCAAAGGAGACGCCGTTGCAGTCCAGCAGATCGGCATCCTGCGCCGAGGCATAGCGCTGTGTCCTGCGGTGCAAAGCCTCCAGCCGGGCTACCAGCTCTTCGAAGTCGAAGGGTTTGGGCAGATAGTCGTCAGCCCCGAGTTTCAGGCCTGCAATCCGCTCGTCCGTGCTGTCCAGCGCGCTAAGCATCAACAGGGGCGTCACGTTGGCGCGGGCCCGTAGCTTGCGGCACACATCCTGCCCGCTTATCCCCGGTAGCATCAGATCAAGGATGATCGCATCGAACGGGGCGTCTGCCAACAGGTCAAGCGCCGTCTCGCCGTCGCTTACATGTGTAACGCCCCAGCCTTCGGCCGCAAGGCCCCGACGGATGAAATCGGCGACACGCACTTCATCTTCAACCAAAAGGATATTCATTCTATGTGTCCTGCTGCAATTGCATCCCGAAAACGCAGCACGCGAGATTATTTCGTCGGCCATGAAAACTTCCACACAATGCCCCGGGCATCGTGCAGCACCATGGTCATCCGAGACATCCTTTGGGCTGTGTTCGGACCCTTCAAAGCATGGTGCATAGTCGAAGGCGATTGATCAGGGGTTTAGTGGCGGCCGATACACCTGAAGTTTAGCTGCCTAAACTCTTGGTCACTGACTGGCTGCGCCCTGCCGTGTGCTGTCCCACACCAGACCAATCGGTCTTTCTGTGGCAAGGACCATGACGACGCGCAGACCGCCACCTTCGCGGTCTTCCAGCGACACCGACCCGCCATGCGCGCAGGCGATGGCGCGCACGATGGGGAGCCCCAGTCCGGTGCCTTCAACCTCGGGCTGCGCTGCGTTCGAGCCGCGAAAGAAACGATCAAAGGCCTGGGTCTTTTCCGCGTCGCCCATGCCTGCACCATTGTCCTCGACAATCAGCGCATAGCCGTTGGCGGCGGGTTCGATCCGCGCCCAGATCTTGCCCCCGCCGTAACGTGTGGCGTTCTGGAACAAGGCCAGCAGACATTGTCGAATCCGCATCGGATCGGCCTTGGCGATGGCTTTGGAGATCGGCAGTTCCAGCGTAACCTCACGCGGCAGCAGCGCTGCCGTTTCGCGCAATATGCCACACAGATCGACGTCGCGCAGATCGAGCCGCAGCTTGCCGGATTCCTGCCGGGCGATCAGCAGCAGGTCATCGACCACATGGTTTGCGTGCTTGGCGGTTTCGCGGATCCTCGACAGCGACTCTGTATAAACCGCAGCGGACTTTTCCGCCCCACGCAGCGACACGTCTGCTTCGCCCTGGATGATGGTCAAGGGGGTGCGAAGTTCGTGGCTGACATCTGCCATCATCTGGCGGCGCGCCGTCTCGGACTGCTCGATCTGGGTCAGCACACGCTCCAATTCGCGGGTGCGCGACAGAACCGCGTTTTCCAGCCGGGCGTTCTGTTCCTTTGTGCTGATGTCGCGCTGATCCAGAATTTCGATCATCGCCTCGAGCGCTCGATCAAGCTGCTGCAACTCCAAGGCCCCCGAGACTTGCGGGGCGACGCGGCTTTTGCCGGCGCGGAAGGCTTCTACCTTTGTCACAAGCTGCAGCGTCGGCAAAACGACCAAACGGCGATACGCCCATCCGCCGAGGCCCGCCATCAACACCGCCCCGCCCATGATCGTGAACACGCCTGTGCGGATACGGCTGCGAAACGCCTCGGCCTCGGCCAGCGTCTGGGCGACTTCGGCACGTTCGCCCTCCAGCGCCTCTGTAATGCGCAGGGCCAACTTGTCGTCGATCTCGCCGTCGAGGATATGGATCAGGATTTCGCGCCTACGGCCTTCGTCGGTCGGATCCCGGATGTCGTTCAGATCGTCGAATGTGCGTGTCAGGGTCTGCACATTGGTCTCGATCCGCGACAACAGGTCCAACTCCTCGATTTCCTCTTCGCCCATCAGATCGATTTCCTGCCCGATGATCCGGCGAATCTCGGCAAGGTTGGCGGTGATCCGGGGGTGCAGGGCGGCCTCCCTTGCGCCGCCGCGGCGGTCACCCAAAAGCAGTGCGTCGCCGTGCTGCTTGAACAGTTGATAGATGTTGGATTGCAGCGCCAGGTGTTCGGCGTAGGACGCTTGCGCCAGCGCAATCCGTTGGTCCCAGATCCGGCTTTGCATGCTGTGCCACAGCGTCAGCGCGCCACAACCCAAAGTGGCGACGACCAGCATGGCAAAGAAGATCGAGGTCAGCACCGTTATCCGCATGGCGATCACATTACGCCAGATAAGTCATTGGGGAAACACGTTTGCATCTGGCGCAGGGGTCATCGGGACATCGGCCAGATCAAGGATCACGTCGCAGGCAAGTTCGGGGCAGACAATCTCGGGAATGCGCGGGCCGATCAGCAGCATCGTGCAGTCGGTCAGCCGCCGCAGATGGCGCAGCAACGCTATCCGGTCAGGGTCCGACCAAAGGCGGGCCGTGTCGATCACCAGCAGATCGGGCCGCGACAGGGCGGCGCGGGCCAGATCCAGCCGTAACGCCTCGCTGTCAGATGCGGTGCGGGCAGCTTCGCCCACCCGGCCCAGCAGGCCGTCGAGACGGGACATCAGCGGGGCAAGGCCAAAGATCCGTGCGGTCTTTTCGATCTCGCGGCGTTTGGGCCGCGGCTCGATGCCCAGGGTCAGCGTGCGGCGCAGGCTGCCTTGGATCACGATGGGGCGGTCACCCACATGCGCGATGCGCGGCAGGGGGGCGGCTTGCCCGTCATACAGCAGCGCCCCGGCGGGCCCCCGGTCGAGCCCGGCGATCAGTTGGCCAAGCTGCGACTTGCCGCTGCCTTGCGGCCCGGTGATCAGGGCCAGTGCGCCCGCTGGGATACTGGAATTGATCACTCGAGAACCCAATGGCAGGCCGACAATTTGCACACAGACCGGATGGCCGCGCGGCACCACGCGGCGGCGGGTGCTGGGGTAGGCCAGCAGCGCCAGCGCCTTTTCGCGCGCCACGCGCCAGGCGCAGAACTGATCCCAGACATCGGCGAATTCGCGCAGCGGGATCATCAGGATGCCCAGCACCGCCAGCCCTGCTGCCGTTTCGCCGGGAACCACGCCCGCGCGCGCCGATACCCACAGCATCGATGCTCCGGCCAGCGCCGCCCCTGCCTGCGGCAGCATCCGCAGGACACCGACCCGGGTGATCCGGGCCACGGCATTGCGGCGCATCACCGCCCCGTCTTCGTCCAGCGCCGACAGTTCGCGGTCGGTTCGGTCCAGAAGGTCAAGGTCTGGTGCAATTGCGATCCGCTCCATCATCGCGATTGAAATATTGGCGCGTTGACCGCGCAACGCACGGTGCTGGGTCTGCAGCCCGATGGCCAGCGCCAGCATTGCCAGCAGCGACAGCCCGATCGGTATCGTCGCCACAGCCGCCAGCAAGGGGTTGAGCAAGACCAACACCACCGCGGCGCCCGGCAACACCACCGCCGCCGACAACAGTCGCGACACCCCCCGCCCAAACCAGCCTCGCGCCGCCGACAGATCGCCTACGAACCGCAGCGAGAGCGCCCCCACACGCCGCGCTGCCAACTCGCGCCGGTCCATGCCGGCCAGATGGTCATACAGCACATGGCGCAGCGACAGGGCATAGCTTTGGCCCAACGCCTCGGACCGCTGGCGCGACAGCACCTCGATCCCGGCGGCGACCAGACCTGCCCCGATCAGGGTGGCCAGTGTGCCCGCCGACGGGCTGCCGTTGCCGTGCAACGCCGTAAAGGCGTCACGTGTGGCAAAGGCAGCAGCCCCAAGGGCAAGCGCCTGCGCTACGCCCAAAGCCGGGATCAGGACCGCATCTCGGATGCGGCCCCTTTCCAATAGTTTCGGCAGCCTGGCCTGTTTCACCACATCGCTCATGCTGCCGATTTGTTGCGCAGATGGCGCATCATCGGGGCCACATGGGCGTGTATGACGGCGCTGTCCCACAACTCTTCGCGCGACAACACAGGAAGGCCGGTCACCTCTTCGGCCTCGGCGCGGGCCAATGGCGAACAACTGACCATACCCGAGATCGCGAACGGGCTAAGGCCCAGCTTTTCCAGCACATGTACCCCGCCAAGCGCCGACAGCGCGTCAGGGGCGGCGAAAAGGATGCCGTCCATCCGGTCGCGGATCGCTCCGGCTTGCAGGATCGCGCGGGTTTCCTGTTGGAACACGCCATCGGCGATTTCAACCACGATAACCTCCGCTCCGCCTGCGGCTGCAGTGGCGATCAGTGTTTCGAACCCTGCCTCGATGCGGTTCATTGGCATGCGATAGGTGGTGGCCATACCCACGTCGGTGAAGTCCAGTACGGGCACGCCCGCATCGGCGAACGAGTTGTAATCACCGAACGCGCCGGTCCCGGTCGCCTTGACGCCAGCGGTGGCAAAACCGGAACGCTTCAACCCATGCGCCAGGCTAGACGCCGCCGTGGTCTTGCCCGAGTTCATCGAGGCCCCGAACACCCCGATCACCGTCGCTGAGTGATCGGCACGCAGCCGGGGCAGCGCATAGTCCTCGACATTCACCACGCCGCCCTGCGCATCGGTCAAGAGCCCGATCGGGCGCACTACGGTCGCGTCCTTCATGAATGCATGCGCCGCATCGACGCGGCCCACCAGACCGCCCCCGGCAATCAACTGCGCCATCTGCCCGGTCTGCAGGATCGCAGTTGCATGAAACTGATCGGGCGCATAGCGGTCGCCCAAAGCAAGCACCACCAGATCACCGGGATAGCTGGACGACACCCGGCGATCTACCAGCTGGATGTTTTTGTGCTGCCCAATCTCAACGATCTCGCACAGTGCCAGGTCGCCGGGGATTGCGCTGTGAAGATCGGTCCGGATGCCACGAATGTCGCTGTGCCGCACACGCCGAGTGGTAAAGGCCCACTTTATGTCGGGGGCTGAGAAGGTGTCGAAGTTGATCATCTGGGTCATCTGGGTGCTCCATTGCTGAAATGTTGTCCCGTCAGGCATAGCAAAGAACATTGAAGCGAGATGCGGCCAGCGCGTGAAACAACCCTGAATTGCAGATGAACACCAGATGAACACGCCGGTTTTCAATCTTAAGAGAGAACTGGCACGGTGGTGCAGTTGTGCTGCATCGCGTTCGAGCGCCCGGTTTCGTGAACCGCGCCACGAGGTGGCGCGGTAGGCGAGTGTAAAGAATGGGCCGAGTGCGTCGCCGCACCTGCTCAACCGATTACGAGTTCCCCTGCGGTCTTACCCGCCGCTGGCGCATCGACGAACCGCTGCGCTTTCCGTCTCCGGCCTGACCAGGTGGGTGCCGGGTTCTCATGATGCCGGTATTTCTCAGGCGCAGGCGCACGCGTGGTTTTCACCTCTGCCCTGATGAGCTCGGTCGGAGTGTAGCCCAGATCCCGGGCGCGGGCTTCTGCCGATCCTCGAATGTGTAGATCGCCCTGACAATGCCCTTCTGCATACTCTTCAGCTCGCTGAGCGACTGCGCCTCGAAATCGAAATTGGCCTGTTCAAAACCGAGGCTATCAACCAGATCAGGCCATGGAAATCGATGCTTGAAGTCGAGTGGGAAACCCTGAAGTGGGTCGACTGGTTCAACAACTGTCGCCTGCTGGAACTCATCGGGAACATCCTGCCCGCCGACGCAGAGTAGGCGTCTCATGCAAACCTGAACACGCTTGATACGACCCCGTAAGACGGATTAATTGGTCTCCCGCAATCCCGGAGCGGTTCAGTGTCGCGACATCTTGCACAGACCAGCGCCAGACGCTAAACGCGTTTCGCATGGCCCCTTAGCTCAGCTGGATAGAGCATCCGCCTTCTAAGCGGAATGTCGCACGTTCGAGTCGTGCAGGGGTCGCCAATTGCATAGTGAACAAAAAAGCCACTCAAACCGCGTAGTTTACAAGCAGTTGGGCAGGTAGAGCTGTGACCTTCTAATCAGGATGTTGGGCGTTCGAGTCGTCCCGGGATCGCCAAATCTTTTCGCCTTCGCCGCCAAATTGAACTGGAATTTGCGCGGGCTTGCCGCCCGAATTGATCATTGGCTGGACCTGGTCACCTGTTTTGATCGCAGACCCCGGCTTTGCGCCGCTATCCTAGGCCGATGATCGCAGGTCATGGTTTCGTGCTGCCCCATGCTGATCCGGACTGCGGTCACAAACGGCTTTGCGCTGCAGCATTGTCAAACGCGACTGCCATGATAATAGGAAGTGTCGCTGGTTGTTTATTTAGGCTCCGCCGAATGAAACAGGGTATTTTGCCGGGGCCATAGAGATTTTGATATGGCAGGTCGTGTTGCCGAAATAGATGTGATGTATTGAACGACAGGAGGACTATCTTGCTGTGCCCCACCTGTACGACGGACAATCCTTTTCAGGCAAAATTCTGCCAAGAGTGCGGAACAAGACTAACAAGGGTTTGTGCGGGCTGCGGTGCGGAAGCAAAGCCGGATGCCAAGTTCTGCATCCATTGCGGCGAGCCGTTCAGCCCGCGTCCGATCTCGGCCGTTTCAGTCATCGCGGGGGATGGCAGTCCCTTGTCTACCGCCGGGCCTGATCAGCCTGCCGTGCCTGAAAATGGTGCAGAGCGACGTCAGGTAACAGTTCTGTTCAGCGATCTTGTCGGGTCCACGGCGATTTCGGAACGTCTTGATCCAGAAGATTACCGCGATCTGATTGCGCATTACCGGGCTGTGGTGGTTGAAATCGTCGAACGGTACGAAGGCAGTGTTGCAAATTTTGTCGGTGACGGAATAGTGGCCTATTTCGGCTATCCCGCCGCGCATGAAAGCAGTGCCTATGCTGCCGCGCTTGCAGGACTGGAGATTGTCGAGGCGGCGCCCGGCATCGCGGATCGTTTCAAGACTCATGATCTGCAAACCGAGGTGAGGGTCGGGTTGCACACTGGATTTGTTGTCGTTGGGGATACCGGATCGGGCAGCCATGCAGAAAAGCGGTCTCTTTTCGGGGATACACCTAATGTCGCGGCCCGGATCCAGTCGTATGCGAAGGCGGGGCAGGTGCTGTCTTCGGCGGCGACCCGGCGATTTATCGGGTCGCAACTGGTGTTCAAATCACTTGGCCCGCAGGTGTTGAACGGGGTGCGGGAGCCGATCGAGTTGTTTCGAACCCTCAGGGCGACCACTGCGTCTGACCTGGCCGAGCGCCGCAACTTGCATCCAGCCACGCCGATGATCGGACGCAAAGCCGAAATTGCGCTGGTCGCAACCCGGTGGGATGAGGCGATCAACGGCGACGGGCAAGTGATGGTGATTTCTGGCGAAGCAGGGATCGGAAAATCCCGTATCGCCTTTGCGCTTGACCTTGAACTGTTGGACGGCGCCGCAAACCGTTTGGCATTGTTTGGATCCGTGATTCACAAAAACAGCGCGTTCTACTCTGTCAGATCGGCGCTGGAATCGATGCTGGTTTTGGCGGAATCTGATGCAATCGCGGTGAAGCGCGGCAAGCTGGAAGAGCTTGTTCGCGCCATCGGGCTTGATGCAACAGTGGTTTGCCCGCCGATCTATACCTTGCTGGGGCTTGCAGACGACAATTTGAACACCCAGATGCCGGTTTTTCCCGAGCGCGAAAAAACAAATATCATCAATGCGTTGTTGCAGATTTGTACAGCATTATCCGCACAAAAACCGCTGTTGATGTTGATCGACGATGTACATTGGATCGACCCGTCAACCCTGGAATTTCTGTCGCGTTGGATTGAAGCTTTGCCGCTGCTGCCTTGCTTGATGTTGATCACCGCGCGGCCAGAGTTCGAATCGCCATGGAAGAACCTTGCGCATGTTTCCGCACTGGAATTGAACCGGCTGGGGCGGCGTGAGACAATCAAACTGATCGAGGGTATTGCAGGAGCCCGGCCGTCCGAAGCGATCTTGCAGCAGATCGTTTCACGCACCGACGGTGTGCCGCTGTTCATCGAGGAATTGACCAAAATGGTCGTCGAAGCGGGGTTCATGAATGTCGCCTCTGAGGTCACCAGTGATCTGGCCCATGCGATTCCGGAATCGCTGCAAGCCTCGCTTTTGGCGCGGCTTGACCGGATGTCCGAGGTCAAGGAGGTGGCACAGGTCGCGGCCGCCATCGGCCGAACGTTTCACCACGCGCTGTTGGCACGGGTTCAAGGTGGCGCGAATGCGGATGTTCACGCCGCCCTGTCCAAGCTGGTCGATGCAGATATTGTCGTGCCGAACAGCGGTGCAGGGGGCGAGACCGCATATCGGTTTCGCCACGCGCTGGTTCAGGACGCCGCCTATCAATCCATGCTGCGGGTGACGCAGGTCAAATGGCACGCCAAGATCGCCGAAGTGCTGGAACGGCATTTTCCTGAAACGGCCGCGCGTGAGCCCGAACTGGTTGCGCATCATTTCACTCAGGCGCGCAATCATTCCTGCGCCGAAACATACTGGTCAATGGCGGCGGGCGTGGCTAAATCCCGCTCTGCCAATCTTGAAGCTATTGAACATCTGAGGCAGGCTTTGGCATGTCTTGAACAGCTTCCCGCATCAGCAGAGCGCGACCTGCGTGAACTGGACTTGCAGATTGCCATCGCGGTGCCGCTGGCATTTGTGCATGGTTATGCGCAGGAAATCGTTCAGACAGCCTACGCCAGGGCGCAAAAACTGTGTGGTCAGTATGGCGAGACCGAACGATTGTTTGTTGTGGTTTATGGCCAGTTCCGGTCGGCCATGATTGGTGGCGAGCAAATCACCGCGCTGCAAAGTGCAGAGTTTTTGGTGTCACTCGCAGAGGGGTTTGATGACCCGGTGTTGACAGCGGCTGCCTTTCGGTCGCTGGGTGCGGTTCTAGTTTACATGGGTCAACCACAAGACGCGCTGGCAAATCTGCGACGCGGCCTAGCCATTCCGCTGACAATCGATGACCGGCAGCGAAGTCTTGGCTTTGATGTTGTTGATTTGCCTGTTGCATTGCACGCCTATTCTGCCGTTGGCCAATGGTTGTCGGGCGCGTGCAATGCGGCACGGGCTTCTATCCAGACGGCGCTGGTTCTCGCGCGTGAAACCGATCATCCGTTTTCGATATCGTTCGCCTTGGCCTTGGCAAGCTGGATATACCAGTTTATGGGCGATGAAGTGGAGCTTCGAAAAAGCTCTGCCGAATTGATTTCGCTTTCCGAGGCAAACACGTTCCATTTCTGGCTTGGCTGGGGTCGCATGATGAACGGCTGGGCAAGACGTGCAGAACTGCAAGAAGCAAGTCTGACAATGATCGCCCAAGGCCTTGATGAATGGCGCGGCACGGCGTCGGGTGTCGGCACAAGCTATTTTTTCTACCTGCAAGCTGAAACCGCGATGCAACTTGGACATCTGGAAGTGGCCGAAAATCTGGTCAAAAAGGCCCAAGCCTTCGAGGCAAGCAGCGGCGAGGGTTTCTGGCGGTCCGAATTGATCCGTCTGAGTGGTCAGATTGCGCATTTGCGTGGAGATATTGCTGCGGGCGACCTGTTGCTGAATCAGGCCTACGATCTCGCCGGCAAGATGGGAAAGCGGTCTTTGCAGCTTCGGGCGGCGGCCAGCATGGCGCGCGCAGCGCACGGGCCGCTACGCCGTCAACACGCGCGCGACTTGCTTGCAGAGGCTTTGTCCGGGCTGGAACACGGAAGTTTGGCAGTGTCCGAGGCACAGGCCATTTTGCAGGACTTTGACCCGCAAAAGAACTGAACCGGGCTGCGATTTCGGCTTTGGGATTCTGGGCAAGCTATGCGATGAATATAGGGGCGCCAGCGCGGCAATCGACCGATCCGCACGGCGCGGGCCTGATGGCGGGGGCTGGATGGCGAGGGCGTGATACTGGGGGCAACCGTGACTGATACCAGAAAAAAGCGATCAACCTGCGAACAAGCACCTGCAACCGGCGTGATGCCCAAGCTGCCAAAAGAATTCAGTTCATTTCCGTTCTACTATGCGTCTTTGCAATGCCAGTGGGTCTATTGGTACACCACGGTTGAAGCGGCAGAACCTTTTGTGAAAGGCACAGGGCTGTGCGTGGCGCGTTTTCCAGTGATCAACGCCAAGGGCGAGCAAGAAGACCGCGCCGTTCTGGTGTTGAATTTCCAACGTTATACTTCGCATTACAGCAACGCGCTTGGCACCACCAATGAAGTTGAATTCAATCTGCTTGCCTATCCGGCAAACCGCACCCCGGGCGTGCCGAAGATGCCGCTTTGGGAGTATCTTCATGGCAATGATCAGACCGGGACCATTGGTCATTTGCGGCTGCATGTGGCGGCCGACAACAAGGTTGCGGTCGAGGCAGGGCGAGAGGTTTTTGGCGAACCGAAATTCTACGGCGTGTTCAACTATGAGGTGCCGTCGCTGAACGCGCCGATGACGGACAGTATTCCGCCCACGCAAGTCCAAAAATGGCGGATTCAACTGGTCAACCCAGATGATCCTGACGATTTTGTCTATCGGCTTAGGTCGGATTTTACCGGCTACCAATGGACCCGGACCGACAGCACCCCAATCCCCGAATTCGCGACTGGCCTGGGCCGTACGGTCTGGACAAAGTGGACGATCGTCGGTCTGTTTGACACAGCGATGCTGACTGATGCGCAGGCGGCTGGCATCAAGCTGGAAATCGGCCGCAATGATTTCGCTATGACAAGGGACATGCGTGCCCTGTTCACTGATCTGGCCCCCGTTGCAGCGCAAATGTTCGAAAGCCCCCCTGCCTGCATTGAGCCGCGCGGGTTTTATGTGGATACCATTGACCGGGATCGCCACGATGAAAGTCACTGACAAAGGGTGCGGAATAGAAGATTTTGTGGCAATCAGCGTGGTTCTGACCGGCTATTCGCGCGCCGAGCTTTTTGGCACCGGTTGCGCGCAGGAATACTGGCATCAGTTCAGGCAGGTTACGCCGGACTTGATCTTGACCGCATTTTTGGTCGATGCAAAGGATCTTGAGAAAGCCTTGGGCGAAGATCCCGACGCTGTTGCCCAGCAGATCAGGTCGCGCTATCTTGCCAGTGAAAAGTTCGGACCGCTTGCGCGCAGTCTTATTCAGCTTTGGTATCTGGGCCAGTGGATACCGTTGCCACAGGCATGGCGTCGCAGTTTTGGTGCCTCGCGCTTTGACACTGCGCGGGTCATTTCGGCGCTGGCTTACAAGGAAGGGCTGGTCTGGGATGCTATTGGCGCCCATCCGATGGGGGCCAAGCAGCAAGGGTTCGGGGCTTGGGCCGTCGCCCCACCAAAGAGCGGGGTCTAGACCATGGGCATCCCGCTGGATGATGACGAAACCTACGACGTGGTGATTGTTGGCGCCGGGATCGCCGGCGGCATTCTTGCCAAGCAGTTGCTTGCCAGTGGCCGCAGGGTGTTGATCCTTGAGGCCGGCGCAGATCATGGTGACGATTGGAAAACCTATCGCGCCTATCTGGACCAGTTCTACCTGACCCTGGCCAAGACCCCGAATTCGCCCTATCCCGATTTGCCAACCGTGCCATCACCTTCGGTGCTGGACATCACCTCGGTGCATGGCACAGCACCGGATGCAAACGGCTATTTTGTGCAGCGCGGACCGATCCCGTTTGGTAGCAATTATCTGCGTGCTTATGGCGGAACCACGTTGCATTGGCTGGGAACTTCGCTGCGGATGTTGCCTGCAGATTTTGAGATGGCAAGCCGGTTCGGGCAGGGGGTTGACTGGCCGATCGGTTATCAGGACCTGCGGCCCTACTATGAAAAGGCAGAATGGGAAGTTGGGGTTTCCGCCGAGGTTGATCAGCAAACACCCGAGGCATTGGGTATCCATGTGTCTCGGGCGGGTGACGGCGATGGTTATTTTTCCGAAGGCTATCAATACCCGATGCATGCGATCCCCAATTCGTTCAGCGATGCCTATTTCGCCAGTGGAGCGGACGGCACGCCAGTGGCGACGGGGTACCGGACCGATTTTGGCGGCAGGTCTGAGCCGGGACTGGACTTTGTGAATATCAAGGTTTCCAACACACCGCAGGGTCGCAATTCGACGCCGCGCGCGCCATTGGCAGAGACTGGCCAATTCTGCGTCGGCGGCGATTTCGTAGAGCCGTTTCTGCCCCGGGGTGCGACTGGATCTTTTGCCTTCACCGGCCAGCGCTGCGAGGGCAATTCCGCCTGCATTCCGATCTGCCCGATCCAGGCCAAGTACAACGCCATGAAAACATTGGCGGATGCCAGAGCACTTGCTGCCACTGCGGCCAAGCAGGCGACCGAAACCAAGCCCGTGAAAACAGCCGTCAGAATTGCGGACATCGAGGCGCTGTTCAAGATCCGGACCCAGGCGATTGCATCGCAGGTAGAATTGAATGCCGACAACCGGGTCAGCGGGATCATCTACAAGAGCTATCTTTTTCCCGGCGTTCCCCAGTACGAGTTGCGCCGCGCGCGGGGCACGATCTATGTGCTTGCCGGTGGGGCGATTGAAAACAGCACGCTGGCCTTGGCGTCGGGCCTGTGCCCATCCAGCCAGGAACTGGGCCGCAATCTGATGGACCATCCCTATATGATGGCCTGGGGTTTAGCGCGTGATCCGGTTGGCGCTTTTCGGGGGCCGGGTGCAACGGCGGGGATCGAATGTTTCCGCGATGGCACCTTCCGCGACCAGAAAGCCGCGTTCCGGCTGGAACTTGGCAATTCAGGTTGGGATTTCGCGGCGGGCGCGCCTTACTCCGACGTCAAGCGTCTGGTTGAGCAGGACAACCTTTTCGGCCCGGAACTGCGCCGCAAGCTGTATCACGATGTGCAGCGGCAGGTTCGCATCGGCGTGTTGGTTGAACAGGTTCCGCATGCGTCCAATTTTGTGACGATTGATCCGGCCTACCGTGACGCGATGGGGGAATTCCGGCCCGTCATCAGCTATGACATATCAGACTATTCGCGCGCGGGTCTGGCGCTTGGCCATGATGCCTGCATGCAAGTCTTTCAGCGGCTTGGCGTCAAGAACTACACGACCTACAACCCGTCTGACAATGGTTACCTGACCTATGATGGCAGCGGCTATACGGTGTTCGGGGCAGGGCATCTGGTGGGCACCCACCGGATCGGCAATTCGGCCAAAACCTCGGTCACCCGACCGGACATGCGCACCCATGACCATGACAATCTGTGGATGGTCGGTTGCGGGTCGATGCCGACGGCGGCCACGTCCAACCCGACCATGACAATGGCTGCGATGGCCTTTCAAGCGGCCGAAGCGATAGACAGGGCGCTTTGATGACCAAAGAAAACACACTCAAACATGACCGCCGCCAGCTTCGCGATTTACTGCAATTTGCACTGATGCTGGAGCTGTCGACCATTCCGCCCTATGCGACCGCTTGTTATTCGATCAAGGAACAGGGGCAGTATGACCGCAGCGCACCCCAAGTCGTGAACGCCGAACCCATCGAAGTGATCCGGCAGGTTATGGTCGAGGAAATGCTGCATATCGTGCTGGTTGCCAATGTGATGAACGCCATCGGCCTGGCGCCGGTGATGAACGATCCGGACCAGTTGCCCAAGTATCCACGCAAGCTTCTGGGCGACAGAGGGACAGAGGTTCGGCTGCGCCGTTTTGATCCGGAGCAGGTCAAGTCATTTCGGGAAATTGAGCGCGGTGTCGAGGACCCAAGGCAGGCCCGGAAAGGCAATTACACTACCATCGGAGGATTTTACCTTTACTTGCAGCAACGCCTGCGTGATGCGGCCAAGACATGGGGTGAAGCGGAAATTTTTACAGGCCAGATAGACCGACAGATCGGCAAGGGCGATTATTACGGTGCTGGCGGCGCTATCATCACAGTTTTCGATCTGCAAACAGCCTGCGATGCCATATCCAAGATCATGGATGAAGGGGAAGGTGCCGACTTGGGCAAGGGTGCCGGTGACGGCGACACGATCCCCGGACCGAAGGGCCAGAACCGCGAAGATATCGCACATTACTTCAAGTTCAACGAGATCCTGCATAGCCGGTATTACCAACCCGAGGACGGCGTGGACGATGTACCAAGCGGCGGTGACATGGTGGTGGATTGGTCTGCCGTAAACCCGATGCGCGATGATCCAACAGCCGCCGACTATGCCGATTTGCCCGATATCAGGGCCATTTCCGACAGTTTCAATGCAGCTTATAGCGCGTTGCTGGATGGATTGAACGCGGCGTTCAACGGCAACAAGGCGCAATTGGCGGGGCTTGTACCGGTGATGTATCAATTGCGGGAGCGGGCCCAAAAACTGCTGCGCGTGCCGCTGCCGAACCTTGTGCCAACACAAACAGCCGGGCCAACCTGGGACTACGTTGCATCGCCTGCTTCAGGCACGCGCAAGAGCGGTTGATTGTACGCCTGCTTTTCGGCGAAATCGGCGTCCGCATTTGTCGGGCTTGCGCCAGCGCCAAGCGCCCAACCGGCCTATTGCAGATGCACCAATAAAGGATAGGACAAGCCCGCCAAACCGATGGGCAAACCCATCGGCAGGGCCCGCGGTTGCGACAGTGATTTAAAGCCTGATGCACCTGCCGTTGGGCTGAGCCGCAACGTCAAGATGATCGCCACTGCGGCTAATAATGACACTGAAAACAGATTTGCAAACAGGATCAAACCATCCGCCGGGATGAAAAGCAGCAAGGCCGGCAAAAGCTTCACATCGCCTCCGCCGACTATCTGGACCGCAAATGCAGCGAAACCCAACCCGAACACCGCCGCTGCAACCGAAATACGGATCAACAAATCATCGGGCGCAAACAGCACCGCATAAAATGCGAAAACTGCTACAATCGAAAGGCTTAGAATATCTGGAATGCGCAGGTAACGCAGATCGAAATAAATCACGCAGACAAGCAATGGTGCGATCACGAACAGGGGTTCGACAGTCATCTGCATGTCCTTTCACGCCACCTTACGCGCAGCGAGCATCAGCAAAATCAATTGCAGCTTTTGGAGACAACAGAAGAAAGACCAATTCCGCCAAGCTGCTGGTATTCGCTTTTGCATAGGTATTGCGCAATTGCGTACGGATCGTTGCATCACTTAGCTGCAATTCTTCTGAAATACCGGCGACTGACAGGCCTCGGCTAAGCAACAGGCAAACCCGAAATTCGGCGCGGCTTAGCCGGGCCGGGTTTGTAGCGCCAAGGATCGGGCAGTACGGCGTTTCAGGCAGCACTGGTCGGCCTGAATTGCGATGATTGACCACCGTGCGCGTTACCAGGCCAACTTGCCGTGCGGCCCATGTTCGCGCCAGTGTCGGCAACAATGCTTTCAGCATTCCCAGGACGTCCGGTGTCAGGTACTGCGAGAAATGCAGTTCGATGTGATCGCGTGTCGCTGGGCCGCCAGACAAAACCAGCACGACAAATTCCTTCATTCCACGTGACTTTTGCCATTCCTTCAATGCCGGGTCGCAATCAGCATCTGCATCATCGGCATGTGCAGAGCCAACCCATATGCTTGATGTGCGCGGCATGCGCATCGGCGGACCAAAGAAACTGTCGGCGTAGGACAATCGAAGCGGGCGTTCGACAGAATGACTGCGCGCGTCATGCGTGGCGATGCCAACAGATCGAACGTCACTGCGATGCGTGCGAACCAGCATGCCTGCCTCGGCGTTGACTGCGCGCAATAGCTGCCTAAGCGCCGCTTGCAAAGAGACACCCCCGGCCAGCGCTTCGCACCAGTTTGCCACACCATCGACCAAGCCTGATGCGACCAAATCAGAGGTTCTGTCGCCAAATTTCGCGGGCACGCTTCCCATGAATTCTTCTCCAAACAACAAACCGAGTACTGGCAAAAAAATAAGCATCGCTCAAAAACTTGATAGCAACGATATTAACAGTCCAATTCCTTGCGCCCCTTCATCATTGGTTCACTTTGGCCCTATTTCTGTCAAGTTTTGAACATAATTTGCTGTGCTTTAACCGATTATTCAACTTTGACGGGAGCAATGGTTTCCTTTTGGTGGTCAATTGGCCAAGCCTGTGGATAACTGTTCGCAAGCCGCGCCATCGATCGTCCGATCTCCGCTGGGCTGCAATGTGATTCTTAAATCGATTAGCCAGTGCCGCGATCCTTTGCGGGCAGGATTTGATCTGGCGATGGCCCTGGGATTGGCCCCGCTATGACCCGCCAAACTGGCGCGCGTAGCGGATCACTACCGGCCCCAGCGCCAGCATGATCAGGGCAGGCAGCATGAAGGACGCCATGATAGCAGACATCTTGACCGGCAGTTTATTGGCCATTTCCTGTGCGCGCAATTCGCGGTGAACCCGCATCTCTTTTGCATAGACGGTTAAAGTGTCTGACATGCTGGTACCGAACTGGATGGATTGCAGCACCACATTGGCAAAGGACACCACCTCGGCGACGCCGGTGCGTGTTGCCATGTCACGCAGCGCCTTTTCCCGGCTGCGACCGGCCTGCACTTCCCGTTGCGCGAACAGCATTTCTTCCGAAATCTCGGGTGCAGTACGTTCCAGCTCATTGCCAACCCGGATCATCGCGGCATCGAACCCAAGCCCGGATTCGACCGAGATCTGTATTAGATCAAGCGCATTGGGAAACGCATCTTCGATCCGGTGCTGGCGTTCGGCTGCCCGACCGCGCAGCCAGTAGACCGGGCCAAAAAATCCTAGCACGACAGTTGCTGCGACGATCTGCAGGATGAAAAGCTGGCTGAAATCAGCGATCCTTGCATCAAGGCTTGCCGGCAGGGCGATGAACCCAGCACGAGAGGCCCAGATGACAGCGAGCAGGACGGCGGGAAACAATATTCCAAGGCACAGCCGAGTGAGATAGTAATTCCGGACGGCATGTGCGCCCTGAAACCCCGCATTGGAAAGTTGTCGCTCGACCTCACTGCGCTGTTTGCGGTCCACTGGGATGAGTGATTTCATCAGGCCTTTCGGATCAATGCTGGAATGCCTGAGCAAGCCTTTGTCGGCAGAAGTTACGCGCGTGTTGGCCTGTGAAGCGATGCGCTGCAAGACCGGATCGCGCGTCGAAAACGCGCTAGACAGTCCGAAGATTGCGATCAGAGTACCGAGCCCCGCCCCGACCATCGCCAATGTTCCGGCGGTCAGCCCGGTTAAGGTCACCAAAGTGTCGATCCATTCCAGCATTGCGGGGGCTCCCTAGATCCGAAAGTTCACAAGTTTGCGCATAATCAAGTAGTTAGATGCAATCAAAAGCCCCACAATAAATGCGACAGGGCGAAAGAGCGGGTCATCACTGACACCGGCATAGTAATCCGGCGCCGTGAAGGACATCACCACAAGGATGAAAATGGGCAAAAACGACATGAAATTGCAGGTAAGCCGACCCTCGGACGAAATGGCTGCAACACGTTTTCGCATCGTGATCCGGTCACGGATGACCTTTGACAGCGTGCTGAGCACGTCGGCCAGATTGCCGCCAGTGCCGTGTTGAATGGCCACGCTGACGGAAAGATAGCGAACATCTTCTTGGTCCAACCGGTTGGCAAAATCCGCAAAAGAGCTGACGAGATCGTCGCCATAGGCGATTTGATCGACGATCAATCCAAACTCTGATGCAATAGGGTCAGCCATGTCACTGGCGACAGTTGCTATCGTCGTGTTCAAAGGGTGACCAACGCGCAAGCCCCGTGACATCAGATCAAGCGCTTCGGGCAGCTGTTGCACCAGTTTTTTGAGGCGTTTCTTGCCAGCTATTTTGACAACGTAAAGCGGCATTGCCAGACATAGCACAAAGGCCGCGCCGATCGCGGTGCCGTAAGTGACCCGAACCGACAGGGCACTGGCGACCACGGCAGTTGCCACAAGGCAAAGCCATAAAAACGCCCATGGTTTGATGGATTTTCCCGCAAGGCGCAGCGATCTTGGCAAGGACCCGATCATCGGTACAGAACCGAGCGCCCAATGATCAGGTGCTGCTTTTACAAGCCCCAAGGATTTTTGCGAATTCGCTCCTTTTGCAAGCATCCGCATCCGTCGATTGCGTGCTTCGCCATTGGTCTCGCTGCGGCTGATCACTTGGCGAAGGCCTTCAAACGTCGCAAGTACGCCAAGAAAGATCCCTGCATAGGCAAGCGTCATAAGTTCGGACGTTGGTTCAAGGGTCATGTCGGTTGCCCTTCAGAGATGAAGTTGCCGCTGCGCAGGTCGATTCCGGCCTGCGCCAGTTGTTCAGCACACCGAGGCCGGATGCCGGTTGCAATGAATTCACCTCTTATCGCGCCGGTTTCACTTACGCCGGTGCGCCGGAAGACGAATATGTCCTGCATGGTGATGGTATTGCCTTCCATTCCGGTGATTTCGGTGACGCTCATGACCCGGCGACTGCCGTCGCTCAGCCGATTGAGCTGCACCACAAGATGAATGCCCGCCGCCACTTGCGACCGGATCGCCGAGATCGGAAAATCCATCCCGATCATCGTCACCATCTGTTCAATCCTGCCCAAGGCGTCGCGCGCGGTGTTGGCGTGAACCGTGGTCATCGACCCGTCATGCCCGGTGTTCATCGCTTGCAGCATGTCAAAGGTTTCGGCGCCGCGAACCTCGCCCACGATGATGCGGTCCGGCCTCATCCGCAGCGCATTGCGGACCAGGTCACGCTGGGTGACCGCACCGCCGCCGGACGGGTTGGCAGGACGGGTTTCAAGCCGCACGACATGTTCTTGCTGCAATTGCAATTCGGCAGCATCTTCGATGGTCACCACCCGCTCACGTTTGCCAATGAAGGATGACATCGCGTTCAGCATGGTGGTTTTGCCGGACCCGGTGCCCCCTGAAATCAGCACATTCAAGCGGGCTTCGACGATCCCCTTCAACAAGGCCGATGCAGGTTGGGTCAAGGTGCCAATCTCGACCATTCTGTCCATCGTCAGCGGGTTGCGCGCAAATTTCCGTATGGAAACCGACGGCCCGTCAATCGCGCAGGGTCGTACAATCGCATTTACCCGGCTGCCATCCTCTAGCCGCGCATCGACCCAGGGCGTGCTTTCGTCCACACGCCGCCCAACACGGCTGACGATCTTGTCGATGATGCGCAACAAATGGCGTTCATCGCGAAACCGGACTTTGCTTTTTTCCAGAACGCCAAAGCGCTCGACAAAAACCGAGTGATGCGAATTCACCAAAATATCGTTGATGGTCGGATCAGCCAGCAAAGGTTCCAGCGGGCCCAGACCCAGAACCTCGTCCAGCAATTCGTCGATTAGTTGTTTGAAGTCTTCGGCCCGCATCGGGCGGCCCTCGTCCGCCAAGACCTTTGAAACCAATCCCGATACTTCGCGTCGCAACTCTTCAGGTTGCACCTTGTCCAACACCGCGAGGTTCAACCTGTCCAGCAAGACATCGTGCAAATGGCTTTTCAACTCCAGCCGCGCCAGAAGCGCCACATCTGTCGCCGATTGCGGGGCAATTGCCGCAGGCTCGGCAGGCAACTTAGGAGCGATCTCGATAACGTTTCCGCCTTTGCGTCTGTCAGACTGTGAAAACTGTTTAAACACGGGGGTTTCTCCTAATTGCCGACTGGACTGGTGGGGGCTGAAACTGCCTTGACGGTGGACATTGCCAGTTTTGCAAAAGCTTTGGTCAAAGGTGCCCGTGGTGCTGACACTGACAGCGGCTTTCCGCGATCGGCGGCGTTGGTGGCCGCCTTGGGATCATGCGGCAACCAGTGATCGAACGGGCGGTTCAAGGCTTTCTCGGCTTCGCGGTGCAGGCGCGATGCTACAATCGGTCGGCGTTCATGGTTCACGACAACCTGAATTGGCAAGGCCACGTTGTCGGCGGTGAAAAAGTCGATCAGCCGACGGCAGTGCCGCACTGAGGCGACGCCGATATCGGTTACCAGCATGACCTCGTCAGCCCGTTGCAGGATCGGCTCGATCCAGCCCACCAAAGCACGCGGCAGATCAACCACCACATAATCATTGGACAAACGCAGCAAGTCCAGAATCGCGGCCACTTGTTCGGACCGCAGCGATTCCAAAGGAGCAAATTTTGATGGCGCCGCGAGAACGTTCAAACCGCTGGGCAATGTCACCATGGACTGGCGCAGGAATGTCGCATCCGGGATGGTCCCGGACTGTGCCAGTTGCAATAGCGTGTCTTGCTCTTCCACATCAAGGTACGAACCCACAGTCCCGAATTGCAGATCAAAATCCACGATCGCCACTTTGTGCTTGGCCTCACGGCGCAGAAAATTGCCGCGCCCACCCAAAAGCTGATCGGCAAGGTTCACCGCCACAGTGGTAGACCCAACTCCGCCGCGTGATTGTGCTACTGCGATGATATGGCCCAACTTGCTGGATGCCACCGGCTCATGTGCGGCTTTGTCCCGGCCGAGGCGCGCAATTTGATCGCCCAATTCCGCTGTCATTTCGGACATCGGAAGCACATCACGCACCCCGGCGCGGTTCAGCGCCATCGCTTGTTCCAGCGTGATGTTGCGATCTGCCAAAGCCACCAATGCCGTGCCGCCTGATTGCCCGCCGACCAACGCGCGGACCGCGTCCAGGTCGGCCTGATCGCCGGACTGGGTCTGAAACAACACCAGGTCGTATTTTTGGGCGATCTTGACCGCTGACCCGTTCATTTGCGCCAATGTCGTTGATTGCGTTTCGACCAGGAATTCCGGGTGCGAAGCCAATGCGGCAGTTACGGAACTCGCCACCCCGGCGAAGGGCGTTATGACGAGAATGGATCTTTGGGTCTTGGTCATCGTGGTTTCCTTCGGGGGGGTGACGTCGCCCCGCTTGTGTTCAGGGTCAGCCGCTGTTGCCAAGGGCAAGGTCTTCTGCGGGCAGGGATGTGCTCATCGGGGGAAAGGGCAGGGTGGCGCCAGGGGCGGCGACGCTTGATCCGGCAACGCCCGCCAAAGCGCTGAGAGGGGTTGCGAACTGGAAATTGAGGTTCTGAATTTCGAGGGTTACCATCGGCACATAAGGACCACCCAAAAACCCCAACCGCGGATCATAGGCATAGCTGAACCGCAGATTGGCGATTGTAGCGTGGGTCGGCATCAGTGGCCGGATGGCGGCCCAGATCTCTGCCGCTGTGGCATTTGTTGCGGCCCCGTTGCAGGTTTGGACACCGGCATTTATGCAGATCCCGGTTGCTGCCGAACATGCGGCTCCGTAATGCGGTGGCACACCCGCGATCAGCCCGGTTCCCCGTGCGTTCATCAATGGTACGCCTGCACATGCGGCCGGCCGTACCGCCGCGATGCGGGACGCGAGTTGCATCGCTTTTTCGGCCATCACATATTCGCTGCCGACGCGGCCAAAATCAATCAACCCGAGGAAAAGCAGCAAGAATACAGGAAGCACGACCGCCAATTCCACCAAAGTCGTGCCGCCTTCTTCGCGCGCGAACCGCTGCAGGTATCCGGGAAAAAAAACTGTCTTTCTCATGATCCGAAAATCCTTGATCTGTCAGTCACTGTTGTTGTGACGGCCGGCAAGGTGCCACCCACCAGGGCAAAAATGCCCGCAAAAGGATATGTCACCGTGATCTGTGCCGACACAGTCACCACGGGGGCCGGGCTGACGCGGTAGGCCCCTGACACACAGGTGTAAGAGGGGGTTACCGAATTCACGGTGATAGCGGATGGAAACACAGATTGCCCGGTAATGCTTTGACTGACGATCGACTGCAATTGCGTCGAATAGCTGCTGATTGACCCGCCGGTGCTGCAGATGTCCAAGGCAAGTATGCGCGACATGTAGCGGGTTGCGTCCCGCACACCGCCGATGGCGTTCTGAAAGCCCAGCATCAACCTGCTTCCCTCGATTATCACGGCGAACACGACCAGCATCATCGGCAAAGTGATTGCAAATTCCACCAACGCCACGCCACTTTCGTCGCGCAAGAAGCGGGCAAGTGGCGCTTTCAGGCCGTTAGGGACGATGCGGTTTTGCATGCGGATGTTCCTTCTTAGCGATACAGTTGCACGACATCGTGGAACACGCCCGTGACCCCCGCGCCATTGCTTTGCGCCGTGCCAACAACTTCTGCGTAGATGTCAAACGAGTTGCCTGTCCCTTCGCCAACCGGCTCGGTCAGAAACAGCCTGACGAATTCGTTCACCGGAACGTTGGTGGCTCTGCCATTGATCGGATTGGCAGTGCAGTCGATGCCAGCGGCGATCACCACCCGGCGGTCGGGATCAGAGGATTGCTTGTTGGTACATTGCGGTCTGCCGGTTTCCGCTCGGCTGGCAGGCAGAATGCGCGTGTTTGCCGCTCCGCCGCCCGCCGCGGCGATTTCTGCCTTGTAATAGGCATAGCGGGTCGCGGCGGTCGGAAACCTGCCAGTCGCACCATAATTCTTGGTTTCATAATTCGGCCGCCCCGTCGTTGCATTGGACCAGTTGCCATCGCCGAACCGGCCACCGTTCGCACAGGAAGAGGTGTAAAAGCAGTTGTCACGCGGCAGGCTGACGGTATTGGGCGACGGATCGGAATTGTTGCCGATGCAGGATCCACCGCCCTTCGGAATGAGTCCCTTGATAACATTCGGCGCGGCTGGATAGTCAACGTTGTTCCTTTTGGAGTTCAGACTGCCCGAAAAGATGTCGAACCGGATATTATAGGCCGAATTCTCGATGCCGACCTTTTGACCGGGCTCGGTATCGACGCCGCGCTGCGAAAAACACTGGGTCAGCGCACCGGTCGCGCCGATCAGACATCTGGTCTGTTGGGCACCGTTCAGACCGGCGCAGGGGCCAGCGCTGTCCAGCCCCGCTATCGAAAGATCCAGAAAACCGAAATCCCCTGGCCCCCAGGCAGCCCCATTACCACCCGAACGCAGCAAGATCATGTTGCCGATATTGGCATCGGCCTTGAATGTCGGGGACGGGATGCAGAACATCAAGGGTGTGATATCACAGGCGTATTGGGTGAACCCCGCCACTGCGACCGCACCAACGCTGTTGTTGGGAGCAGCCCCGCCAGACAAGGCCTGAAACGCTGCTCCAAAAGTAAAATCAATGCTTTTTGGAACCACAACTACCCGGGCATAGGCCGCAAGCTTCGGATCGGTTGTCAATCCGGCAGCCAGACTTGCGGTATCGCTTGCGGGCAAGGTGCTATAAAAATCAAGGCTGTAATCGGCCACGCCGCCCAGCAGATTCGAGCCGGACCCAAAAACCTGGCTGTCGGTGATCAAAGCTGCCGCAGCTCCGTTTGCGCGGGTAATCGCGTCGGACTTGCCGTCCAGCTCGCCTGCGGCGGCCAACGCCACAGTATCGCCGAAGGACTGCAGTTCCGACTGAGTCGACGCAATGCGCCCCATGTCGAACGACATCGCCACGATTCCCAGCATCACGGCCAGTGCCACGGCCCAGAACACAAGGATCATGCCGTCGTCGTTGCGCCGAAAAGCCGTCAACTTATGAAGCATGTACATGGCAAATATCCTGACGCGCAGATCAATCCAGGCCGACGATTTCAACAACATTGCCGCGCCGAATACGGACAACGGTTTTGGCCTCAGCTTCTTCGACGGGTGATTTTTCCAGCAGAAGATCGCTTAGTCTGATCGAATCCAGCGGCGCATCCTTGGCCTTGTCCAGCGATCGCAGCGTCAGGCTTAGCGTGCCTGCCTTTTGCGCAAGTGCCAGTTTTTGCCCCTGCTCGGGGCTGACTTCTACAGTTACGGTGCGGGCGATTTCAGGCGCGTCGCTTTGTTCATCCGACACTTGATCGACACCAACGATGCGGATGTTTTGCAAAATCGTGACCGCCCGCATCTGGGCGTCAGCGCCTTGAGTCAGCAGAATATCCACCGTATCGCCCGGCGTCACAAAACCGCCGACGGCGGTTTCGGCATCTACCTTGATCGCCATCGCCCGGGTGTTTTCCCCAAGGCTTTGCACAATGGTGACTTTCTCACCGTATTCAGAGATCTTCGATGCAAGGATCAATTCGCCCTGCGCCAGGGCACGTTTGGCGCGGCGTGGCGCCTGGCCCGGCTGTGCGACAAGATTGGCCATTTCCGTCATGGCCCCGGGTGGCAGGGCCTCACGCGGCCATGACATGACTTGCAGCATTTGCGGTTGAATGGCTTGACAGTAGGGGATGTCTCGGGCCGCGACAACAACCTCGACCAGGCCGGCATCTGTCGTGGCCGAGGCAGAGGCTGCGCTGGCATCAATATAGGCCCGCGCGGCGTAGACAGAGCCTCCGGCGACGGCCACGCCAAGAAAGGCGACAAGAACAGACCGAATTCCCATGATGATCTCCAATGCGGGGGGCGATTAAGCTGCGAAGTCATGCTTCAGAAAAATGTGGCAAGTGCCGCCGGAGTGCTTGGTTCAGCACTCCGGGGCATTTTCTGGATCAAGGCGTAATTGTCATGGCAGTACCGGCATTGCCCATCGACGTGCTGATGTTGCCAGAAAGGGCCGCCAATGCCGTAGTGCCCACAAGGACAGCCAGAGCAACGGCAACCCCGTATTCGACCAAGGTTACGCCTTCGTCGTTGTGGCGCAGACTACCCAGGCAGGTGCGCAGAACTTTTAACATTTGAAACTCCTACTAGAGCGCTATGAACGCACCGATACGATCGCCGAAAGACAGTGCGCCCGTATCGATTGCGGTTACGGGGTGATGGTCATTGCAGTGCCGGCACGACCCATGGCTCCGGTAATGTTGCCGGACAGCGCAGCCAAAGCCGTAGTGCCCACAAGGACAGCCAAGGCAACAGCGACGCCGTATTCAACCAAAGTTACGCCGTCGTCGCTGCGGCGAAAACGGTTCAGGGTCTTGAGAAAAGCATTGTACATTTCAAACTCCATAAAAATGGCCAGAGACAGCCGATTGCACTCTCGAACCAGACATTCCTTCCCGGCTCAGCCCCATGTTCAAAGAACCAGTCATGGCGCGCATCGCCTAAAACGATGAGATTTTCGCGGTAGAGTTGAATTATTGCACGTGCACGGCGGTTTCGCCGGGTGCCATTTGCGCCGCGCGATTGGCTGCGAAGGTTCGGCAGAAGCCGCTGGGGTCGGGAAGAAGGGGGTTAGCGGCGTGCTGTCCGATACGATCGGAAGCCGGGAGTTTGCGGCGTTGCCGAGCTTTCAAGGGTGTCAGCCAAGCTGCGACAAATAGCTTTCGCAAAGTCCGCAAGTGGCGTCGGTGTAAGTCGATCCCATCGATCTGGCCAGGTCTGTTTCGGAATGAGACCCGATCCATGCAACCAACAGCAGCCGGCGCAGCATCACGAAAGTCGGAATTTCTGCTTCGTCGGCTTTGGGCAGATCAACAACTTTGCGGTAGCCGGTTTTCCATGCCTCAATCAGATCAGGCACTTGCGGTTCGTGTTCAAAAAACGAAACCGTCGTTGCAACGTCGTACATGTACCAGCCAAATCCGCAGTCATCGAAGTCTATCACCTTTATTGACCCTGCATCCAAAAGCACATTGGCCAATCGCAAATCACCGTGGATCAAGCCGAAACGCGCCTCGTCTTGGCCGTAAGCCGCAAGGCGCTTGCCGATCAGATCAACCGTTCGACCAAAGAGCTTGGCGTTGGTCGCATCGACACCGATACCGTCGCGCCAACGCCCCCAGTGCGGTGCCGTTTCGCCCAGAGCGTTGTCAAAGGTCCAGCTATGGCGGGCAAACCAGGCCGGGCGCTGCCAGTTGCGGGCATGGCCGTGCAACCGGGCAGTTGCCTCTCCCAGCATTTCGAACGGCTTATGAAGGTCGCTGCTGATGCCCGGCTCGGCGCCGCTTTCCCAGTGTGAGAGGACGATGTGGCGGGGGTTTTCCATTGCCGGGTGCCGAACGGTCTGGATGAATTTGCCATCGCTGCCTGCCACGAGTTCGGGCACATCCACCACGGTGTTGGCGCGCAAGTCCTGAATCCAAGCCAGTTCTGATGCTATCGCTGCATGGGGATGATAGCCCTCGCGATGGATCCGCATGGCCCAGCGCGCGCCCCCCTTTGCCTGCAGCGAATAGGTGGCGTTTTCAGAAAGATTGATCAAGCTGGTATCCAGATCAGATGGCAGGGAATAACGTTGCGTGGCCTGCACCGCCAATTCCTGCAAGATCGGCAATTGCGCCGAAAGCGACAGCCTGTCGAATAACGTCATCATCATCTCATGAGAGCTTGCCGGTGGTGGACTTGCCGTAGCGCCATTACCTGTTCCATCCGGGGCGACAAGTAAAGCCCGGCACGATGCCGCATTGGCGGTGGAAAAGGGAGATGGGATTGCCAAACTTCGGGGGCACACGCCCGTCGTTGCCCCAGCCGTGTCTGATCATTTCAACCTTGCGAGATCCGGGCTTTGCGTGCGGCGATTTCGTCCATCAGAACACGTTCGACGGCCGGGTTCTGGTCCATCAGCCGCAAGAGATCGCCCGCGTCCAGGACCAGCAGCTCGCAGGCCTGGCGCGCGATCACTGTCGCGGACCGCTTTATGCGCCCGATTACGGCCATTTCGCCAAAGAAATCACCTTGCTTGAGAATGACTTCACCATCCGGCACCACGACCTCGACCTTGCCTTGCAAGATAAAGAACATGCTTTCGCCTTCATCCCCTTTTCGGAGGATCACAGCGTCGCGCGGCACCTTGCGGGCCTTTAGCATGCTTGCCAATTCTGAAATGGCGATTGCTTCCAGTGACGCAAACAGCGGAACCCGCGCGACCATGCCATAGCTGATGTTGAATTCCCTTCGCCGCATTTCTGCAAGAAAGCTGGAGGCAATGATGGCAATAGGCAACGCAAAAAAGATCAAACCTGCGATGATCACAAATCCCGAGGCTATCTTTCCGGCCCCGGTGATCGGGACGACATCGCCGTAGCCAACAGTCGCCAAGGTGACGATTGCCCAATACATGGCATCCGGGATGCTGGCGAATTTTTCCGGTTGAACCCTGTGTTCCAGCAAGTACATCGCTGTCGACGAGACCAGCAACATCCCCAGCCCGATCAGGCCTGTCGCCATCAGACTGCGCCACTCGGCTGCGAGCACCCGCCCCACGGTGGCCAGTGCCGGTGAATAACGCGACAGTCGAAAGAAACGGAGAACCTGGAAAAGCAAGATCAGAGGCGTCATATGTGGCGCCGTGATCAGCAATATCAGTGGTATCAAACCAGCCAGATCCAAAAGCATCAGCGGCGTCGCTGCATAACGTAGTGCCCCGCGCCAAGTGCCATCCCGGCTGAAAAGCGGGTGTTCGGCGGCGGTGTACAGCCGCAACAGATATTCCAAGACAAACCAGCCGCCGAAAGCAAACTCGGCTTGGCGCAGGCCCGCTCGTTGGGTTTCGGTAAGGCCAGGCAGAGTGGACATAACCGCCAGAGCCACGCTGACGACGATGCAAATGATGCCGGTTCGGGTGAAAAGCGCGCCCACCGGGGTATTTTTCAAACCCGGCTCGACTATTTCATACATTTTGTGGCGCAGAGTTAATTGCATGCCGACGCCTTTCAAAATGCCATATCAAACAACGCTAGCCAGCGCATATGGCTGCGGATCGAGACGAAATCAGGATCGATCTGAAACCAGTTTCGGGCGTCAGTGGTCATTTGCGAAACCTAACAAAAACCTGTCGTCCGTCATCTTGAAGACGCACCCGCTGTGCCTGGCCATGGTGGGATCAAAGAACTCGCGCCGGTGGTGTTTCAGGGCGGCCATCGTGCGTTCTTCGTTGGCCTCCATCAGCCGGGAATAGCCCAGCAAATCGGCTGCAAGGATCGCGGCAAGGCGGCGGTCGACGGCGTCTGTCATTCCGGCAGCCCCGCTTTGCGACAGCCATCCGCGAAATGCGCAAGTGTCGTGGCATCACCGTAGGCATGCATCGCAAGCCATCTGCCTATCCTGAACTCCGGCGTCTTCGCGCGGAACAGCGCGCCTTCCCTCACCGCCTCGTCAGTTTCGCCCAGTTGTGCCAGCGCTGCCGCCAAGGTGCGGTGCCCAACGCCGCCGAAAACTTCAGTCCGCCGCAGGGTGCTGATCGCAGCCTCATACTGGCGGTCGCAATAGAGCACGAACCCCTGAATCCAGTAATAGAAACCCGGAGGGTGCGGTTCGAGGCGAATAGCCCGTTCCATTGCGTCCAGCGCCACAACTGCTTTCCCTTGCACCGCGCAGATATCGGCAAAGGCGATCCAGGCGTCGGCATTGTTCGGGTCCAGCGCCAGCGCCGTTGCAAAGGCGCGCTCGAACTCGGGCACCAGATGTTCATAAGACAGCACATAGGCCCTTACCCAGTGATTGCCCGCATCGTTCGGATCCAGTGCCACGGCGGCGCGGCTGTGTTCGACGGCAAGTGCACGATGCAGACTTTCCGGCTCCATGCTGTGCACCCAGCGCGACAGGTGACTGAATGCAATCCATCGGTGCGGTTCGGCATAGGTCGGATCCTGCGCCAACGCGCGTTCAAGCGCCATCGCGCCTTCATTCTGCGTCACGGGATTGCCCGGGCCGTTCGAAACCAGAATCCGGCCCCGCACGCACAGGTCATAAGCCTCGATGCTGGCGGTGCGCCGGCGGGCAGGGGCCGCCACCAGCCGCCCGACCAGTTCCGTCGCAATCCGCGCCGTCACCGCGTCCTGCAGATCAAAGATGTCCTCTATTTCACGGTCAAAGCGTTCGGCCCAAAGATGCCCGCCCCCGATGCTGTCGATCAACTGCACATTGATCCGCACCCGCCCTCCCGCGCGGCGGGCCGAGCCTTCCAACAGATAGCGCACCCCCAATTCCCGCGCGATGCGGCGCGCATCCGTAGGTTTACCCTTGTAGGCAAAACTGGAATTACGTGCGATCACGAACAGGCCCGGGTTGCGCGACAGATCGGTGATCAGATCCTCGGTCAATCCATCGACGAAAAACTCGTACTCCGGGTCCGTGCTCATGTTGACGAAGGGCAATACCGCGATCGAGGGCTTGTCGGGCAAGGCGAGTGCGGCAAGCTCACCCGGCGCCATGCGAACGCGAAACACCTGCAAAGGTTCGGCGATATTCTTGAGCGTTTGCGGCCCCAGATCGTCGAACACGGCCTCCATCCGGCGTTTTACCTGTTCATGCACGGTGGCCGAAAGGCAGATGCCACCCGGCTCGGCCAACCCTTCAAGCCTTGTGGCCACATTCACCCCGTCGCCGTGCAGGTCATCCCCTTCGATGATGACATCGCCCAGGTTGACCCCGATGCGGAAGATAATGCGGCGATCCCCCGGCAGGTCCTGATTGCGCAGAGCCATGCCTGCCTGAATCTCCACCGCGCAGCGCACCGCATTCAGAACGCTGGCAAATTCCACCAGAAACCCGTCGCCCATTTCCTTGAAAATGCGCCCGCCATGCTTCGCTATTGTGGGGTCAAAAAACGCGTGCCGGTGATGTCTAAGCGCCGCCAGCGTGCGCTCCTCGTTGGCCTCCATCAGGCTGGAATAGCCCACCACGTCGGCGGCTAGAATGGCGGCAAGGCGGCGTCGGGCGGGGTGTTCGGCCATCCACAGTCTTTCAATCGATGCGCGCGAACGTTAGGTTTAAAATCGAATACGGGCAATAGCGGCGGCGGACCTGATCGCCGCCACCGACCGCCACCTTAGCAGACCGCAACCCATTTGCACTGACTTGGTCCGTTGCATACAAGGGGAACCGACACAAAGGTGCGACCCGTTTGTTGAATCAGTTGTCAGAGCGCGGGATTTCGGGCAATCCCTTGGCCTCCGATATAACAAATATCCAACCTGAGGGAACAATGATGACGCTGTCGAATGAATGCATAATCGTGACGGGGGCCTCGGGCAATCTGGGATCGGTCGTGGCGCGGGTCCTGGTGGAAAAAGGCGCCAGAGTGATCTGTGTTGATCGGTCAGAAGACAATTTCCATTTGATCACCCAGGGGTTGGACCCAAACCAGCTGTTGATGCTTGGCGGGCGCGATCTGACCAATAAAGCCTCGGTGGATGGGGTTGTAGCGGAAGCGGTTGCGCGATTTGGCAAAGTCACAGGGCTGGTGAACACGGTGGGTGGCTTTGCAACCGGGAAGGTCATTGAGAAATCGCTGGATCAATGGGACCTGATGATGCTTTTGAATGCAAAGATTGCATTGATCACCTCTGTCGCCGTGCTGCCGGCCATGAAAGCTGCCGGATATGGGCGGATCGTGCATATCGCAGCCCAACCCGGGATCAAGGCCACGTCAGGGCAGGCGGCATATGCGGCCTCCAAGGCGGCGGTGATGCGGGTGGTTGAGACCATTGCGGCAGAACACCGGGCCGACAGGATCACGGCAAACTGTGTATTGCCCGGTACTATTGATACGCCCGTCAACCGGGCATCCATGCCAGACGCCAAGCCTGGCATCTGGATTTCGCCAAATTCCATAGCACAACTGATAGGCTATTTGGTGTCTCCTGCCGGAGCAGTGGTGACGGGGGCTGCGATTCCCGCCACTGCTTTGGTCTGAACTGAGGGGCTCTATGTCGGACGCAATTTCCATAGGGTTTGGCATCTATGGCGGCATAGGTTTTGCCATAGCCCTGATCTTCCTGGTCTTTGGAATTGATCGGATTGATGGTGCGGCCAAGGGCGCATATGCCGTGCGGCCGCTGTTGTTGCCCGGACTGATTATGTTGTGGCCGCTCGTGCTGATGCGTTGGATCGCGCTGGCGCAGGCCGGCGAAGACAAGCCATGATCCGGCGGCAAAGGCGGGCGCATGTCCGGATATGGGCCTTGCTTGCGGTTGTACTGCCGCTGTCAATTTTCGTGATCCTGGCCTTTTCGCCGGGTCCGGCTTATGAGCGCGCGCCCGTACGATTGGATGCTGTGCCCGCTGCAGAAGGGGACACAGGATGAGCCATTCCTACAAACCGGTCATCTGGAACCGCAACAAGCTGATTTATGATGCCCTGTTGCTGTTGGGGGTTGCGGGATATCTTTTGTTGTTCTTGAATTTGGCCCCGAGGCTGGCGCAGTCTGTTGCATCGGTCAATGCGCCGATCTACCGGATACGGGCCTTTGGCAGCCTTGCCTTCATCTTGCTGACGCTGGTGCTGGCCATTGGTCCGCTGGCGCGACTGGATACCCGGTTTTTGCCGTTGCTATACAACAGGCGGCACTTTGGCGTTGTCACGGCCATCGTGGCCTTTACACATGCAATGGCGGTGCTGGACTGGTATTTCGCATTCGCGCCCCAATCCAAGCTGGAGGGACTATTCACAGCGAACACCAGCTACGCCCAGATCGGCGGTTTTCCGTTCGAGATTTTCGGCGTCTTCGGTCTTGTGGCGCTGGTGGTGATGGCCGCTACGAGTCATGATTTCTGGCTGTCGTTCCTGACAGCACGGGTCTGGAAAACGCTGCATATGCTGGTGTATGCGGCCTATGGGTCTATCGTGCTGCATGTGGCGCTGGGGCCGCTGGCAGGGGCTGGCAATCCGGTGATGATGATTGTCGTGGCGGCCAGCATGACTTTGCTGGTCACTCTACATCTGTTGACTGGGCTGCGGGAGCTTCGCAAGGACCGGGTTCAAGATGCAAGTTCCGTCCTTGATGGGTGGGTCAGGTTCGGCGATCTGCAGGATTTTTCCGAAGGTCGAGCGCTGATCGGGGCCGGGGCAGGCGGCGAAAGGATCGCGGTGTTCAAGTTCAAAGGAAAACTGTCGGCGTTGTCGAACGTCTGTTCGCACCAGGGCGGCCCGATCGGTGAAGGAAAAGTGGTGCTGGGTTTGGTGACCTGCCCCTGGCACGGCTATCAGTACCGGCTGGAGGACGGCTGTTCACCGCCGCCCTTCAAGGAAAGGGTCCGCAAGTACCGGGTGCGGCTGGAGGCAAGCACGATCTGGGTCGATCCGGTTGCCCTGCCATTTGGCACGGTGGTCGAGCCTGTTCTGATCGCGTTGACGGAGGGGGCGGCATGACTGCGAAACCATCCGATCCGTTCTTTGTGGGATATTTCAAGAAAGTCCCCTCAGACATCAAAAGATTTGCGTTAGCTGCTGGGGCGGGAATAGTCTTCCTTTTGGCCGTGATGGCGCTTGTCCTTCCGCTTGGTGCCGCAGATCCCGGCCCGGGGCGATACGCCAATGATCTGCGTGGTGGTGTGCTGACGGGGGTGATTGATCCGCTACCCTATCCGATCCTTCGCGTCAGCGCGCAAAATGACAGCCCCGCACGGGCGATCCTTTTGGGGGGGCAGCAGAAATTCGGGGTTCAGGGCCAGGCCAGTCAGGCTGGAACTGATGCCGTGGACGTCGGTGGAATATTCGTGCGGCGCGGCGATCTGGACATGTTGCTGGTCACCGATACCGGCGTTGCAAGACACGCCGCGACCGCGGCAGAATTTGTGCCCGGACCGGCTGAAGATCTGGGTCGGTGGCGGCTGACCGGCGAAATTTGCGACGGCAAATGCTATGCGGGTGCCATGAAACCCGGGACGGGGCTCGCGCACAAGGCCTGCGCCAATCTGTGCATTCTGACCGGGTTGCCGCCCGTCCTGGTGATGGAACTACCCGTTGAAGGCGCGATGGTGGTACTGCTGGCGGCCGAAGACGGCGGCCCGATGCCGGACTCGCTTTACGACATGACGGCGGTGCCGGTTGAAATGGAGGGCACATTGGAACGTCGGGATGATTTGCTGATCTTCAGGGTTGATACCGGTTCGGCACGGAGACTGTGATGTCCCAACAGGTGCGATCTGCAATCGTTTGGCATCTGGCGGGACTTGTCTTTGCCGGGCTGCTGGCCCTGGCCAGCTACTGGCTGTACCTTTACATACCCGGCTGGATCACCGGGACTTTTCTGCGGGGCTATGGAAATCTGGCTACATTTGTCGTTGTGATCGGCATGCTGAGCGTTGCAGAACGGGGCTGGGTACATCTGCAAAGCCGTACCCGGCCCGGCCGGCCGCACTAACTTGCTGGTGCAGGGCAAGCAAAGTCAGATGTATCAGGTTATCGTTTCAGCCCAACAGTGCGTTCAGACGTTCAAAGATACCCGTCCAGCCCTTCAAATGGCCATCGCGGGATTGTTCGGAAAGGAATTTTACATGGGTCAGCTCGACTTCGGTGCCATTGGGCACTGGGGTGAGCCGCAAATCAACGCGGCTTTCGGGGGCGGACCATGGGGTTTCCCATGAAAATGCGATGTGGGAATGCGGATCCAACACCAGATAGGTGCCGGCATGTGCATTGCGGTTCTCGCCCACCATATCAAACGAGAAACGTCCCCCGACGCGAGGGTCGGATTTGGCGTTCTGGCAGGCCATTTCAGGGCCGAATGTCATGTATTTCAAGATCATGTCGGGGTTGAGCCATGCGCTATATACCTTTTCGGGGCTGGCATTTATGATGCGGCGGCAGGTGAGTGATAGATCAATCATTGTCGGATTCCTTTGTGATAAGGGAGTCGAGGGCTTCTAATCTTTGGTCCCAGATAGAGCGCAATCCGGCGAACCAACGGTCGATTTCGGCAAGTGGCCCCATCTGCACCTCGATCAGATGTTCGCGCCATTGCGTTCGACGGCTGACCAACCCCGCGCTTTCCAGCACCATGATGTGCTTGGAGACGGCGTTCAGGCTGATATCAAAACGGGCCGCGATTTCGGTGACACGGGCAGGGCCTTCTTGGGCAAGATGGGTCAGGATTGACCGCCGCGTGGGATCGCTGGCGGCTTTCAGGGCAAGGGTAAGCGGGTCTGCTATGATTCGTTCAACCATATAGTTGAATTATAGAAAT
>JANNSG010000135.1:0-24887 GCA_031402355.1 Pseudorhodobacter sp. | reverse complement strand
GATGACTTTGTCCGGCTGGGGGGAACGATCGACGATGCCCCCGGTGAGGCCTTTGACAAGATCGCCAAACTTCTTGCGCTGCCGCAGCCCGGCGGCCCGGCGGTCGAGGCGGAGGCCCGCCTTGGCAATCAGGCGCGGTTTGGCTTTCCGCGCCCGTTGCTGGACCGGCCCGGATGCGATCTTTCATTCTCGGGTCTGAAGACCGCGGTTCTGCGCGCCCGCGATGCGCTGATATTGGCGCAAGGCGGCCTTGAGCGGCAGGATCGGCGCGATCTGTGTGCCGGGTTTCAAGCAGCGGTTGCCGATGTGCTGGCCGCAAAGACCAGACGCGCCCTGACCGGGGAACATCAGGCGCGGGCCTTTGCCGTTGCCGGCGGCGTGGCGGCAAACAGTGTCATAAGGGCAGCACTAGAGACTGTTTGCACGGAATTGGGGTGGCAGTTCCTTGCCCCACCCCTGGCGCTTTGCACAGACAATGCGGCGATGATCGCCTGGGCCGGGATCGAGAGGTACCGGATTGGCGCGCGGGACGGCATGGACCTTGCCGCACGCCCACGCTGGCCGCTGGACAGTGCCAGCCCGGCGATGCTGGGGTCCGGCAAAAAGGGGGCCAAGGCGTGACTCGGGTGCAAATCATCGGTGCCGGGGCCTTTGGCACGGCTTTGGCCGTGGTGCTTGGCCGGGCTGGCAAGACGGTCACGCTTGTTGGCCGGGATCGGGGGCTGATGACGCGCCGGGAAAGCCTGCGGTTGCCCGGTGTGCGGTTGCCTGACGGGGTGGGTTTGGCTGATCAACCGCATCCAGACGCGGGGCTGACGCTGTTGGCGTTGCCGATGCAGGTACAGGCGGAATGGCTGGCAGCGCACGGACGATTGCTGACACGCGGCCCGGTGATTTCTTGTGCCAAGGGCATTGATCTGGCCACCGGCAGAGGTGCCGTTGCTGTTATCGCCGACGCCGTTCGCGGCGCAAAAGTCGGCCTGCTGACCGGCCCCGGGTTTGCGGCGGATATTGCGGCGGGTTTGCCGACGGCGATGACTTTGGCCTGTGTCGATGCATGGGGTGCAGAAGCAATGCAGATGATGTTGGCGACACCAACTTTGCGGATTTACCGCACCACCGATGTTATTGGCGCGGAGCTGGGCGGCGCTTTGAAAAACGTGATCGCAATTGCGGCTGGGGTGGTTATCGGCGCAGGCCTTGGCCTGTCGGCGCGCGCGGCCCTGATGACCCGGGGCTATGCCGAAATGGTCCGGTTTGCGGTGGCGCGTGGTGCGAAGGCAGAGACGCTGGCCGGATTGTCGGGATTTGGCGATCTGGTCTTGACCTGCACATCGGATCAATCGCGCAATTTCCGGTACGGGCAGGCTTTGGGCGCGGGCGCTGCGTTCGATCAGGGGATCACGGTTGAAGGGGTACCAACTGCACAGGCGATTGTCAGGATTGCAGTAAAGCAGGGCCTTGATCTGCCGGTCATTTCCATGGTTGCTGCTTTGACCAGCGGGCAGATTGCCCTGCCAGATGCCATCCAATCGCTTTTGTCGCGCCCTTTGAAACAGGAATAGCCCATGCGTGTTGCCCTTATCTGTATCGACAAAGCCGGTGCCTTGCAGACCCGTGTTGATAATCGCCCGGCGCATTTGGCGCATATTGCCACGACGGGCGTGGTTGAAATGGCGGGGCCGTTTCTGAACTCGGAAGGGCAAATGACCGGGTCTTTGATCATTCTAAGCGTAGAAAGCCTGGCAGAGGCGCAGAATTGGGCCATTTTAGACCCTTATTCGCAGGCCGGTTTGTTTCAATCCGTGACCATTACCGAATGGAAAAAGGTGGTGGGATGAACCACTGGTTGTTCAAATCCGAGCCCGATACATGGAGCTGGGATGACCAGGTCGCGCGCGGCGACGCCGGCGAGGAATGGCACGGAGTGCGCAACTATCAGGCCCGCAACAATATGCGCGCGATGGTGGTTGGTGACCAGGGGTTTTATTACCATTCCAACATCGGCAAGGCGGTGGTGGGTATTGTCGAGGTCTGCCGCACCAGCCTGCCCGACAGCACTACAGACGATCCGCGCTGGGATTGCGTGATGATCCGCGCCATTCGGCCAATGCTGACGTCAGTTACGCTGGACGCCTGTAAAATTCAGCCCGGATTGGAAAAGATGGTGCTGATCAACAATTCCCGCCTTTCCGTTCAGCCTGTGACGGCGGAAGAATGGCGCATTGTTTGCGGCATGGGCGGAATTGCCCCGTAAATTTGTAGCCTGCCAGCGCCCTTCGGCGTATCTTGCCGGAAAACAGCAAGGAGAGGGACGATGGAATACTTGAACGTGATTGCCGCAGCGATCGGTGCATTTGCATTCGGGGCGATCTGGTACACGACGATGGCAAAGCCGTGGATGGCCGCCGCCGAGATTGAAATGGATGCCAATGGCAAGCCTAAAGGCAGCGGCAGTGCGATGCCCTTTGTGATCGGAATTGCAGCGATGATCCTGGTCGCAGGCATGATGCGGCATATGTTTCAGACATCGGGCGTCGTGACGGTTGGCGGCGGGTTGGTAGCGGGCCTTGGCGTCGGCGCATTTTTCATCACCCCCTGGATGGCGATGAACTATGCCTTTGCAATGCGAAAATCTTCGTTGACGGTTGTTGACGGCGTCAATGCCATTGTCGGCTGCGCGATCATGGGAATGATCCTGAACCTGTTCTGACTGCGACTTCTGTTGTGGAAATTGGAGGGTCCCGACCCCTCAGGACCCTCCATCCACCCCACGTGCTCCCTTAGCACCACACGTGTTCTGAAAAAGGTCCCGGGTGTACTACCCTGTCCAAGGACCATAGCGCAGGTGCCGCGCGGCGCGCAACGACCAAACAGCTAGAACTTGCCGCAAATCCATGCGGAACGGGTAACCCGGCAGAAACCAAAACGCCCGCAGCTTTTGACTACGGGCGAAGGGCATACTGATGGCCCGGCGTTATTTGTAGACCGATTCCTTGCCGAAATGCTTGACCAGCATGTAGTAGACCACGGCGCGATACTTGTTGCGTTCGGCGCGGCCATAGGTGTCGATCACGGCATTGATGGCATCCATCAGCTTTGGGCTGTCTGCCATACCAAGTTTCTTCATCAGGAAATTGTTCTTCACGGTTTCCAGTTCTGACGCATCGGTGCCTGCCACGGTGGAACTGTCGGCGTTGTAAATCGCCGGACCGCAGCCGATGGTTACTTTGGTCAACAGCGCCATGTCCGGCTTCATCTTGCATTTACTTGTCAGATCGTCGGCATATTTCGCGATCAGGTCATCTCTTTTGCTCATTCGGCAGCTCCTCGTTCCAACCCTGTCAGGTCGATTTTTTGTTTCATCGGTCTTCTCGCGCCCGAAGCTTAGGCGAATCCCCGGCTGTCACAAAGGGAAAATTCAGGCCTTTTTCCCCTTGGCGGGTTTTGGCTGTGCGCGGTTCAGCTTGATGACATACTGGTTTGCCATCAGCGTCAGGCTGGCCTGATTGCCCAGTTCCGCAAGCATCTTTTCGACGGCATGTTTCACCGGAGCGCCGCTTTGGTCGGACTGCCAGTTGAAATCATCGCCCGCAATGATGCCGTCATGTTTGACCTTGGCCAGACACAGTGCCAGATCGTTGCCGATAAAGGGTTCGTTATGGTTGGCGTCGATATAGACCCAGTCCAGACTGCCATCGGGCATGCTGCCCAGCACCGCCTCTGACAGGCCGCGATGCACAGCCACGCGCGGGTCATCTTTGAACCGGGCTACGACATCAAGCCATTTCTGTTCCATCAGGTGTTCGTTCTTCTTGCGGCCAAAACCGGTATTTGCGAATTGCGGCATATAAAGCCAGGGGTCGATCAGGTGCAGCTTGGCGGGCTGGCAAATTTCCATGATCCGCCCGGAAAAGAAGCCTTCCCAGACGCCGATTTCGGCGACGACGGCCCCTTTGGGCAGCCCGGCCAACATACGGTCGCGCAGCTTGTCGCGTTTGCTAAGTTCCATGGCCTGCCCCTTTTTGCCGATTTTGAACGAAACCTAGCCCAGACCGGATTCAAGGGAAAGCGGGGCTGCGTGATTGCCCCTGCCCTGTTGCAATCACGCCGCCCGTTTAAGTGCGCTGCCTTGGCGAACAAAGCTGGGGTTGATCACCTTTTTGTCCAACATTTGCCCGGTTCGGACGACAAGCTTTACCCTGTGGAGACGCGTACATCATGGGGTATTGGGCAGATGTCATCGGACAAGGACTCATTTGAAGACCGTCTTCGGCGAATCCGCGAGACCCGAGCAGAAGCCAGCCCGGCTGGCGGCCCAGGGCGCGGGCTGATGCCGAATTTTGCACCAAAATCAAACCCGACAAACCTATGGCTACTGGCCCTTGTTCTGGTCGGCTTGGTTGGCGCCGGGGCCATTGCGCTTGGTGTCATGGCCGTCGCGGCCAAAATTGCGGAAGGGCCGCTTGCTATGGCGCGCGAGGTTCAGGCAAACCTGCAGGGCAAAGATGTGGCCCCGGCTGAGCCTGGCGTGATCGAACGCCTAGCGGGTTTTTTGTTTTCGACCTCGCCTGAAGGGGGTCGCAACCCAATCAATTTTCTGCCCCCCGCCCCCGACGGCTGGGTTCGGGTAACCGCTGAGGATGCAGCTTTGCCAGACGCATTGGATGCCATCAAAGCGCGGTGGCCGCAGGGCGATGGCGTTTTTCCTATTGAGGAAAATTTGGGGTTCAAGCACCTTTCGCAGTATCTGGAATCGCGGGCCGCACCCGATATGGAACAAAAAGTTCTGGCCAAAAACCGCACTTCAGCAGTTTATCTTAACGGGAATGGTCAGTTTCTGAATGTGCAGTTGGATCATTTGCCCGAGCGCAGCGCGTTGGGTTCACCCAATGACCCGGCTGGCTGGGTCGAAAGCCTGGCCGCGACCGAAGAGAAATCGCTAGAATCCGGTGAAATTCTGGAGCGGCTGACGCTTGGCGGGATCGAGGTTACAAACCAGACGAAACCTGCCGGGAAGAGTCTGGTCGCCCGCCCGATCGGAACCGATATTTATGCGCCCAATGCGGTGAAGATCGCAGTGGCGCTGACCAATCGGGCCGTTTTGCGGTTGCAGGGGGCGGCCGCACCTTCGTCGGCTGAGGCAATTATCACAGCGATTGACCGTGATGGCCTTGATGCACTGAATGACTGAGTAATCCCTTTGCCCCCAAGCAAGGGGGCAAAGGGACCTTGCTTCAGTAGCGGTAATGTTCCGATTTGAACGGTCCGGCCACATTGACACCGATGTAATCGGCCTGATCCTTGCGCAGTTCTGTCAGCTTCACACCGATTTTCTTCAGGTGCAGACGGGCGACTTTTTCGTCCAGCTCTTTCGGCAGAATGTAGACGCCGGGCTGGTATTCGTTGCCTTTGGTCCACAGTTCAATCTGCGCCAGAACCTGATTGGTGAACGACGCTGACATCACGAATGACGGATGGCCTGTGGCATTGCCAAGGTTCAAAAGACGGCCTTCCGACAGCAGGATGATCCGGTTGCCATTTGGCATCTCGATCATATCGACCTGTTCTTTGATATTGGTCCACTTGTGGTTCTTTAGCGCCGCCACCTGAATTTCATTATCAAAGTGGCCGATGTTGCCAACGATCGCCATATCCTTCATTTCGCGGATATGTTCGATGCGGATGACATCCCGGTTGCCGGTGGTGGTGATAAAGATGTCGGCAGCACCAACCACATCTTCCAGCAGCACCACTTCAAACCCGTCCATCGCCGCTTGCAGGGCGCAGATCGGGTCTACTTCGGTTACTTTCACGCGCGCACCTGCGCCCTGCAGCGATGCCGCAGAACCCTTGCCCACATCGCCATACCCGCACACCACAGCCACTTTGCCCGCCATCATGGTGTCAGTCGCGCGGCGAATGCCGTCTACGAGGCTTTCCTTGCAGCCGTATTTGTTATCGAATTTCGATTTGGTCACGGAATCATTCACGTTGATCGCCGGGAAAGGCAGTTGGCTCTTCTTGTGCAGATCATACAAGCGATGAACGCCTGTGGTGGTTTCTTCCGACACGCCCTTGATGGCTTCGCGCGTCTTGGCAAACCAACCGGGGCTTTGCTTCATCCGCTTTTGGATTTGCTGCTTGATCACTTCTTCTTCTTCGGATTGCGGCACGGAAAGAACGTCTTCGCCCGCCTCCATCCGCGCGCCAAGCAGCACGTACAGCGTCGCATCGCCGCCGTCGTCAAGAATCATGTTGGCACCCTCGGGGAACATGAACGACCGATCAAGATAATCCCAATGCTCGGTCAGGGTCTGGCCTTTGATCGCAAACACCGGAATGCCCGCCGCCGCAATTGCCGCCGCCGCGTGATCCTGAGTTGAGAAGATGTTGCACGACGCCCAGCGCACATCGGCACCAAGGGTCACCAGCGTTTCAATCAGCGCGGCGGTTTGAATGGTCATGTGCAAAGACCCGACAATCCGCGCGCCTTTCAGCGGTTTGGTTTCGCCAAATTCCTCGCGGCAGGCCATCAGGCCCGGCATTTCGGTTTCGGCAATCACCAATTCCTTGCGGCCAAATTCGGCCAGCGCGATATCCTTGACGATGTAATCTTTCGGCATCTGCCGCTCTCCTTGATCCTTGGGTTGCGGGGGAGATAGCATTACAAAGGCCCTTCGACAACTACACGCGCTAAAGGAACATCCCATGAAACAACCCCGCGCGTGGCAACGGATGCTTTCGGGCCGCAGGCTTGATCTGCTGGACCCGACGCCAATGGATATCGAGGTGGAAGATATCGCACATGGGTTGGCTTTTGTGGCGCGCTGGAACGGGCAGACGCGCGGAGATTGGCCCTATTCGGTGGCGGAACATTCACTGTTGGTGGAACAGATTTATGGCCGCTTGGGTGACCCGCCTGCCAAATGGCGCTTGGCCGCCCTGCTGCATGATGCGCCGGAATATGTGATTGGCGATATGATCAGCCCGGTTAAGGCCGCTGTGGGGCCGGGCTACGGCGAACTTGATCTGCGCCTTACCGCCGCCGTGCATCTGCGGTTTGGCTTGCCTGCAACGCTGCCTTTGGCTGTGAAAAAGGCCATCAAACTGGCGGACAAGGTATCAGCATGGCTGGAGGCCGTGCAAATCGCGGGGTTTACGGAATCTGAGGCGGACAAGCTGTTTGGGCGGCCTGAAACGGCAGTTTTGCGCGGGCTGGAAATACGTTTGCGTCCGCCCGCAGTGGTACGGGCGGACTATGTGGCACGGCATTCGGTATTGCTTGCGGCCTGCGGTTAGAACTTCAGGCCAGTCAGGCTGAACCACCTGCGGGCGGCCTTTGCTTCTGCTTCGGGCTCGGGCCGGGTGCGCGACTCAGTGGGCCGCATCGGTTCCATCCGGGCTGCAATCAGCAGCGCATCTGCGAATATATGTAACATGACTTGCTCCTTTTTGCGATATGTCATGGCTTTTGATAGCGAGATACGGCCTATTTGACAAATCAGAGATTTTGCATGTCTGTTAGTCTGGCTAACATATGGCGGCCCACATATGGCGATAGATTGGAAAACCTTCCCCTCCCTCACCGCCTTGCGCGCGTTTGAGGCGGCATCACGGTTGCAAAGTTTTTCGGCTGGCGCCCGTGTGCTGAACGTCACCCATGCCGCTGTCGCACAGCAGGTGCGTGGACTGGAAGATCACCTTGGCCACGCGCTTGTTTACCGCGAAGGGAGGGGGCTTGCGCTGACCGGTGAAGGGGTAAAACTGTCAACCGCTTTGGCCGAAGGTTTTCGCATTATCGACGCGGGCCTTGCCAATTTGCGCAGCTTCGACAAAGACGCGCCACTGCGGGTGACGATGACCCCGGCCTTTGCCGCGCAATGGCTGATGCCGCGCCTTGGGGCGTTCTGGGCGGCGCATCCCGAAGTGCCGTTGTCCATCCACCCCGATAAGCGCCTCGTCGATCTGCGCCGCGAACCGATGGATCTTGCCATCCGCTTTGGCAATGGCATCTGGCCGGGGCTGGAGGCAGACTTTCTGACCGCCGCCCATTACGTTATCGTCGGCGCGCCAAGCCTGCTGGAAGGCCGAACCAATCTGACCCATGCTGAAATGTCTGCGATGGATTGGGTGATCGAACCTGATTGGCCCGAAGCGCTGGCGTGGCTGAAAAGTTTTGGCCTGCAGCCCGATGCAATGAATATTTCCTACATTCCGACGGAAGAGCTATCCCTTCAAGCCGCCCGCCAAGGTTACGGCCTGCATGTCGAAGCGGCAGCCTTGGTCGAACAGGATGTTGAAAATGGAACTTTAGTCATCGTCGGGTCGATCCGTGATGACAGCCTTGCCTATTATGTCGTCACCCGTCCGGGGCCAAAACGGGCTGAGATCAAGACGTTCATTAAATGGCTGAAGGCCGCGGTTTAACGCGGACTTCATTGTCGAATTCTCAAAAATTCAGATCGCCATCTGTTCCGGCTTTTTGCCAGCTTTCAGGGCTGCGGCAAACCAGCGCGGCTTGCGGCCACGGCCTGACCAGGTTTCGGTCTTGTCAGCAGGGTTTGCGTATTTCGGAACCGCTGGCGACCGTTTTCTTGGGGTCGCAGAGCCGGTCAGTTCTGCCAGATTGAAGCCCAGTGCACGGGCGGTTTCCTCAACTTTTGCGAGTGCATCTTTGCGTTTGCGATCTTCAAAACCATCAATCGCTTTCTTTACTTTTGATTGCAGGTCCTTGAGATCCTTCAGGCTTAGGGAATTGAGATCAATGGTCATCGCGCGCATCCTATAATTATTTTATCAAGACCTAATGCACGCAATACAAAACTGCAAGTCAAAGACCAATACCCGCCTTTAACGCGGGCTGCGCTTTGCAAGAATGCGTTGCAGCGTTCTGCGGTGCATGCTGAGACGTCTTGCCGTTTCAGATACATTGCGGTCGCACATTTCATGAACCCTTTGAATATGTTCCCAGCGCACCCGATCTGCCGACATCGGGTTTTCAGGGGGCGCGGGCAATCCTGCGCCCTTTGCGAGCAAGGCGCTGGTCACGTCATTCGCGTCTGCTGGTTTGGACAAATAATCAAGCGCACCAATTTTGACCGCCGCAACGGCAGTGGCTATTGCCCCGTATCCGGTCAAAACAACAATACGGCAATCAGGGCGGCGTTCCCGCAGGGTTTCCACGACATCCAGACCATTGCCATCCTCCAGCCGCAGATCGACCACGGCATAAGCGGGCGGGCGCGCCTTTGCGGCGGCCTTGCCTGCGGCCACGCTTGTTGCGACATCGGGGATAAAACCGCGCTTTTCCATGGCTTTGGAAAGTCGGCCAACGAAGACCGCATCATCATCCACAAGCAATAAAGTGCAGTCATCACCAAGGTCCGGTCTGCTGACATCCATCATGATCTTGCCTCGTTTTATCTTTGCTTGCGATAGCATTTAATGCGGTTGACCAAGCCGTCAATCATCTGGCTTCCAGAAAACAGGCCACTTTATCCGCCATCATTTCGGCCGAGATATCCCGATCAAAGAATTCGGTAAATCCCGACCCGGGCAACATGAAATAGGTATAGGTGGTGTGATCCATCAGATAATATTCGTTATCAGCGGGTTGCTGCTTGAAATAGGTCTTATATGAAACCGATGCCGCCTTTACCTGCTCTGGCGATCCGGTCAGGCCGATCATCTTCGGGCTGATCGCCGAAGTGAAGTCCGCCAAGGCCTTTGGTGTATCGCGGGCGGGGTCTATCGTTATGAAAATCGGTGTGACGTCGATGCCGCGCTGCGCCAGAATATCAACGGCGTCAGCATTTCTTTGGGCGTCCAGCGGGCAGACATCGGGGCAGAAGGTATAGCCAAAATACACCAGGGCAGGTTTGGCCAGAACATCCTTGTCGGAAACGGTTTCGCCTGCCGTGTTGACCAATGTGAACGGGCCGCCGATCGCGCCGCCTGCCACCTGGCCACCCCGGCAATGGGCCAAAGGGTCACCGCTTGATCCGGCAAACCAGAGATATCCGGCAGTCCCCCCTAAAAGTGCTGCAATCCCCGCTGCGGCGACGATGGCTGTGATCTTTGTCATGGCAGGTCTCTTTCGGGCACATCGCTTGCGTGCAATGATCTGAGGCACGGACAGACATAACACTGACGTTGACGCACCAAAAGGGTCGATCGCGCATGGCAACCTTTGTTCCCGGCTTTGTTTCGGGCCATCTTGCGGAAAACAGCCGGTCTGATTGGGTCCGGCTGCGCACGCTGATCTTGCTGCGCTGGATGGCAATTGCGGGGCAATTGGCCGCGATTGCCGTTGCGGTCCGGTATTACCAGATCCAACTCCCCATCGGGCTTTGCTACCTGGTGATCAGCGCCTCGGTTGTTGCCAATATTTTTTCGACATTCGTTTATCCGCCCTCCAAGCGATTGTCGGAAATGGAGGCACTGCTGACGTTGATGTTTGACATCACGCAGCTGTCGCTGCTGGTGTTTCTGACGGGCGGGCTTGCCAATCCTTTTGTGCTGTTGATCCTTGCCCCGGTAACAATTTCCGCGACCGCGCTGGAATTGCGAACGACTGTCATTCTGGGCGGTCTTGCGATTGTTCTGGTGACACTCACGGCACTGACGAACGTGCCTTTGCGATTGCCGGACGGAACACCGCTTGAAACGCCGCAGATTTTCAAATTCGGGTTCTGGCTTTCAATTGTGGTGGGGATCGGCTTTCTGTCGCTATACGCACGCCGCGTCGCGATGGAGATCAGGTCAATGTCCAACGCGCTGCTGGCCACGCAAATGGCTTTGGCGCGCGAACAGAAACTGACAGATCTTGGCGGAGTGGTGGCGGCGGCGGCGCATGAACTTGGCACACCCTTGGCCACAATAAAGCTGGTCAGCACTGAAATGATGGACGAACTCGCAGATCGGCCCGATCTGTTAGAGGATATCCGGCTGATCCGGGATCAGGCCGATCGCTGCCGCGATATTCTGCGGTCCATGGGGCGCGCCGGCAAAGATGACCTGCATTTGCGCCAAGCGCCCTTTGAGGCGCTGCTTCGCGAGGCTGCCGAACCGCATCTGGGGCGTGGCAAGCGCGTGGATTTCGTCGTTAGGCCGCAGCCGGGCAGCAATTCCGTCCATCCCAGCATCTTGCGCCGCCCCGAGGTTATTCACGGCCTGCGCAATCTTATTCAGAATGCGGTGGATTTTGCCAAGTCCACCGTCTGGATAGAGGCGGAATGGTCTGACACCGCGTTGCTGGTGCGGATCATTGATGATGGTGCGGGATTTCCGGCCCAGGTCATCAGCCGCATCGGCGAGCCCTTTGTGCGGTCCCGCGCGCCCGAGCAGGACGGAACGCGGCGCCCGGACTACGAAGGCATGGGTCTGGGGCTGTTCATTGCCAAAACATTGCTTGAGCGTACGGGCGCCGAGCTGTCTTTTGGAAATGCCGCACCTGCAGCCACAAAGAGCCCTGATCCAACCCCGAAATGCGGCGCCTTCGTTGAGCTGCGCTGGCCCCGCGAGGCGCTTGCGGCGCCGCCGTTGACAGGGCAAGGCGCCAATATTCCATTTCAGGCCTGATCGGGCCCAGAACTGCCACAGATCGGTCCATATCTGAACGAATTTCGCCCTCAGGCTTAACTATGCATTAACTCGTTCATTTCTAGGTTGTGTTTGTTCTGGCGGCTTGCAGGGATTTTGCATTATGGAAATGGATTGGGCGCTTGGGCTTGGCCTTTTTGCGACAATGGTTCTGGCGGCATTGCTTGGCATTGTTGTACTTGCGATCCTTCAGGGGCGTAATGTCGCTCCGGCGATGGGGCTGTTTTCGCACGAGAAATCTGGGACGGTCTTCTTGTTCGATGGCGACGCCCTGATTGACGCCACCCCGTCGGCGCGCGCCCTGCTGGCCGCAAGTGCCGTGCGTGGCGGCCCGATGATGCGGCTCATGGCCTATCTTCAGCCCCGCTTTCCTGATCTAGAATCCAAGATCATCGCGCTTTCCAATTTGGGTCGCCTGACCTTGCCGTCTACCGGCATTGATGCGGCACCCCTTGTCGTGCATGCCGAATTGCGCGGTGGCATCACCCGCATTACGGTTGCCGAACCGAAATCCGAACGCGCCGAGGCTGGCGCAGATCTGATCACCCAGCGCGCTGTTGCCGAAGAGCTTGACCAGATGCGCGCCATCGCTGCCCAGGCGCCAATGATGATCTGGCGCGAATTGGCAGATGGCGATGTGGTTTGGGCCAATGCCGCCTACATAGCGCATCTGACCGAAAAACACATGCCGGAACAGGATCTGACATGGCCGTTGCCGCGGCTGTTTGAACGCACGGCAAGTGCGCAAGGGATCGCCGGGCAGCGGCAGAAGATTGACGGCGCGAATGGCGCTGGCCGCTGGTTTGATCTGATCAGCCAGGCCGAGGGCGATGGCCGGCTGGTGTTTGCGCTGCCGATCGACGCCGCCGTTCAAGCGGAATCGGCCTTGCGCGAATTCATGCAGACCTTGACCAAGACGTTTGCGCATTTGCCCATCGGTCTGGCCATCTTTGACCGCCAACGCAACTTGCAACTGTTCAACCCGGCGCTGCTTGATCTGACCGGTCTTGCGCCGGATTTCCTGTCCATGCGCCCTTCGCTTTCCGGTGTGCTGGACGCCATGCGCGAAAAGAACACGATTCCCGAGCCAAGGGATTATCGCAGCTGGCGCAAAATGATGACCGAGATGGAACAGGCCGCAGCCTCAGGCCTGTATGAGGAAACCTGGAGCCTGCCGTCCGGACAGACCTACCGTGTCATCGGCAGGCCGCATCCGAATGGCGCCCTCGCGTTGATGTTGGAAGATATCTCTAGTGAAATGTCGCGGACGCGCCGCTACCGCGCCGACCTTGAACTTGGCCAATCGGTGATTGACGAAATTCCCGATGCAATTGCAGTCTTTGCACAAAGCGGCCAACTGGTCCTGTCGAACCTCGCTTATTCCGATCTTTGGGGCCACGATCCCGCAGCAACGCTGGCCGAAAGCACGATCGCCACGCTTTGCAGGCATTGGTCTGAACGCTCGGCACCTACGACCGTCTGGGCTGAGGTTGAAAATTTCGCAGCCCTGATCGGCGACCGCAACACCTGGAATGCCGAGGCGCGGCTGATGGATGGTCGATTGGTGTCATGCCGCTTTGCCCCGATTGCCGGGGGCGCCACCTTGACCAGTTTTCGCCCGGTCACCCAGATCGACGGAAGCGTGCCGCGCTTTGCAACGGCACGAATGCGCCAATCGGCCTGACCAATCGACTTGCGGCGCCGCTGTGCGGGCGCTTAATCTGTCGGCATGATCCAAGATACCCCCGTTTCGCTGTTCTTGCCCGATGAAGCCGCCACAACCCGTCTGGGCGTTTTGCTTGCCGAGGCGCTGCGGCCGGGTGATGCGGTCTTGCTGCATGGCCCTGTTGGGGCAGGCAAGACCCATCTTGCCCGCGCAATTATTCAGGCCCGCATGGGGCAGGCCGAGATCGTGCCTTCCCCCAGCTTTACGCTGGTCCAGACCTACGTCGCACCGGATGTCGAGATCTGGCACGCAGATCTTTACCGGCTGTCGCATCCCGACGAAGTGCTGGAACTGGGTCTGGACGACGCTTTCGCCACTGCCATCTGCCTTGTCGAATGGCCGGATCGGCTGGGCAAATTTACCCCCGAGAATGCCTTGAACATCACGCTGTCTGCAATGGGTGACGGGCGCTGCGCCGTGCTGTTGGGCAAAGCCGCCTTGCTGGACCGGATGCAAGCCCGGTGGCAAAAGGATGACTGACCGCGCCACCCTGTCCGCAAGGTTTCTGCAGGCTGCCGGTTGGGGGATGGCAGAACGCCGCTTTTTGGCAGGGGACTGGTCAGACCGCAGCTATGATCGGCTGACCCTTGGTCGCCAAAGCGCTGTCTTGATGGATGCCCCACCCGGCAAGGGCGATGATCCGGCCGATTTCATCACCATCGCCACCCATCTAGCCCGGCTTGGCCTGTCTGCCCCGGCAATTCTGGCCCAGGATCTGACCCGTGGCTTTTTGCTGCTCGAAGATCTTGGCGATGGGCTTTTCAGCAAACTGATCCCCGAAACGCCCGCCCTTGAAGCGCCGCTTTACGCCGCCGCAACCGATGTGCTGATCCTTTTGCAAACATCACCGCCACCCCCCGGCCTGCCAGACCTGTCGGCGATGGATTGGGCTAACGCCGCAGCTTTTGCGCTTGATTGGTACCGCTTTGCCATCACCGGCGACCGGGCCCCTGACGGTGATTTCAACGACACGCTGGCCGAAGCGCTTACGACCCATGCCAGCGGCCCCAAGGTGATGATCCTGCGCGATTATCACGCCGAAAATCTGTTGTGGTTGCCAGATAGGAAAGGCATCGCCAGGGTTGGGCTGCTGGATTTCCAGCTTGGTCAGATGGGGCAGCCCGGCTATGATCTGGTGTCTTTCCTGCAGGATGCGCGCCGCGATGTGCCGCCCGCAGTCGAACAGGCGATGCAAGCCCGCATGATCGCCGCAACAGGTGCCGATCGGCCAGCCTTTCTGCGCGCCTATGCTGTGCTTGGGGCCCAGCGCCAGTTGCGCATTCTTGGCGGTGCCGCCCGGCTGTGCCTGATCCGGGGCAAAACCGCGCAGCTTGGACTTCTGCCCCGGGTCTGGCAGCATTTGCAGCGCAATCTGGCGCATCCCGCCCTTGCACGGGTGGCCGCAATCTGCGCCAATCTGTTGCCAGCGCCGACCCCCGAAAACCTTTCCCGGATAGCCAACCAATGCGGCAAATACCCAGCGCCCTGATGCTTTTTGCCGCCGGACTTGGCACCCGGATGGGCGATTTGGTGTCCGACCGGCCAAAACCGCTGCTTCAGGTCGCCGGGCGCAGCCTGATCGACCGGGCCCTTGATCTGGCCGATCAAGCGGGGATTGGCCGCAAAGTGGTGAACTTGCACTACCTTGGCGGGCAGATCGAAGCCCATCTTGCCCACCGCCCCGACATCGCTTTGTCATGGGAGCGCGACTTGCGTCTTGAAACTGGCGGCGGGCTGCGCGCCGCTTTGCCTCTGTTGGGGGGCGGGCCGGTGTTCACGCTGAACCCCGATGTCGTCTGGGCCGGGCCAAACCCGCTGATCCAGCTGCGCGAGGCCTGGGACGGCGACACAATGGACGGGTTATTGCTGCTTTTGCCGGTGGCGTCGGCCCAGGGCCGTGATGACCGTGCCGATTTCCTGCTGGGGCCGGATGGCCGCATTTCGCGGGCGGGAAAGACGGGTCGGCATCTTTATCTGGGTGCGCAGATATTGCGAACCGATGGTCTGACAGGCATTGCCGACCCCGTCTTTTCGCTGAATCGGCTCTGGGATCAGATGATCGCCGAACGGCGCGCTTTCGGGCTGATTTATCCGGGCCGGTGGTGCGATGTCGGCACGCCCCTGGGCCTTGCCGAGGCATCAGCGCTATTGGCCAGCGCCGATGTTTGACACCCCTGGCCCGCGCGTCTTCGCTTTGCCGCCGGGGGCGGATTTTCCCGCCGAATTGGTACGCGGGCTGCAAGAACGCCTTGCCGGTCAACCGCCCGAAACAATGGCGGCGGTGCAGCTTTACGTGAACACGTCACGGATGCGGCGGCGGATTATCGATTTGTTTTGCGTGACGGGTGCGCGGTTCCTGCCCCGCATCCGGCTGATCACCGAACTTGGCCAGCAAACCTTGCTTGCGGGCGTTCCCGCTGCCGTTCCGCCGCTGCGGCGCAGATTGGAACTGGCGCAGTTGATCCTGCCGTTGATAGACGCCGACAGCCGCTTTGCGCCGCGCGCCGCAATCTATGATCTGGCCGACAGCCTGGCGGAGCTTATCGATGAAATGCAGGGCGAAGGGGTGAAGCCCCAAGATATTGCGGCGATAGATGTGTCTGGTCATTCCGATCATTGGAAGCGGACACAGACCTTTCTGGGTATCGTGACCCGCTACATCGACAAAACCGCCGCCCCCGATGCCGAGGCACGCCAGCGCCTTGTGGTTGAACGGTTGACTGACCGTTGGACGGCCCAACCGCCAGCGGGGCCTGTCATCATCGCAGGCTCTACGGGGTCGCGCGGGACAACGGCGCTGCTGATGCGCGCTGTGGCGTGTCTGCCGCAGGGTGCGCTGGTCTTGCCGGGCTTTGAATTTGAAATGCCCAAGGATGTTTGGGCCACGTTAGACACTGCTTTGATCTGCGAAGACCACCCGCAGTTTCGGTTTTGCAGCCTGATGTTGGCGCTTGGTCTACCGCAGGGTGCCGTCAAACCATGGCGTGACATCGCCGCGCCGAACCCTGCCCGCAACGCCCTTGTTGCCCTTTCGCTTCGCCCGGCCCCGGTCACCGATCAATGGCTGGCCCGGGGCGCAAAGCTGCAAGACATCACGGCGGCCACGAAAGGCATGACCTTGATTGAGGCGCCTTCGCCGCGCCATGAAGCGCTGGCGATTGCCCTGATCTTGCGCAAAGCCGCAGAGGATGGCCGTACTGCCGCCCTGATCACGCCGGACCGTGGGCTGACCCGGCAGGTCACCGCCGCCCTTGATCGCTGGCGCATTTTGCCCGACGATTCTGCGGGCCGTCCGCTTGCGCTGTCTGCGCCCGGTCGTTTTTTGCGCCATGTTGCGGGTCTGTTTGGCCAACGCCTGACGGCCGAGGCGCTGTTGACGCTTCTGAAGCATCCGTTGACGGCGACGGAAAGCGACCGGGGCCAGCATCTGAAGCTGACCCGCGACCTTGAATTGCATTTGCGGCGCAATGGGCCGACCTTTCCCACCGGGGCCGATTTGCTGGAATGGGCGACCACCGCCGATGCGGGGATCTGGGCCGCGAGCCTGGCCCGCAATCTGGCCGGTCTTGACCAGATCGACACCCGGTCCCTTGCCGAGCATGTCCATCATCACCGGACTTTGGCTGAGGCCCTTGCGCGCGGTTTGGCCACGACCGGGACCGGCACGCTTTGGGCCGAAAATGCCGGCATCGCGGCACTGGGCGTGATGGAGGAACTGGCCGCACAAGCGCCCTACGGTGCGGATATGTCGCCGCAAGATTATGCCTCAGTCTTTGGCGCGGTGCTGGCTCAGGGCGAAGTGCGCGATCCATCGCAGCCCCACCCGAACATCATGATCTGGGGAACGCTTGAGGCGCGGGTGCAGGGCGCAGATCTGGTCATATTGGGTGGCCTGAACGAGGGGTCCTGGCCGAAAATGCCCAGTCCCGACCCCTGGCTGAACCGCGACATGCGGCAGAAAGCGGGTCTGTTATTGCCGGATCGTCAAATCGGCCTGTCTGCGCATGATTACCAGCAGGCCATCGCCGCGCGCGAAGTTGTGCTGAGCCGGGCACAGCGCAATACCGATGCGGAAATGGTTGCCTCGCGCTGGCTGAACCGCCTGACCAACCTTTTGGCCGGCCTGCCAGAACGGGGCGGCGATCAGGCACTGATCGAAATGCAGGCCCGGGGGGCGGTTTGGCTGGAGCTTGCGCAGGCATTGGAAGACCCCGGTGCGAAGGTTGCCCCTGCCACGCGCCCCGCGCCGCGCCCGCCTGTTGACCACCGGCCAAAGGCGCTTTCTGTGACGTCGATTGCGCGGCTGATCCGTGATCCCTATGCGATCTATGCCCGGCATATCTTGCGGCTTTTCCCGCTGGAACCGCTGCGCCAGACGCCTGATTTCCGCCTGCGGGGCCAGATTCTGCATACCGTGCTGGAACAGTTCATCCGCGACCGGCCCGCGACAGATCCCGATCCCCGGTTGCGACTGATGCAAACGGCCGCGCGCGTTCTGGCTTCCCTGGTGCCGTTTCCTGCCAGCCGCGCCCTGTGGCTCGCACGGCTGGACCGGGCGGCCGATTTCTTTTTGTCGTTTGAATCCCGCGACGGCGGTACGCCCTTGAAGATCGAAAATACCGGCTCTACCCGCCTGCAGCCGCTTGATTTCGTGCTTAGGGCGCGCCCTGACCGGATCGATCTGCTGCCAGATGGCCGCTTGAACATCATCGATTACAAGACGGGAGCGCCGCCGTCCCCAGACCAGCAAAGACGGTATGACAATCAACTTCTGCTGCAGGCCGCGATGGCCCAGCGCGGTGGCTTTGGGCTCGATCTGCCCAGAGATGTGGCGCGCATCACCTATATCGGTCTTGGCAGCACGCCGCGCCTTGTGACCACCGACATAACCCCCGAAATCACCGGCGAGATCTGGGAAAAACTGCATCGGCTTATCGGCAAGTACCTCACGCGGGATCAAGGTTATGCATCGCGCCGCGCCATCTTTATCGACAGCGACGTTGGCGACTATGATCACCTTGCCCGCCACGGCGAATGGCAGCAAAGCGACTGGCCCACGCCCGAAGATGTTGGCTGATGAAGCAAAACGATGCCAGCATCAGGCAAGTTCAAGCCGCAGTTCCCGACGCCTCAACCTGGTTGTCGGCAAATGCTGGGTCTGGCAAAACCAAGGTCTTGATAGACCGCGTTGCAAGGCTGCTTTTGTCTGGCGTCAAACCGCAACACATCTTGTGCCTGACCTATACCAAGGCCGCAGCAGCCGAGATGCAAAACAGGCTGTTCAAGCGGCTTGGTGACTGGGCAATGATGCCGGATCAGGCTCTGATCCAGCAATTATCTGCGCTTGGCGATGATCCCGGGCTGCCAAAACGACTGGCGAAGGCGCGCCAGCTATTTGCCGCCGCCATTGATACGCCCGGCGGTTTGCGCATCCAGACCATCCATTCCTTTTGTGCGATGCTTCTGCGCCGGTTTCCGCTGGAGGCGGGGGTATCCCCGCAGTTTGTCGAACTCGACGACCGGGCCGGGCGATTGCTGCGCGACGATATCGTGCAAGACATGGCAGATCGGCTTGCACCGACGGCAATGGCCGATGTAGCGCGGGCCTATTCGGGGGAAGATTTTGAAAAACTGGCCAGTCAGACAGCACGGCTGAAATCCGCCTTTGAAGACCCGATGAGCATGGCCGAATGTCGCGCGCTGTTTGGCGTGCCTACCGACGCTACCCAAGACAGTTTGTTGGACGAGGTGCTTTTGGGCGGTGAGGCCGAATGGTTGCCGCAAGTTGCAGCAATGATGCTGACCGGACCAACCAACGATGTCAGAGATGCCAAAAAGCTGCTCTCTATAAATCTGGGCGCGCCGGCCCAGACCACATTGGGGCAGCTGGAAGACGTTCTGTTGACCGGTCTGAAAGCAAAATCACCATTTTCTGCCAAGTTAGACTCTTTTCCAACCAGTTCCATGCGCCCCAAACTGGGTGCGCTGTATCCGCGCCTGCAAGATCTGATGCGCCGGGTTGAGGCCGCTCGCCCCAAACGAATTGCCCTGCTTGCTGCCCAGAAAGCCGCCGCTCTGCATGCGTTTGCCGCCGTCTTTCTGCCGGAGTATGACCGCCGCAAGACACAGCGGGGCTGGCTTGATTTCGATGATCTGATCAGCCGCGCCCGTGATCTGCTAAGCAAATCACCGGTGGCCCAGTGGGTGCTGTTCCGGCTGGATGGCGGCATAGCACATATACTGGTCGACGAAGCACAAGATACCAGCCCCGACCAATGGCAGGTGATCGAACGCCTGCATGCCGAATTTACCGCAGGCCAAGGCGCGCATACCGGCGCTCGTACCCTTTTTGTCGTGGGTGACAAGAAGCAATCGATCTATTCGTTTCAGGGCGCCGACGTTGCGGTATTTGCCGAAAAGAAAGATGCATTCAGCCGCCGTTTGGCTGATATAGGGTCTGGGTTGGTGCAACTTGATCTGGAACATTCGTTCCGGTCATCGCCGGCCATTCTGCGTCTGGTCGACCTGACATTTGACGCGCGGCGCAGCATGGCGCTTGGTGGGGGCATGCTTCACCATGCGTTTTGGGGCGACATGCCGGGCCGGGTCGAATTGTTGCCGGTGGTGCCCTCTGGCGCAAAGGCACCCGAATTCGAGATGGAAAACCCGGTTGATCTGGTGACCGAGCAACACCATTCGGTTCGGTTGGCAAAAGACATCGCGGCCCGCATCAAGAGGATGATCGAAACCGGCCATCAGATCCCGATCAAAGGCAGGACCCCGGTCGCGCTGCGCCCGGTTCACGCAGGGGACTTCCTGATTTTGGTGCAACGGCGAAGCGAGGTGTTTTCCCAGATCATTCTGGCATGCAAACAGCTTGACTTGCCCATTGCCGGCGCAGATCGGTTGAAGCTTGGCGGTGAACTGGCCGTAAAGGATCTGGCGGCGTTGTTGTCATTCCTTGCCACGCCAGAGGATGACCTGTCCTTGGCCGTGGTCTTGCGGTCGCCGCTTTGTGGCTGGTCCGAAGCGCAACTTTACAGCCTTGCCCAAGGCCGAGCCGGATATCTTTGGCAAGATTTGCGGTCGATGGCCGTGCAGTATCCCGAAACCCTGGCGATACTGAACGATCTGCGTGATCAAACCGACTATCTGCGCCCCTTTGATCTGATTGAGCGCGCGCTGACCCGGCATCAGGGGCGCAAGCGCCTGCTGGCCCGGCTTGGGCCTGAGGCGACGGATGGGATCGACGAACTTTTATCACAAGCGCTTGCTTATGAACGCAACGATGTTCCCAGTCTGACCGGGTTTTTGGGCTGGTTAGAGACTGATGAAATCGAAGTTAAGCGCCAGATGGAAAGTGAGGGCGATACGATCAGGGTCATGACCGTTCATGGCGCCAAGGGGCTTGAAGCGCCGATTGTGATCTTGCCCGATACCGCTGATCGCAACCCTGAGGACCGCGATGACGTCTACCGGCTTGGCGTTCAGGGTGCGGCAATCTGGAAGACGGCCGCCGACGAAAGCCCGGGCCCGATTGCGGCTGAGCGTACCGATCGCGCGGCGCGGCGTGCGGCTGAATCAATGCGCCTTTTGTATGTGGCGATGACCCGCGCGCAAAGCATCCTGATCGTGGCCGCAGCAGGTCATGTGACCAAGCCAGAGGCGTGGTACAATATCGTTCAGGCCGGGATGCAGGCGATAGGCGCGCAAACCGGCCCGGACGGTGGGTTGATTTACACGCATGGCGATCTGCCAGCCGCCTCGCATCAAGGGCGAGCAGCGCTGCCGACAAGCCCCCTTCCGGACTGGGCAAACGCCCAAGCGCCAGAGGCTTTCAGACCGCCAGTGACCTTGTCGCCGTCTGCGCTGGGCGGCGCAAAGGCGCTTTCGGGCGATGATGGCCAGGACGAAGCTGCTGCTCTCACGCACGGACATTTGCTGCATCTCTTGCTAGAAAGCCTGCCGGATGCCGCGCCGGAAAACTGGTCTGAAATGGCGTTGGCGCTTATCCCGGATCCGGTTGAATGCGCCGCGCTGCTTGCAGAAGCGGCGGGCGTGCTGCTGTCACCGGCGCTGGCGCATCTGTTCGCCCCCGGCACGTTGGCCGAAGTGCCGGTCACCGCGCAACTGGGTGTGCGCCGCCTTTACGGTGCCATCGACAGGCTGATTGTCACGCCGACCCATGTTCTTGCGGTGGATTTCAAATCAAATCGCACAGTGCCAGCGGATGCATCAACAGTCCCCGAAGGACTGTTGCGCCAGATGGGGGCCTATGCCCATGCGCTGGGGCAAATCTACCCGACCCATCAGATCGACACCGCGATCCTTTGGACGGCGGCCAGTTACCTGATGCCCCTTGATCGCGATATCGTGAGGCAAGCCCTTGCCCGTGCCACCATCCCTTGACGTTACGCGCCCGGATGCCTAGCTTTAAGGCCGGTATCATCCATAGGGATTCGATCATGGCCACCACTGCCGTTACTGACGCCACCTTTGACGCCGAAGTTCGCAAATCATCGGTTCCCGTGATCGTCGATTTCTGGGCCGAATGGTGCGGCCCGTGCCGCCAGATCGGCCCCGCGCTGGAAGAGCTTTCCGCCGAATATGCGGGCAAGGTGAAAATCGTCAAAATCAACGTCGATGAAAACCCCGAAAGCCCCGCCATGCTGGGGGTGCGCGGCATTCCCGCGTTGTTCATGTTCAAAGACGGCGAAGTGGTGTCGAACAAGGTTGGCGCGGCCCCCAAGGCGGCTTTGGCCAATTGGATCGCCACCGCGATTTGATGTTGCTGTTTAGCGACGGTAAGGGGCGGCCTTTGGGCCGCCTTTTCTATTGAAGCCAGCCATGGCGGCGCAGTCTTTCCGTGATCTGACGTTCGGCCTCTGGCGAGCCTGCATTGATCGTGTTGCCTTTGAAAAACCAATAGATATAGGCTGCAAAGTCAGGCGCAGCTGCAGCGCACCGCGCAAACGCCTCTTCAACGCCGTCGCGCGGCACTGACCCTGCGATGTGGTGAAAATCTATGCCCGCAAACAACACGGCTGGCTTTTGCAAAAGATATCCGCTTAACGCCAAGGCAGAGTTTTGAGTAACCACATAGTCACAGCCGCGTAAAAGCCCTATCGCGTCAGCCTGCACCAACCGGAACCTCGGAAATCGGAGTTCAAGATCTGCCAGTGCCGCCATGTCTGACGCAGAATAATTTTCCTTGGGATGCAGCGACGCAAGAATTGGCAAGTCTGCGCCATGCGCCAGAGTTTCGTCGATCATCGCAAGTGGGCTTGATGATTGAAAAGACCGATGTTCGGACAGCCGCCCCTGCAACGGCATAAAGATGTAGCCATCCTGTGCAACAGCGCCATGCCCCAGCACCCTGTCGCGAAGCCTGACAAAGAAGGATTGGGCTGCAACTGGGTCTTTTTTTTCGGGATCAAACACTGCTTTCGCCACGTCGAACGACCATCGCGCGGCGCAGTTTTCAATCTGCCAGAACGGGTAATAATACGCGCGGCGCAGTGTCAATCCTGTGGGCACTACAGGCTCGATCATGTGAAACAGTGCGCTGCCCGCACGCGTGGGTGCCTTGGCCAGTTCTTTCGTGTCATCGGAGTGAAAGACAAGCCTGCATGCAAAAGGCTTAACCGACGCCGCAATGCGGTTGATGATATTTACCCGCCCCGCCGCCGCGTCCCGGCGCATTGGTTCGGGCAAATAGACATGAATCGTTTTGGCCTTTGCCATGGTGCGCCCAGATTTCATCGTCCTGCTATCGTTTATGACGGGATGAAAAGTATCAATGCTTTCGGTGGGGATATTTTACCACGTTGAATGCACGGGCCAACGCCTTGTTTGATCGGCGCTGCGCCGTCATATAGAGGGGAAGCGACGGAGGGCAGGATGGCCGAAGACAAATTCCCCGGCTGGCACGGCACCACAATTTTAGCGGTGCGGCGTGGAGGCGAAGTGGTGGTTGCAGGCGATGGACAGGTCAGCCTTGGCCAGACCGTGATCAAGGGCACGGCCCGCAAAGTGCGCCGCCTGTCACCTGCAGGCCACGATGTGGTTGCGGGGTTTGCCGGATCAACTGCCGATGCCTTTACCCTGCTGGAGAGGCTGGAGAAAAAGCTTGAAGCGATGCCGGGGCAGTTGGCCCGTGCGTCGGTCGAACTTGCCAAGGACTGGCGGATGGACAAATACCTGCGCAATCTGGAGGCCATGCTGATCGTCACCGATGGGGCCGATCTGTTCGTGATCACCGGGGCGGGTGATGTGCTGGAACCTGAACATGATGTTGCTGCCATCGGCTCTGGCGGCAATTTCGCCCTTGCCGCTGCGCGCGGGTTGATGACCACAGACCTGCCCGCGATAGACATCGCCCGCCGCGCCATGGCAATCGCGGCAGATATTTGCGTCTATACCAACGGCAATCTGACGGTGGAAACCATCAAGAAATGACTGACCTGACCCCCCGCGAAATCGTAGCCGAGCTTGACCGCCACATCATAGGCCAGGCGGATGCCAAACGTGCCGTTGCCGTGGCCCTGCGCAATCGCTGGCGGCGCAAGCGACTGGCGGAAGATCTGCGCGATGAGGTTTATCCAAAGAATATCCTGATGATCGGCCCCACGGGCGTTGGCAAAACTGAAATCTCGCGCCGCTTGGCGAAGCTCGCAAAAGCGCCGTTCCTGAAGGTTGAAGCCACGAAATTTACCGAAGTCGGCTACGTCGGCCGCGATGTTGACAGCATCATTCGTGATCTGGTCGATGCCGCGATGAACGATACCCGCGCCCGGATGCGCGACGACGTCAAGGCAAAGGCAAAAGCCGCTGCCGAAGACCGGGTGATCGAGGCATTGGCCGGCAAAGACGCCCGCGACCAGACGCGCGAGATGTTTCGCGGCAAGCTGAAACGCGGCGAACTGGACGATACCATGATCGAGCTTGACCTTGCTGATACAGCCAGCCCGTTCGCGCAAATGCCGATGGGCGGCGGTATGGATATGCAGATGCAGGGCCTGCAAGACATGCTTGGCAAAGCGTTTGGCGGCCGCACCACGCGCAAACGGGTGTCGGTGCGCGACAGTTACGATCTGCTGATCGGGCAAGAGGCGGACAAACTGCTGGATGACGAGGCGATCAAGGCCGCGGCACTTGAGGCCGTGCAAGAAAACGGCATCGTGTTTCTGGACGAGATTGACAAGATCTGTGCCCGTGCCGATGCCTCGCTGAAATACCCTGCGGCACAGGCTAGGGCAAACAGCCCAAAATATCTGAAGCGATCATTTTTTAAATAGCCGGTCAATTTCATGGTTGCCACTGACTAGAAGTTTAGACGTATAATAGGTCTTATGAAAACAAATTTTATATTAATCTTGAGCTTATTTGTATTTTCAGGCTGTGTGTCTCAAACAGTCAAAACACCCACTGAAGATGCGGTTTGGAAATATGACACTAAAGCACAAATTACTGATAAAACAAAATCGGATAGCCATACTTTATCCATCGAGGTTTTTACATATCAGAAAAAAAACTATCGATTGGAAATTACGGCGAC
>JANNSG010000134.1:0-76496 GCA_031402355.1 Pseudorhodobacter sp. | reverse complement strand
ATTGTGCCGCAGCACCAAGGCTGACAAGCCAGATGCAGATCACCGTCACCGTTGCCCGCATCTTTGGTATCCCTTGTCGCAGCCGGTCTACATATGCAGCGCGCGACCGTAGGCGTCCAGCACCGACTCGTGCATCATTTCGCTTAGCGTCGGATGCGGGAAGACGGTGTTCATCAGATCTTCTTCGGTCGTCTCCAACCCACGGGCGACGACATAGCCCTGGATCAATTCTGTCACTTCTGCACCAATCATATGCGCGCCCAGCATCTCGCCAGTTTTGGCATCAAAGATGGTCTTGATGAAACCTTCTGCCTCGCCCAGTGCAATCGCTTTGCCGTTGCCGATAAAAGGGAAGCGTCCAACCTTGATGTCAAAGCCCGCGGCCTTGGCCTTTTCTTCGGTCAATCCGACGCTTGCCACTTGCGGGTGGCAATAGGTACAGCCGGCAATCGAATTTGGTTTGATCGGATGCGGATGTTTACCCGCGATCAATTCTGCCACCATGACGCCTTCATGGCTGGCCTTGTGGGCAAGCCAGGGCGCGCCGGCAATATCACCAATCGCGTAAAGCCCGTCCACGCCCGTGCGGCAGTATTCATCCGTCACCACATGGGTGCGGTCAATCTTGACACCCAGTGCTTCCAGCCCCAGCCCTTCGACATTGCCGATGATTCCGACGGCAGAAATAACGGTGTCGAAGTCCTGCGTCGCAGTACCTTTGGCGTCTTCCAGATGCGCCACCACTTTGCCGGGGCTGCGATCCAATTTCTTGACCGTGGTTTTTTCAAGGATTTTCATGCCTTGCTTCAGGAAAGCCTTCTTCGCAAAGGCCGAGACTTCCGCGTCTTCCACCGGCAACACCCGGTCCATCACCTCAACCACTGTCGTATCACACCCCAAGGTATTGAAGAAGCTGGCGAATTCGATACCGATCGCACCAGACCCGATGACCAGCAGACGCTTTGGCATCCGTTTCGCCACCAGCGCGTGCTTGTAAGTCCAGACAAGATCGCCGTCCGCCTCCAACCCCGGCAATTCGCGGGCCCGCGCGCCGGTCGCTAGAATGATCGACTTTGCCGTCAGATCCTCGGTTCCTTTGTTGGTCTTGACAGAAACCTTGCCCTTGGCAGGCAAGGTCGCGGCCCCCATGAACACGGTGATCTTGTTCTTCTTCATCAGATGCCCGATGCCGCCCGACAATTGCTTGGCTACACCGCGCGACCGGGCGACAACGGCGTCCAGATCATAGCTGATCCCGGTGGCCGACAGTCCGAATTCCTTGGCCCGGTGCATCAGATGAAACACCTCGGCCGACCGCAGCATCGCTTTTGTGGGAATGCAGCCCCAGTTCAGGCAGATGCCGCCCAGGTGTTCGCGCTCGATGATGGCCACCTTCAGCCCAAGCTGCGCGCCACGAATGGCCGCAACATAGCCACCGGGGCCAGCACCGATCACGATCACATCAAAAGTCTGGGTTGCCATCTTTCCCTCCTCAGAAAAAGTAGTTTGGCCTTAAACTACTTTCATTTTTCAAGCAATACTGGCGCCGGCATGGGCCTATGCATCAGGTGCATGGCTGGCCTTGATCGCCCGCACCATGGCCCCGTAAGCGCCGGTTGCCATGAACTCCGCCTCCTCGGGCGTGCTGGTCCGGCCCAGGGCGGCATTGCGAAACGGAAACCGGCCAAACCGCGCGATGATCGCTTCATGCGCGCGAGCATGGTGAACTTGATCTGGTCCGGCTTGCGGCATCCGGTTCTGGAAATAGGTAATACTCAGCGCCTGATCCGCCGGATCTTCGCTATGCATGAACGGCAGATAGAAAAACCGGCGTTCCGGCTCGGGTGCGCCCATATCCCATCCTTCTGACAGGGCCTTACGCGAGGCGGCCCGTGCACGCGCATCGGTCGCAAAGGCCGATGCCTGACCGCGATGGATATTGCGCGACACCTGATCACAAATCACCAGATAGGCCAAGGTACCGGCGGTGCCGTCCACCCAATGCTCCAGCCCGCCATCCATGGCCGCTTGCCACAGGTCAAAGAAACGCTCCCTGCACTCGGCATCCAATGCCGCGTCACTGGCATACCACCCTTTCGGGCCGACCTCGCCCAGCCAGAAATCCAGCACTTCTATCGGTGTCGCCATCGGCCCTCGCAATCTCGCAGACAGCCTGACAGCAAGTCAGCCAACCTGCAATGACCCGATTCAATCGGCTTTGCCTGAACGGCGCGCCTGTCGTTTCAGAACGGTACCTGCGGCCAGGGATGACGCAGTCGGCGTAAGCCCCGCATAGCCGCTGGACCCGGCACGCCCCGCACGCCGCAACATGCGCCAGATCGCATACCCCGCCAGCATTGCAAACAGTAACCCGATGAACAGGAAAAACCCCCTCGGGCCGATCATCTCCATCAACCAACCGGTGATCAACGGGCCGAAAATCGCACCAAGCCCGTTCAGAAAGATCAACCCGGCCGAAGCGGCGGCCATATCCTCGCGACTCAGAACATCATTCGCATGGGCAATCAGCAACGAATACAGCGGGTTGATCGTCCCCCCCAGCAAGACCGCCACAATCAGCACAACCTCAAACGGCAACTGAAATGCCGTCGCCACAAACATGACCGCAGCGCCGATAGCCGACATCCAGACCACCAGAACCCGCCGGTCCAGCCGATCCGAAATCCAGCCGATCGGATATTGCAGCAAAAGACCGCCGACATACAAAGCGCCGACAAAAGCCGCGATCTGACCGATGCTCAGGCCAACCAGCGCACCCCAGACCGAAGCCATGCCGAACATCGCCGAAAACACGCCCCCCGTCAGCAACATGCCGACACATCCAAGCGGGGAAATCTTGTAAAGTCGCCGAAAGCTCATCGGTCTGATCTGGTCGAACGCCGGTGCCGGGGTATCGGCCAGAAGGATCGGCATGAAGGCAAGCGACACCAGAACCGAGGGAATGATGAAAAGACCAAAGCCAAGCGGGTCGCCAAAGGACAGCAGCACCTGCGAGGCAATGATGCCCAGCATCTGCACGATCATGTAGGCCGACAGCGCCTGTCCCCGGGTTTCATTCGCCGTCGTATTGTTCAGCCAGCTTTCGGCCGTCACATAGATCACCGAAAAGGAAAACCCGATCACAACCCGCATGACCGACCAAGCCGTCCAGTCCAGCAGCAACGGGTAAAGCACAAGCACGGCCGAGATCAGCGATCCCAGTGCCGCAAAAACCCGGACATGCCCGACCCGGCGGATCATTTCCGGGGCCAGCCGCGATCCGCCCAGAAAACCCAGATAGTAAGACGACATCACGACAGACAGCTCGAAAGTGGAAAACCCCTCCATCGCTCCGCGTATCCCCAGAAGCGACCCCTGCACACCGTTGCCCACCATCAACAACATAACGCCAAGCAGCAATGGCCAGGAGGTAGCGAGGACGTTCAGCATCTGGCGGCTCCGTTCAGGGGCAAGGGGTCGCGGGGGGGCAACCTAAGGGGTACTATCAAGCGATCTAAGGGATCAACAGAGACGAGTCACCATAGGAAAAGAACCGGTACTGATTGCGCACGGCATGGTCATAAATCCTCGCCATGCGCTGATGCCCCATCAGGGCCGCGACAAGCATCAGTAAGGTCGATCTGGGCAAATGGAAATTGGTCATCAGCGCGTCCGTTACCCTGAACCGGTAACCGGGATAGATGAAAATATCCGTGGCGCCACACATCGGTTGCACCGTTCCAGAAACCGCCGCCGCTTCGATCAACCGCAGTGCCGTGGTGCCAATGGGAATGATGCGGCCCCCGGCGGACTTGGTTGCATTTATGGCTGCAGCCGCATCGGGCGTCACTTCACCCCATTCGGCGTGCATCTTATGGGTGGTCACATCGTCCACTTTCACCGGAAGAAACGTACCCGCCCCGACATGCAACGTAACCTCGGTGAACAGCACACCCAGATCCGCCAGATCCCGCAACAGGGCCTGATCAAAATGCAGGCTCGCCGTGGGCGCAGCAACCGCCCCGGCATGACGGGCAAACACGGTTTGATAATCGACCTGATCTTGCGCATCAGCGGCGCGCTTTGACGCAATGTAGGGCGGCAAAGGCATGGTCCCCGATGCCGCCAATGCCCGGTCGAACGCAGGTCCCGTCACATTGAACGACAGGCGCAGATCCGTCTCTGTGCGCTCGGCAACAGTTGCGATCAACCCTTCCGAAAACGCAATCACATCGCCCGGTTTCAACTTGCGCAACGGCTTTGCCAGCGCCCGCCAAAGACCGCCTTGTTGTTCCAGCAAAGTCACTTCGATCTTTGCATCCGCTTCACCCCGCACCCGGCGTCCGGTCAGACGCGCCGGGATCACTTGGGTATTGTTCAGCACCAACCGGTCACCGGGTCTGAATATATCGCGTAAATCCGGTATCGACAGATCCTTGATCTGGTCACCCGTGGCCAGCAGCAACCGCGCCGCTGTCCGGGGCCGCGCTGGCCGCGTGGCAATCAGGCTATCGGGCAAATCGAAATCAAAGTCTGACAGTTTCATTGATCGCCTTTGGGCAATTCCGGGGCAGGTCTGCGGAAAATTTCGCGGAACATTCCCGGCGTCAGGATGGACAAAGGATTGACCGTGATTTTGGGCGCATCGGCAGTGCCTTGAATCTTGTAGTTAAAGCCAAACAATCCTTCGCCCTTGCGGGTCAGAAATGCGCCGATACCATTCAGCAGATAGATCGGGGATATCACGCCTTGCATCTTCAACCGCTTTGAACCGCTTTCATAGACGCCCGCCATCGACACGCCAAGCGAAGCCCCGATAGCAGAACCGCGCGTGACTTCAACTGCCTCCGGGGTCAGCCGAAAATCGGCATCGGCCTGCGAAAATACCAGACCGGCCCCATTTAACTGTTCCATCAAACCGACCACGGAAATGGCGTTCAGCAATTCTGCCAGTACCGATGCGTTGGTCACACGGATGGTTCCGATTTTTGCGCGCCCGCGGTATTCTCCGGTAGCTCCGGTCGGAAAAAGCTGCAGGTCAAGCGACCCGCCGCGCGCATTGGCAAAGACCCCGGCTGCCGCCATCACTTTGCCCGCATCATCCGATGTGATGCGTACCGCACTGCCTTGCTCGGTGGGCGCAACCGTGCCCCGGACCGGCACTTCACCATTGACGTTTGCCGTGAAGCCGCCATTGAAACCGCCCTTTGACGAAAACTCGCCCGCAAAACCCGTAAGGGCGATCCCGTCCGATATGGTAAGCCGGTCAAGCTGCGCGGTCAGCGGGCCATCTTCGGCAGTGTTGGCACCCGCCCGCCTGACGGCAAGGCGGCGCATGTCCACCGCACCCGACTGAATGGAAACCGCAACTGCCCGCCCCTGCCCCCGCCCAGTCAGCGACAGGCCAACGTCAAGCCATTCGTCAAGCTGCACGCGGTCAAACTGCGCCTTTTCCAGCCCGCCTTCAGGCCGAAGGGTAATGGACCCTTCTGCCGCAAGCCCGGCACCGGCGAATTGCAACCCGGTCACTTCGGGCAAGGTGCCGAGTTTGGCTACCAGATCAAGTTGCCCCGACTGGCCCGCAGCCTTTGACCAGCCCAAGGCAGGTATGCCAAGCCCAAGCCCCAGCAGATCTGTGCTGAGCGTCAAAAGCGCCGGTTGGCCTGCCGGCAATTCGACCGCGATCTGTGCCGCCCCCGCGCCCTTGATCAGGCCCTCGGGCAAATCCACACCAAGATCCCGCAAGGCGGCATCCGACAGGGTCACCTGCCCATCGATGCGGGCCTTGCCCTTGGCGGCTGCGCCAAAAGGCTGATCGAAGGTCACCTCAAATGGCAAGGTCTCCAGCAGACCCTTTCCCGATACCTTGATCCCCGCGGGACCCGCCACCACTTGCAGCGCCTCCGCCGTAACCTCGCGCTTCGGGACCACCAGGTCGGACTTGAAATCGGTGATCTGCCCGGACACCTGATAGGTCACATCATCAAGCAAAACCTTGTCCTTCAGCGGAAACCCCAAGGTCGTCACCAGTTTTGCCCGCCCCTGCCCCAGATCCACCGGCCGCCCGGCCTTTTTCAGAAAGCTGAACGGCGGCTGGTCAAGCAGCGACAAGGTCGCGGTCAGGCTGCTTTGCGTCATCAGCGTGACTTCGGCCCGGGTCGGTTTCTGGCTGATGTCGGGGATCTTGAAGACCGATCCTGCCACGTCGATATTGCCACCAAGCGGGGGCGTGACATAGCCTTTTTCAAGAACCAACGTGTAGGTCTGCCCTTCGATGTTCGAATATCCCGATCCCGCAATGATCGGCGGCAGGGCTTTCAGAAACCGGACATCGGTGCCCGAAAATTCATAGCCCAGCGACAAGCGCGGCTCGCTTTCCGGCACCAGACGAACCGCCCCGCTGACATTGAAAAGCGTCCCCCCCAGCACGTTCAGGGCAAGCCAGTTGCGGGTCTTGGCGACCAACTGCACAGGCCAAAGCGCAATCAGCTTGGCTGGTTCGATCTTGTCCAACGCCACATCCAGCGCCACTCGCCAGCCCTTCGGATCGGCAGCAATGGTCCCGCTCAGTGCCAGATGGGTATCCGCCTCGGTCAGGGTCAGCTGCCCGATGTCAATTGCAAAGGGGTCCAGCGTCAGCCGAAGGTCAAGCGATCCTTGCGAGAATTCGACCGGTGTTTCGAACAATTTGGCCGGATCAACCATCATTTGCGAAAATGCAAGCTGGGTCAGGAACACGCCCGGTTTGGCGCCCACCAAAGTCCCCGACATCGGCACCCCATCGCGATCAGCAATGTAGCTTTGGCCGTTCGCGACCAGCCGCAAGGACGGGCTGTCAACCGATACCGACGCGATCTCGATCCGACCACGATCAGGATCATAGGCAAGCGTCAAGCCTGCCCGGTTGAAGGCGATGGGGGCGGTCTGCGGCGTCGGGCGCAAAAACCCCGCGCCGATTTCAAGTTCGCTTTCCAGACTTCCAAACTGCCCTTCGTCATCAATCGCCGCAGCCAGTCTGCCCGATATCGGGGCATCCAGGGCAGCAAGCCACGCCAGCGGCGCTGATTGCGCGGCAAGGTCGGGCGCCGCGATGCCATCAACCGTCGCGGAAAGACGCGCGGCCGGCGTGGCCTTGTTGGAAACCGCCGTCAGCACAACACGGGACGGGGTGGTCTGATCCACCGCCAACGAAAAGCTCACTGCCGTTGCCAGTTCATCCGGGCGGTTTTCAAGAACCAGACGCCCGTCTCCGGCTTGCCACTGCTGCCCGGACCGGGCATCGGTCAGCATCAGGGTCATGGCTTCGGCCTCAATGGTGGTCAGATCGGCAAATGCCGGGTCCTCAAAGGCCTCATCCAACGCATCCAGAATGCTGGCGGCACTCTGTCGCGTCGTCGCACCGGTTTGGGACCCAAGATCCAGATCCAGCAGACCGTCGGCATTGCGCCGGATCGCAAAGCGCCCGCCTATTATGCGCAGGCTTTGCAGATGCAAGGCACCCTGAAACAAGGCACCTGCGTCAAACGACGTGCGCACTTCGGGCAAAGTGATAAGGGCGGCACCGCCCCGGCGCAGCAATCGCAAATCCTCCAGCGCAAGGCGCGGGATCCAGTCACGATCAACCCGCAGCTCGATCCCGCCCACCGAAAAAGACAGATCCGCCGCCGTCTGTGGCACGGCGGTGTTCAGCCGCGCCTCTATCTCTGCAACCGCCCAGACCGGCAGCCTGATCGGTTTGCCCGACAAAGCCAGAATGGCAAAACCGATCAGCCCGGCAAAAACGATGGTGCCGATCAAAAACCAAAGCCCTGCCGCGCCGCGCCGTCGCTTGCGTGGTGGCGGCCTCGTCGGTTTTGCGTTTGATACTGGCGTTTCGGCCATCAAATCCTGCACATCGTCGGTTTTTCGTCCTTTGGCTTGCGAATGTCTTTAACTTTGTCCAAAGCCAACTAAAACCCTTATCCTGTTCAGCGCGTTCATCAAGGAGATGCCCATGCTCGTCGTCGGAAACCCTGCCCCGGATTTCACACTTCCGCGTGATGGCAGCACAACTGTCAGCCTGTCGTCGCTGCAACCTGCCAAAGTTGTGCTCTATTTCTATCCCAAAGACGATACACCCGGCTGCACGCTTGAGGGCCAGGACTTCACCGCACGGCTGCCAGAATTTACGGCCGCAGGTGCCGTGGTCATTGGCATTTCCAAAGACGATGTGAAAAGCCACGACAAGTTCTGCAAGAAATATGGGCTTGGCATCATTCTGGCATCCGATGCACAGGGCACGACATGCGAAGACTACGGCGTATGGGTCGAGAAAAGCATGTATGGCAAGACCTACTTTGGCATTGAACGGGCAACATTCCTGATCGGATCAGGCGGCCTTGTCGCGCAGATCTGGCGAAAAGTTTCTGTAAAAGGACACGTTGAACAGGTTCTGACCGCCGTCAAGGCAACCGGATGACCCTGTCGCTGGCGCAAATGGCAGTTGACGTCCTGACCACAGCCGATGGGCGTGCAAAGACAGCGCTCGGTCGGCAGCATGCTGCCGCGTGGTTTGCCGCCCGTGCAAGTCAGACCCCCGTACCGATAGGCGAGGCCCGCCCACCGCGCCAGCCCGCGCGCCCCGCACAGCCCACCTTGCTTGATCCCCGGGACGTGCCCCGCCGCAGGCCCGGATCGCCGGCCGGCCGCGTGGCCTTGCTGCACGCGCTGGCCCATATCGAACTGAACGCGGTTGATCTGCATTGGGACATTATTGCGCGCTTCACCCATATTCCGCTGCCAATCGGCTTTTATGACGATTGGGTCCGGGCGGCTGATGATGAGGCCAAGCACTTCAACCTGATCTGCGATTGCCTTGAGGCTGCGGATAGTTTTTACGGGGCCCTGCCTGCCCATTCCGGCATGTGGCGGGCCGCCGAAGACACGGCTGATGACCTGTCCGGTCGCCTGGCCGTCGTGCCCATGGTGCTTGAGGCACGCGGGCTCGACGTGTCGCCCGCCATGATCGAAATTTTTCGCAAGGCCGGTGACGACCGCGCCCTTGCCGCCCTAAGCACGATCTACGCCGAAGAAGTGGCCCATGTCGCCTACGGCTCCAAATGGTTCAACTTTTTGTGCGGGCGCCACGATCAAGACCCCAAGGATGCGTTTCATGCGCTGGTACGCAAGTACTTTCACGGCGCATTAAAGCCGCCCTTCAACGATGAAAAGCGCGCCGAAGCCGGTCTTCCGCCTGACTTCTACTGGCCTTTGGCTGACACACGTCAGGCAAAGGCATGACAGGAAATTGCGCAAAGCAAAACAGGGCGGCATAGGCAGATTCCCGCCGATATCCCTATGGTATTGGATAATCTGGTCAAAATTCTTGCGATGCCGGGTCTGGCTGGGTAATCAGAAGGGGGGGTTTGATGTCATGTTCACATGTGCATGGCTGCCCTTCCCTTTTGTGTGGTGATCGGATGACATCAGTGCTGATACGTTTTGCCTACCGGATCAATGCCGCGCTGGAACGGCATTTGCCGGAACAACGCCTGTTTCTGAAATCCGATACCGAAACACGTTTCATTCGGTTGCGCCCCACCACTCAGGCCATTGCTTTGACGGGCGGCACGTTCCTGCTGGCTTGGACTCTGGTTGCAACTGCCGTGATGCTGATGGAATCCATCGGTGCCGGATCAAGCCGCGAACAAGCCCTGATGCAGCAAGGGCTTTACGAACAACGCCTGAACGCGCTGTCAAACGACCGCGACTTGCGGGCCGAAGAAGCGGTGCGGGCACAAGAGCGGTTCAATCTGGCGCTTGATCAGGTCTCGGATATGCAGGCCCGGCTGCTCGCCTCGGAAGACAGCCGTCGCGAACTGGAAACCGGAATCGACGTTATTCAGAACACCCTGCGCCGCACGATCCAGGAACGCGATCTGGCGCGCGGCGACGCCCAGCAGGCGACATTGGCCTTGGCGCAGCAGGGCGGCACCTCGGGGACCGAGCTTGGTCACGCCCGCGACACCGTTGCCACACTGCAGTTCCTGACCGACGCACTTGGCACCGCCGCGAAAGACCGCGACCTGCAGGAATTGGCAGCGGCAGCGGCGCATCAAGCCATCGTCGATCTGGAAATCGCGCGACGCGGACAAGAACTGCGCAACGATGCCATTTTCGCCAAACTTGAAGAAGCCGTGACCATCTCGATTGATCCTCTCGACAAGATGTTTCGCGATGCCGGCATGTCGCCTGATGATCTCTTGAAGCAGGTCCGCAAAGGCTACTCTGGCCAGGGCGGCCCGCTGTCGCCGATCGGTTTGTCGACAAGTGGCCCCGCGCCAAGCCCCGATGAGATCCGCGCGAATGCCATTCTGACCGGTCTTGATCGGATGAACCTTTACCGCATCGCGGCCTTCAAATCGCCGTTCGCGATGCCAATCAAATCTGCGTTTCGGTTTACCTCGGGGTTTGGCTTTCGGCGTGACCCGAAAGGTGCCGGCACCCGGATGCACGAAGGCACCGACTTTGCTGCCAGCTACGGCACCCCCGTCTATGCCACGGCGGATGGCACCATCGCCTATGCTGACTGGGATAACGGCTATGGCCGCCTGATCAAGATCCAGCACGACTACGGGATAGAGACACGCTACGCTCATCTGTCACAAATCCGGGTCGATGTGGGACAAAGGGTATCGCGCGGCGACCGGATCGGTGATATGGGAAATTCAGGCCGCTCTACCGGCACCCACCTTCACTACGAAATTCGCTTCGGCGCAAAATCAGTGAACCCGATGACCTTCATAAAGGCAGCGCGAGATGTTTTCTAAAAGCAGAATCAACGAACCCGGCCCAAAGCAGCCCGACGCAGACCGGCCCAAGGCCCCTGACATGACGGCGACAAAACCCTCGATGGATTTTATGCCGACTGCGGCGAAAGGAAAGGCCGGTGTGTCTGTGCTCTCATCTGATCTGACGGTGGTCGGCAACCTCAAGACCTCAGGCGATATTCAAGTCGAGGGAACCGTTGAAGGGGATATCCGCGCCCATCTGCTGACAGTTGGTGAAACAGCCACCATCCGCGGCGAAATTGTCGCCGACGATATCGTGGTGAACGGCCGCGTAATCGGCCGGGTGCGTGGTCTCAAGGTTCGGCTGACGGCAACCGCACGGGTTGAAGGCGACATCATTCACAAGACCATCGCCATCGAAAGCGGCGCCCATTTCGAAGGCTCGGTCCAGCGTCAGGAAGACCCGCTGGCAAACAGCCGCCCGGCCCTTGCCGCACCTGCACCCGCAATCACCAAGGCCGATTGACAGACGTCGGCTTTGACATGTGGAATGGGCACCCATGCGGTGCCCTTTTCTATTTGGGATGACCCGTCTCGCTCGCCATTTGGCGCGGGGTCGGCGCATAGCAGTTGGCCCCGCAAAAAGGATCAGTCGTCGCCTAGGGCTTCGGACCGCGATTTACCGGAAACCTGCATCGCCAGAGTTGCTGCCATGAACCCGTCCAGATCGCCGTCCAGAACGCCTGCCGTGTCCGAGGTTTCAAACCGTGTGCGCAGGTCTTTGACCATCTGGTAGGGCTGCAGCACATAAGACCGGATCTGATTGCCCCAACCGGCATCGCCCTTGTTTTCATGCTGTGCGTTGATGACAGCATTGCGCTTGTCCAACTCCAGCTGATAAAGCCGCGCACGCAGCGCAATCATGCAAGCGTCACGGTTCTGGTGTTGCGATTTCATCGAGGATGTCACAACGATATTGGTCGGCAAATGGGTAATGCGTACGGCCGAATCCGTTGTGTTGACATGCTGTCCGCCCGCACCCGATGACCTGTAGGTATCAATACGAATATCATTCGCGGGAATGTCGATTTCAATGTTGTCGTCCACAACCGGATAAACCCAGACAGAGCTGAACGAAGTGTGCCGCTTGGCCGCGGAGTCGTAAGGCGATATGCGCACAAGCCGGTGCACCCCGGATTCGGATTTCAGCCAACCATAGGCATTGGTGCCGCTGATCTTGTAGGACGCGGATTTGATGCCGGTCTCTTCGCCCGCACTTTCCGCCTGCAGTTCAACCTTGTAGCCCTTCTTTTCCGCCCACCTTACATACATGCGCGCAAGCATGCTGGCCCAGTCGCAGCTTTCAGTACCGCCAGCGCCGGCATTGATTTCAAGGAAGGTGTCATTGCCGTCAGCCTCGCCGTCAAGCAGGGCCTCCAGCTCTTTCGCCGCCGCAAGTTCTACCAAAGACCGCAGTGCGGATTCAGCCTCCGCGATGATCTCATCGTCATTCTCGGCCTCGCCAAGTTCGATCAGTTCCACATTGTCCGTCAGCCCGCCCGAAATCAGCTTGTGGGTTGACAGCGCGTCCAGCAGACCCTGGCGGTCGCGCATCAGCTTTTGTGCCTTGGCCGGATTGTTCCAAAGATCAGGCGCCTCAATCAAGGCGTCAAACTCTTCCAACCGATGCGACGCCGTTTCATGATCCATCCGCTGCGCCAGCAACGCCAGGGATTTGCGGATCGCCTCCACATTGTTCAACGTCTCGGCGCGCATGGGTCTTTGTCCTCGGGGCTAGGGTTTGGCGGGGCTGTGGTTTGCCGGGTGTGATACCCGGAAGGTCCGGCGCGGGCAAGGGCGCGGCGCGGCTGTTAGTATAACCCGCCTGAACTGACCGTGCCGAAATCGGCCTTGCCGGGGATCACTTTGGTGGCCCCGGTTGCGGTGGTAACCGTGGCCCCACCCTCGTCGCCGCCGGTTTCGCCATAAGCAAACAGCGGCAGATTTTCCCCCATCCCAAATCCGCCATCAACCAATATGCCAAACAGTGCATCTTCGCCTTCACGGAAGTATTCGGCGACGACGTTTTCGCCGGTTGCATCCTCGGGAAGACGCGCGCCGGTAAAGCGGTCGATATTGATAAAGTATCCGCCGGGCGGCACCTGAAAATCGGTCCCGCCGTATTTCTTCACGGCAGTTTCCATAAAGCTTTGAAAGACCGGGCCGCAAAACCCTGCCCCGGACGCATCACTGCCCAGTGACCTGGGCTGATCATACCCGATATAACAGCCCGCAACCACATTTGAGGTAAAGCCGATGAACCAGACATCCTTGGCGTCATTGGTTGTACCCGTCTTGCCGCCGAAGGGCACGGGCAGGCTGATGCCGCGTGCGGTCCCGCGTTGAACCACGCCCTGCAACATTGACGTCAGCTGATAGGCCGTGATCGCGTCCATAACCCGCTCGCGGTTCGAAATGACCTGCGGCACATCGCCGGGATCCAGGCTGGCCGTGCGGCAATCGTCACATTGACGCTGATCGTGCCGGTAGACGGTCTTGCCGTCGCGGCCCTGAACGCGGTCCACCAACGTCGGCTCGACCCGTTCGCCGCCATTGGCAAACATCGCATAGGCGGCCACCATCTTGAACAAGGTTGTTTCCTCAGCACCCAATGAATTTGCCAGAAACTGCCCCATCCGGTCGTAGACCCCAAATCTTTCAGCATAGCCGGCCACCGTCTGCATGCCGATCTCTTGGGCAATCCGAACCGTCATCAGGTTGCGCGATTGCTCGATCCCGGTTCGCATCGGGGTCGGCCCGTAAAACTTGTTCGACGCATTCTTGGGTCGCCAAAGCCCTTGCGGTGTGTCGACTTCGATGGGCGCGTCAATGACGATGGTTGATGGCAGAAACCCCGAATCAAGGGCCGCCGCGTAGACGAACGGTTTGAAGCTTGACCCGGGTTGCCGGGTGGCCTGCGTGGCTCGGTTGAAGGTCGAATCCTGATACGAAAAGCCGCCCTGCATGGCCAGAACCCGACCGGTGTTCACATCCATCGCCATAAAGCCACCCTGCACCTCGGGCACTTGCCGCAAGGACCAGCGCACAAAGCTGCCGTCTTCGTCTTTGGTCACCGCCCGCACCAGAACAACGTCGCCGACGCCGATCAGATCGCCCGGCGATTTGGCCTTCTTGCCAAGACTGCCGTCGGCATTGCGCTTGCGGGCCCAGCTGACATCTTCGGATGGGATATAATCGCCGCCCTCTGCTTCGGGCACCCCTTCGATCCCGATCCGCGCACGCGCGTCCTCAATCTCCAGAACGACCGCCGGATGCCACCCCTGAATATCGCGCGGCACAGTTAGCCCCAACAGGGCCTCACGCCAGTCCGCCTGTGTCCCAAGCTTGTCAGCGGCAATGACCTGTCCGGTTCCCCGCCAAACCCCTTGGCCGCGATCAAATTTCTCCAGACCCGTCCGCAACGCTTTTGCGGCGTCGGTTTGCAATTCCGGGTCAATCGTGGCGCGGATTGTCAGGCCACCGCCAAAGAATTCTTCCTCGCCAAAGGTCCCGGACAACTGGCGGCGAATTTCGTCGGTGAAATAATCCCGTGGCGGCAGCGAATCGCGAAACGCCGGATAGTCGCCATTCTGAACCGATAGCAGCGGCGCCGCGGCTTCGGATTTGGCAAGTTCGACTGTGATATATCCATCCTCAGCCATGCGCCCCAGAACGTAACCGCGCCGCTCCAGCGCACGATCCTTGTTGCGCACCGGATGCAGATCCGACGGCGCTTTGGGCAAGGTGGCAAGATAGGCCGCTTCGCCGGGGGTAAGATCACTTAGGGTCTTGTTGAAATAGGTTTGCGCCGCCGCCGCTACGCCGTAGGAATTTTGGCCAAGGAAAATCTCGTTCAGGTAAAGTTCAAGGATTTTCTCTTTTGGCAGGGTTTCCTCCAGCCGCACCGCCAGAATGATTTCCTTGATCTTCCGCTCCGCACTGCGGTCACCGGACAAAAGGAAATTCTTCATCACTTGCTGGGTGATGGTCGAGGCACCCCGCAAGTTGCGCCCGCGCGTCACCACCGCATCGCGGAATGCGGCCACCATGCCGGTCGCGTCATAGCCCTTGTGGGTGTAGAACCGCTGGTCTTCGGCGGCGACAAAGGCGTGCTTTACAAGCTCGGGAATTTCTTCAGCCGGAACGAACAACCGCCGCTCCTTGGCGAATTCGTCAATCATCCGGCCCTCGCCGGAATAAATCCGGCTGATCGTCGGCGGTGTGTATTGCGCAAGGCTTTCGTGGCTCGGCAGATCGCGGGTATAGCTGTAGAAAATGCCGCCAATGGTCAACGCCGCAAACAGCGCACCCAGCGTCAAGGCCGTGAAAATGGCCCCAAGGAAAGACCCGAAAAATCTGATCACCGCTGCCGCCCCGCATTCTAGAGCCAGTCCGACAAATGGAAATACCGGTTTTGTCGAAAGACTGGCGTATCAAGCAATCCGGGCCCCTCCGGCGATCAGGCGATCGTCAGAAAGGCACGGGTCACCCCCTTATACACGCGGATGGGCGCAAAGGTCAAAACCGGCAGTATCAGACCGCGCCTGCAGGCAAAGCCACGCCAATTGCCGCCGGTCAGCGCCGTCTCAGGCTGTTCAAGGCCGCATCTTCCTGCGCCCAGATCATCACCCCGTCGCGGATCGCCTCGGCCATTCTTGCGCGCCAGACCTTGTCTGTCAGCCGGGCGAAATCACGGGCGCTGGACAAAAACCCCAGTTCAATCAGCACGGACGGAATGTCAGGCGATTTCAGCACCGAAAACCCCGCCGATTGCAGCGGCATGCGGTGCATCTTCAATTGCGCCGATTGCATCGCCTCTTGCAGCGCCGTCGCAAGTCGCGCAGTGCGCGGGGCGGTTTCTGTGCGCGCCATCGACATCAGAACCGACGCCACCAGATCATCCTGCCCTGACAGATCGACGCCCGCCAGCAGATCGTCCCGGTTGTGCCGCTCGGCCAGGGCCAGCGCAGCCGCCTCGCTCGCCTCATCTGACAGCGTATAGACCACAGCCCCCACCGCCTCACCCTCTTCCAATGCGTCGGCGTGAAGCGAGATCAGCAGATCCGCCGCATGCCCCCGCGCGATTGAGATCCGGGTTTCCAAGGGCACGAAGACATCGTCATCGCGGGTCAGGACGACATCGAATTTTCCCTCACGCAGCAACAGATCTTTAAGCTGCCGCGCAAAGGCCAGCATCAGATCCGCCTCAGTCTGACCGTTGCGTTCCGCCCCGGGGTCAAGCCCGCCGTGCCCGGGATCCAGCACGATCACCAGACCATCCTTTGGCGGGCTTGATGGCTGTGGCAGCACCACCGAAACCGGCAATTGCCATTCGGGTGGCTCAGCCAAGCCCGCAGCCTGCGCGAAATCATCGCTTTCGGCTGGCTGCAGCATCACCGTCAGACCTGCTTTGGCCCCGTCTGTGCGCATTTCCGCCAGACGCACCAGATAGGGGCCATCCAGTTCCAGAACCAGCCGTGACCACCCGGATCTGAACACACCCGCCCGCACGGCCTTGATTTGCGACGCCGTATTGGCAACCGAAGCGATGGCCGAAAAATCAACCTCGCGAAAATCCATGATCAGTCTTGGCGGGTCAGCCCGCAGTCGCGCCCGCCAAGGCACCGCTTGCGACAAGGCCAGTTCCACCCGGATCCCGGCCGCCTCGGATGTCACAAAGGATGCCGCCACATCCAGCCGCGCCTGAACCGACAGATCCTGCGCCTGGGCCACCCCCTGCCCGGCAAGGCCAACCGCTATCAACAAAGCGACAGGCCGCAGAAACCCTGCCGCCCAGGCCAGGACTTTCGCGGCAGTTGGCGATCTGCGGACGGCCCCGATCACCAGCCCGTGATTTGTAACCTGCATGCCGCCGCCTCTATGGTTTTTGCACAACTGTGGAACGCGGGGCAGGCGTGGTCAAGCCTTCTGGCACTGATCAGGGCATTTGCGACAGGCGCGCAATCTGCGATACTATACGAACAGGGCCAGGATCGGAGACCGGCACCTTGTGGCATTGAGAAACACGGTGGAGAAAAGATGATGCGTTTCGTTTTGGGTGTGGCCGTTCTGGGTATGGCCATTGTAGCGTCAACCGGCTTTCCCGCCGTGGCGGCAGATCTGGCGGAACTTTCCGATGCCGACCGCGCCGCCTTTCGCGACGAGGTTCGGGCCTATCTTCTGGAAAACCCCGAAGTGATCATGGAAGCCATAGAGGTCTTGAAAGAACGCGATGCCGCGACCGAGGCGCAAAATGACCTCGTTCTTGTCAAGGACAACGCCACGGCCCTGTTTGACAGCGAAACCGACTGGGTTGGCGGAAATCCGGATGGCGACATCACCCTAGTCGAATTCATGGATTATCGCTGCGGCTATTGCAAAAAAGCTTACCGCGAAATTGAAGATCTGGTCAAAAGCGATGGCAATATCCGGTTCGTCTTGAAAGAATATCCGATCCTCGGGCCCGACTCCGATCTTGCTTCGCGCTTTGCCATAGCGGTGCGCCAAATCGGCGGCAACGATGCGTATTACGCTGCCCATGATGCCTTGATGGCCATGCGCGCCGATGTAGCCCAGCCTGCGCTTGACAAGATCGCAGCAAAGCTGGGGCTTGATCCGGCAGCCATCAACGCCCAGATGCAAAGCCCGGATGTGACGGCGGTGATTGCGGCCAATCGTGCGCTAGGCGATGCCATGCAGATCAACGGCACGCCGACCTTCATTGTGCAAGGCACCATGCTGCGCGGTTATGTGCCACCCGAGGGTATGCGCCAGATCATCGCTGACGAACGCAAGGGCTGACCGCTGGTCTGCCCCCCTGGGGGCCAGCCGCACAGCCTTGCACTCCGGTTCACTCGGCAGCTTCAGCCGCTTCAGATGCCTCGATATCAGCGGCCTTTTGTTCAACCAATTCAACGATATGGTCCAGCATCTTGTCGTTGCCCAGCTTGTGTACCTGCTTGCCTGCAAGATAGATCATGCCTGAACCGGCACCTCCGCCGGTAAAGCCGATATCCGTCATCAATGCCTCACCCGGCCCGTTCACCACACAGCCGATGATCGACAGGCTTAACGACGTGGTGATATGGGCAAGCCGGTCTTCCAGGGCAGCAACCGTCTTGATCACATCAAAGCCCTGCCGCGCGCAGGACGGGCAGGAAATGATTGTCACCCCGCGATGGCGCAGCCCAAGCGATTTCAGGATCTCGAAACCCACCTTTACCTCTTCGACCGGATCGGCCGAAAGCGAAACCCGGATGGTGTCACCAATACCCATCCACAGCAGATTGCCCAGACCGATGGCAGATTTCACCGTACCCGACACCAGCCCGCCCGCTTCGGTTATCCCTAAATGGATGGGCGCATCCGTCGTCTCGGCCAACTTCTGATAGGCCGCCGCCGCCATGAACACGTCTGACGCTTTGACCGAGATCTTGAATTCGTGAAAATCGTGATCTTGCAATAGCTTGATATGATCCAGCCCGCTTTCCAACATCGCATCCGGGCAAGGTTCGCCATATTTTTCCAGCAGATGGCGCTCCAGCGAACCGGCGTTGACCCCGATCCGGATTGAACAGCCATGATCTTTGGCCGCCCGAACCACCTCTGCCACCCGTTTTGCATCGCCGATATTGCCGGGGTTTATCCGCAAGCAGGCCGCCCCGGCTTCGGCGGCCTCGATGGCCCGTTTATAATGAAAATGAATGTCGGCCACGATCGGGACTGGGCTTTCCGCTACAATCTTGCGCAGGGCCCGCGTGCTGTCCTGATCCGGCGTCGAAATGCGCACGATGTCGGCGCCCGCGACGGCACAGCGCTGCACTTGCTCAAGCGTCGCGGCAACATCGGTCGTCAGGGTGTTGGTCATGGTCTGCACTGAAATCGGGGCATCGCCGCCGACCAGAACCTTGCCGACGCTGATTTGCCGGGATGTACGCCGGTAAATGTTGCGCCAGGGGCGAATGGAATTCAGCGACATGGTCGCGGCCTCGTTTCTTTTGAATGGTGAACAAAAGATAGCCCGGCCAGACCGGCGCAGCAACCGTCGTTAAAAAACAATGATGGCAGGGTCGCTTATTCGCTTGGCGCCAGATTTGGCGTGTCGATCAGATCGCCAGGCTCGACCGACACGAAACGCGCCAGATCAACATCGCCTGCCGGCTCTGCGATTGCATATGCGTTGGTCAAGGCATCGGGCGAAAGGACCACGTTCTTGACCACTTGCGCGCCGGGGGCCGCCGGGCCGTAGGTCACGCCGTTCACAGCGAAATACACCGAACCGGAATTTCCCGCCCGCAGCACGGCCGGTGCTTCCAGTTGTGGCACGACGTACCGCTCGCCCGCGTCCAGATTCTTTTCAAACAGCACGGTACCATCGGCAGATTGAACCCGTACCCAGGCCGGGCGCACGGCCAAAAGCTCAACCGCCGGGGCATCCGCCGCCAGAACCTGAATGGCCGCGTCAATCGCTGCCGCCTGGGCATCAAAATCCGCGCCCGCAGCCGGTACATCTGCCGCTCCCGGGGTCAGGGATGAGCTGACACGCGGGTCAATCGCCGCAATCGGCCCATCGCGTGACACCAACACCGGCACATCAAGCGCTTCGGGCCGATACAGCCTGCCCATCAGATCGGGTTGGGCCGTCTCGTTTGTGGCAGCCACCACATCCTCTGCGGCATCCGTCGCCGGCGCCGACCGGACCAGCGGGGTCGCAGAACTATCCACGTTGCCCAACGGATCAAGTTCCGCAACGACAGTCGGGGCCTGATCAATCGGCGCCAATTGCACCCGCTGAACTTCTTGCAGCACCGACCATCCACCATAGCCGATCGCCGATATCAAAGCGATCAACACGAAAATCGAGCCGACAGCACCCGGCTCAACCCGCGACAGTACAGTCTGTGCCCGCGGAACGAAGCTCGCATTCGGATTGGCAAGCGGATCGCCATAGTCCGACATCATCCGCCCCCGCGCGGCTGTCATCCCGGCAGAAGACGCCGCCGCAGACATGCCATGCGCCACCGCGAAATTGGCCTCGACGCAAAACCGCGCAAACGACGTATCGGGATCCATTCCCAGGTACCGCGCATAAGACCGGACGTAGCCCGCGACAAAGCCCTGCGTTTCAAAGGCCGACACATCGCAATTTTCAATGGCGGCGATATAGGTTGCCTTGATCTTCAACTCGCGCTGAACATCCAGCAGGGATTTACCCAAAGTTGCACGCTCACCGCGCATCACGTCACCGAGACGCAGTTCGAAATCGTCAAACCCTTTCGGTTTGCCGACCTCAGCCGTCGAAGGTTTGGCCCTCCGTCCGATCATCCGATGCGTTAACCCCACTGCCCCATTTTGCCCATGCCGAGTCAGCCACGACTCACAGGCGGTCCTATTGGGGATAAATTAGCACAGAGCAAGGCCTTATGCATCCGCTGATACGGTAACACTTGGCCTTGCGCAGGATTCAGCGCGATATGCCTGAAATCATCGCGGATTGTTTTGCATCCGGCACCAATTTCGTCACATTGTGCAGCAAATCCAATGATCATCGCCTGCCGCCGACCTGCCATCAGGGCCGCAGCGCATCATCAATCGACAATAACAACCGCGCAGTCATTCTGATCTGTCAGTTTTGCCGTACAGGCGGCTTTTGCGACATCGGCTGCTGTGTCGCCGTCCGCGATGCCCCAGGCACCTGTCAAGGTCGACACCGCCATCGCCGCCCCCTTGCCGGCATAGTCCTTTCGGAACGCCGCCGTGGCCTCTGCCGACAATTGCACTGGCCGCGCCTCCCAGCCCTTGGGCCGTACCACCGCCACGATCACACAGGCCGCAGCCCCTTTTCGCACAGCATCACACCCCGCCAGTGCTGCTGCAGATGCCGCCTCAACGCTGTGATAATTTGCCGCCGCAAGCGTTGCTTCAGACATCAGCCCCTCGTCGGGCGACACGGCAATGGCCGCGTAATAGGGCTGCTGTGTCGCCACCGACCCCAGAATTTGCGCCTGCTCATCGGTCAGGAAGGATTGCTTCATCACTTGAACGGCAATGTCATCACCGGAAAAAAGGGCCTTCTTGGCAGATTTGCCAGTGATCACCTCGGCCTCCGCCGCCTGCGCCAGTCCCAGCCCCATCGCCAACACCCAAAAAAGGTCGTTTCGCATCGTCATTCTCCGTCAAACCGCATTGGCGCTGTCTAGCGCCCATCAGGTCCTCTGGACAGTCCCCATCCGCCTGCTAGGCTTGATGCCGCATCATGATAGGAAACCCGCAATGACCTTGGACGCCGTACTTGCGCGAATTGACGACACGTTGCCCGGCGCAATAGACCGCCTGATCGACTTGTTGCGCATCCCCTCAATATCCACCGATCCCGCTTTCAAACCAGATTGCGCCCGTGCTGCCGATTGGCTGGTGGCCGACCTGCAATCGCTGGGCTTTGATGCCTCCAGCCGTCCAACGCCGGGCCATCCCATGGTCCTGGGGCATGGCGGCAGCGGCAAGCGGCATTTGTTGTTCTACGGCCATTACGATGTGCAACCGGTTGACCCGCTTGCCCTTTGGGACCGCGATCCCTTCGATCCGGCGCTTGAGGATACGGCCAAGGGGCGCGTCATCCGTGCGCGCGGCGCGTCAGATGACAAGGGCCAGTTGATGACATTTCTTGAGGCATGCCGCGCCTGGAAGGCGGTTCATGGCAGCCTTCCCGGTCGTCTAACCATCTTTCTGGAGGGGGAGGAAGAATCCAGTTCGCCCTCGCTGATCCCGTTCATGCAAGAAAATGCGGCCGAACTGCGGGCTGATCTGGCGCTGATCTGCGACACTGGTCTTTACGAAGACGCCATTCCCGCGATCACCACCATGCTGCGCGGGTTGGCGAAATCGGAATTCACACTGCATGCGGCGGCGCGCGATCTGCATTCCGGCAGTTATGGCGGACTTGCGCGTAACCCGGTCCATGTGTTGACCCGCATCTTGGCGGCGCTGCACGATGACACGGGGCGCGTCACCCTGCCCGGCTTTTATGACGACGTGGCCGAACTTCCCGATGCTCTGCGCCAGCAATGGCAGGGCCTGTCTTTCGATCACGCGCGCTATCTGGGCGATATCGGGCTTTCTGTTCCCTCGGGCGAAGTGGACCGCACACCGCTGGAAATGATCTGGTCACGTCCCACGGCCGAGGTGAACGGCATCTGGGGCGGCTATACCGGGGCCGGCTTCAAGACCGTGCTTCCGGCCGAGGCAAGTGCCAAGATCAGCTTTCGGCTGGTGTCAGCGCAGGACCCGGCGAAAATCCTGACCGCCTTTCGCGCCTGGGCCGAGACCCAGTTGCCCGCTGACTGCCGGATCGAATGGCACGATGAAATTGACGGCAACCCGGCATCGGTGATGTCAATCGCCGATCCGGCGTTTGAGGCCGCACGCCAGGCCCTGACCGAAGAATGGGGGCAACCGGCCGCGTTCATCGGTGCCGGCGGCTCGATCCCGATTGCGGGGCATTTCAAGACCTATCTTGGCATGGATGCCATGCTGATAGGCTTTGCCAAAGATGATGATCAGATCCATTCGCCGAACGAAAAATATGATGTGGAAAGTTTCCACAAAGGTATCCGGTCCTGGGCCCGTATCCTGGCAAGGTTGATGTGATGGCATTTGAAATAAAGGATGTCACAGCCGCCGATCACGACCAGTGGCTTGATCTTTGGCAGCAATATCTGGCTTTTTACAAAGTTGCCCTGGCCGACGATGTTACCCGCCACACGTGGGCGCGCTTGATGGACAAGGGCTCGCGGCTTTGCGGGCGTGTGGCCATTCTGGATGGCACCATCATGGTGGGCTTTGCTATCCATCACCACCACGCCTCAACCTGGGTCGCGGGCGATGATTGCTATCTCGAAGACCTGTTTCTTGCGCCATTTGCGCGCGGGATGGGCTTGGGGCGCGCCCTGATTGATGATCTGATCACCCTGTCACGGGCAAAGGGGTGCAAGCGGCTTTACTGGCATACGGACAGGGAAAATGCCACCGCGCGGCGGCTTTACGACCACTATGTAAAAGAAGACGGCCATGTCCGCTACCGCCTGACACTTTGACGCCAGATCGGGGAAGGACTATCCAGTATGATGATCAAAACTAGCGCGGTTGACGGGGCTCGAACCCGCGACCCCCGGCGTGACAGGCCGACACTCTAACCAACTGGGGTACATCTGCGCATTTGCGTTCGGGCGATCCGGGGGCGATGGCGAGGTTGACGGGGCTCGAACCCGCGACCCCCGGCGTGACAGGCCGATACTCTAACCAACTGAGCTACAACCCCGCGTCGCCGCCCGGTATCGCCCGAACGTTTGCGTGTATTACGGAAGCCGCAGAGCCGCGTCAAGCGCCCCTTGTCTGAAAAACGCTGTAAGATCACGCTGCCGGGGCAGGAATAAATTCGGCATCATCATTCGGTGGCAACTTAAACCGGCCATGGGCCCAATCCCCGGCGCGCCAGGCTTCTTTTGCGGCGTTGATCCGGTCTTGCGACGAGGCCACAAAATTCCACCAGATGTGACGGGGCCCGTCCATCGTGGCCCCGCCTAGCAGCATGATACGCGCACCCTGATCCCCTGCTTTTACGGAAATCCGGTCACCGGGGCGGAAAACCAGCATCCGACCCGTCTCGTAGGTTTCGCCTGCCACGGTGATTTCGCCTGCAAGAATGTAGACGCCGCGATCTTCGTGGTTGTCGGGCATCGGCAGGGCCGCGCGGGGTTGAAGCGTCGCGTCCGCGTAGAACATCTCTGACGGGGTCTTGATTGGGGCGGTTTCGCCCCAGAGACTTCCGAGTATCAGGCGGACCGACTTTCCCTCCCCCTCCAAAACCGGCAGGTCTGACTGTGGGGCATGCAGAAAGTTGGCCGGGTCGTCTTCATGGGCTTTGGGAAGGGCGATCCAGGTTTGCAGGCCAAACAAGGAATGCGGCTTTGCCCGCATCTCGCCGTCCATCCGTTCGGAATGGGTGATCCCCTGCCCGGCCAGCATCCAATTCACGGCCCCGGGTTCGATCCATTGATCCGTTCCAAGGCTATCACGGTGATGGATACGGCCTTTCAGAAGATAGGTCACAGTCGCTAGCCCGATGTGGGGATGCGGGCGGACGTCTATTCCCTGGCCGGTCAGAAATTCAGCCGGTCCCATCTGATCAAAGAAAATGAACGGCCCCACCATCTGGCGGTGTTGGGACGGAAGGGCGCGCCGCACCTCGAACCCGCCCAGATCGCGCGCACGTGGCACGATGACGGTTTCAATGGCATCAACAGCGTCACCGACGGGGATGCTTGGATCAAGGGCAGGGTTCCAGCTCATCTCAAACCTCCGTGATTTGTGCCAACATAGTCTGCTTTCGCCCTTGCGCAGCCCCATCCCCACGCGCGCGCACTGTGCAAGGATGCACAGGCTAACAGATTAAAAATTGGTGAACGGAAATTTTTATACTGTTTTGGAACAACGGCTTACGAAACGTAACACACGTGATACCGGGGATATGGTGGGTCGTGACGGGCTCGAACCGCCGACATCTTCGGTGTAAACGAAGCGCTCTACCAACTGAGCTAACAACCCTCAGGGCTGCATTTAGCCAAGCTGGGCTCAGCCTGCAAGCCCCAAAAGCTGCCCCCCGAAACACAAACCTCACCCAATCTAGCCAGATCATCGCCGCATCGACAAGCAATCCCATCAGATTTGATGCGACACCGCCATTCACAAAACCCGCCCGTCAGTTTCCTGACAGGCTTTGATCAGGCCCGGTCCCGCAAAAAGATGGTGGGTGATAAGGGATTTGAACCCCTGACATCTTCGATGTGAACGAAGCGCTCTACCACTGAGCTAATCACCCCTGCGCGGCCAATTAGCGTCAGTCGTCGAGGTCTGCAAGAGCCTGCTTTGCCTTTGGTCCCCGTTGCCCTCCGCCCGGACCACGACGCAGCTTGACCGTCATCGGCCGGCCTGACGCAGTATCCGACGGCCGGCTGACCTTGGCTTTGCCAAACGGCGGCAAGTTCAGCATCTCGCCTTTCGACAAAGCATCGCCAAGAACCGTCAAGGTTGCCTCGACGATATCGCGCACGATTTTCTTCTTGCCGCCGGTTACTGTCAGAACCCGCTCGATCAGATCTTTCTTTTTCAGAGACGCAGCAGGCTTCGACACCGAAGCAACTGCAGCTGGACCTGTCGCTTTGGGCGCCTTTGCAACTTCCGCCTTCGCAGCCAACGCCACCACAACCGGGGCAGGCACCTTGGCTGCTTTTGTTCCCGCCAAGGCCCGAGGCGTTGCCGCTTTCTTGGCGGCAGTCAGGGATTTCGCGGCGGTTGTCTTTGCCGGCACGGGGCTGGCTTGCTTTGGTTTGGTGATCATGATGGCCCTGTTGCTTAAGCTGACTCATCCACCATCTTTAGCGGCAATTTGTCCCAAACTCTACTGGATTTAGCGTCGGACCACAGGAAAGGCAGAATTTCCCCGATCGGTTGAGGGCTCCTCCCCACCCGAGAGAGCCGGACGGCCACAACATCCCGCTGTTTGCCATCCGTCTTGTTCGACGCTTTAGTGTTCGGTCAATTCCCGCTAATATTCCTTTAGATGACAGTTCCCGGTTGACTTGAAGCAAATGGACAGTAAGGGTTTGGCCTAGTTTTAATTGGGGAGACGGGACGATGCGTAAACTTCTTGTGACAACGACGGCCGTGCTTGCACTGTCAGCGATGACAGCGACGGCAGGTGGTCTGGGCGAACCAATCATGGCCCCTGACGAAGTCGAGGCTGCCGCTTCGTCATCCGCAGGCGGCATTGTCATCCCGATCATCTTGCTGTTGTTGATCGCAGCCGCGGTTTCCGGGGGTAGCGGCGGCGGCGGCGTGGTGCCACCTCCTGCACCAATCTGACCGTCACGTTATTGGATTTTTGTCCCCTCAAAAGCGCCCCGCAGGAGCGCTTTTTTGGTTACTGGTCATTATTCCGACATCAAAGCTGATCGTTCAAGCGGCAGGCACCGGCAACCCATACTTTCCGATGCGTCGCAGGGCGTCATTGGAAAATGCATGACGCGCACCGGGCGCGTCATGCCTTTTTTTATCCTGAACTCAATGCGCGGTCTGCGCCTGAGGTAGCCCGGGTACGGCCTGCCGGGCAGCGGCTGCCGCTTCTTCCGCCGCTTCGTCCCACTCGATAGGTTCGGGGCTGCGCACCAAGGCGTGCTTGAGAACTTCACGCACATGGGAAACCGGGATGATGGTCAAACCCTGTTTCACATTGTCAGGAATTTCGATCAGATCCTTGGCATTTTCCTGCGGAATCAGCACGGTCTTGATGCCGCCACGCAGCGCCGCCAGCAGTTTTTCCTTCAAGCCGCCGATCGGCAGTGCATTGCCGCGCAGGGTTACCTCACCCGTCATCGCAATGTCGCGGCGCACCGGAATGCCGGTGATCACCGACACGATAGAGGTAACCATGGCCAGCCCCGCCGAGGGACCATCCTTCGGCGTGGCGCCTTCGGGTACGTGAACGTGGATATCCATCGTCTCGAACTTGGTCGGCTTGACACCCAGTTGCGGCGAGACAGAGCGGACATAGCTGCTTGCCGCCTCGATGCTTTCCTTCATCACATCGCCCAGTTTGCCTGTGGTTTTCATGCGACCCTTGCCGGGCAGACGCAGCGCCTCAATCGACAGCAACTCACCGCCGACCGATGTCCAGGCAAGGCCAGTGACCACGCCAACCTGATCTTCAAGTTCAGCCAGACCGTAACGGTAGCGCTTTACCCCAAGGAAACTTTCCAGCAGGTCTGGCGTCACTTCAACCGTTTTGGTGGTGCCCTTGACGATTTCAGTGACCGCTTTGCGCGCCAGTTTGGCGATTTCGCGTTCCAGATTCCGCACACCGGCTTCGCGGGTGTAGGTGCGGATCATTTCCAGCAAGGCGTCGTCGGTGATCTTGAATTCACCCTTTTTCAGCGCGTGATTGGCGATTTGCTTGGCGATCAGGTGACCCTTGGCAATTTCGCGCTTTTCATCCTCGGTATAGCCTGCCAGCGGAATGATTTCCATCCGGTCAAGCAAAGGCGAGGGCATGTTGTAGCTGTTCGCCGTGGTGATGAACATCACGTTTGACAGATCATATTCCACTTCCAGATAGTGATCTGTGAAGGTGGCGTTTTGTTCAGGGTCCAACACCTCAAGCATCGCCGATGCCGGATCGCCGCGGAAATCCTGACCCATCTTGTCAATTTCATCGAGCAGGATCAGCGGGTTGGTGGTTTTCGCTTTCTTCAGCGCCTGGATAATCTTGCCGGGCATTGAGCCGATATAGGTACGGCGGTGACCGCGTATTTCGGATTCGTCACGCACCCCGCCCAGCGAGATGCGGATGAATTCACGCCCCGTGGCCTTGGCAACCGACCGCCCGAGCGAAGTTTTACCCACGCCGGGGGGGCCGACCAAGCAAAGGATCGGGCCTTTCAGTTTGGCAGACCGGGCTTGCACTGCCAGATATTCAACGATGCGTTCCTTGACCTTCTCTAACCCGTAGTGATCGGCATCCAGCACCTTTTGAGCAGCACCTAGGTCTTTCTTCATGCGGGACTTGACGCCCCATGGCACCGAAAGCAGCCAGTCGAGGTAGTTGCGCACGACGGTCGCTTCGGCGCTCATCGGGGACATGGATTTCAGCTTTTTCAGCTCGGCTTCCGCCTTATCGCGGGCTTCCTTCGAAAACTGCGTCTTGGCGATACGGGCCTCCAGCTCAGCCACTTCGTTCTGGCCTTCCTCGCCATCGCCAAGTTCGCGCTGAATGGCCTTCATCTGTTCGTTCAGATAATATTCGCGCTGGGTACGCTCCATCTGGCTTTTGACGCGAGTCTTGATCTTTTTCTCGACCTGCAGCACCGACATTTCGCCCTGCATCTGGCCGTAGACCTTTTCAAGGCGTTCAGCCACGTTCAGGGTTTCCAGAAGGTCTTGCTTCAGCGCCACATCCACGCCCAGATGGCCGGACACAAGGTCGGCCAGACGGTTGGGTTCGCGGGTTTCGGCAACGGCAGAAAGCGCCTCTTCGGGGATATTCTTCTTGATCTTGGCATAACGTTCGAATTCTTCGCCTACCGTGCGCACCAAAGCCTCAACTGACGCGGCATCGCCGGGCACTTCGGTCAACAGTTCGGCAGAGGCCTCAAAGAACGATGGGTTGGTGACAAATTCGGTGATCTGCACCCGCGCCTTGCCCTCGACCAACACTTTCACAGTGCCATCGGGCAGCTTCAGCAGTTGCAGCACATTGGCCAGAACTCCGACGCGGTAAATGCCATCGGTGGTCGGATCGTCAATCGACGGGTCGATCTGCGACGAAAGCAGAATCTGCTTGTCATCTGCCATCACCTCTTCCAGTGCGCGAACCGATTTTTCGCGGCCCACAAACAGCGGCACGATCATATGCGGGAAGACGACAATATCGCGCAGCGGAAGCACGGGATACGAGGCGGAAAGTTGGTCGGTCATATTATGTCCTTTGCTGGCAGAACGGCCCCGGCCCCGGATATCGGCAGCACTTTGGCTATTCCCTGTCTTGGTAAGTATATCTGGTGCTGACCTTGCGGTGTTTCAACTGCACCAAACCGTGCTTGCGATGATGCGCCTCTGAGGGGCGGGCTGCAAGCAGACAATGCAAAGAATGTTCATCAAGTAAAAGCACGGCAATCGCCAAAATCTTGCCACATTACTTGCGGTTATTGGAACAATCGCCTTTTTCTGAGGAAATCAAATGTTCAACCTATTTGGCCGCAAACCAGCAGCGCCCCCAAAACCTGCCGCCGCACCACAAAGCACGCAGTCCAAGGCCACCCCGCCATCAAATGGATTTGACCAGATGGAGGTGATTGGCCGCTGCATCGAGCGTTTCATGGATCACAACACGTTTGTTGGTGGTCTTGATGCCGCACCCGGTTTCAGGGCGCAAATCATGCCGAACGGAATTCAGGTGGCTTCCAATCGCGACAAACGCATTGGTGTGTTCTTGGACAAAAATATTCTGGGCATTTCGGTCGCCGGCGTTACGCCTATTACTCTAGGCGCAAGTTCTACATCTGTTTACTTCAAGCATTACCACAAGCACGAACCAAAATGGCAGGTCCGTAACGGGCCGGGTGAACCGCAAATAATGGATGTTGACATACCCTTTGGGTCCCACAACATGATCCATATAGAGTGTAAGGAACAACTTGTTGACACCCAGTTCGACGGTAAAAAGGAACCCGGCTGCACGTTGATGTTCACCGTCCAACGAAAAGCTAGTTAGGGTCAATATCGCCCACTGCCCGTTGCGCGTGAAAGCGTTCAACGAATTCTGTCAACCCTTGCGCGGCAATCGCATCGCGTAGACCCTGCATCAGTTGCTGGTAGTAATGCAGATTGTGCCATGTCAGTAGCATGGTTGCGATGATCTCGCCCGATTTGAAGACGTGGTGCAGGTAGGCGCGGCTGTAGTTAGCACAAGCGGGGCATGTGCAGGCCTCATCCAAAGGGCGCGGGTCGTCCATGTGGCGGGCGTTTTTGATGTTCACCTGGCCCCGGTCGGTCCACGCCTGCCCGGTGCGGCCAGAGCGTGACGGCAGAACGCAATCCATCATGTCGATGCCGCGCACTACTGCACCTACGATGTCATCGGGCTTACCGACGCCCATCAGATAGCGGGGTTTATCTTGCGGCAGCATGTCGGGGGCGTAATCGAGGACGCCAAACATCGCCTTTTGGCCTTCGCCCACCGCAAGGCCGCCGACGGCGTAGCCATCAAAGCCAATGTCGATCAGGGCCTTGGCAGATTCTTCGCGAAGTGCCTGCGTCACACCGCCCTGCATTATGCCAAACAACGCATGGCCGGGGCGATCACCAAAGGCATCGCGAGATCTTTGCGCCCAACGCATGGAAAGCGCCATGGACTTGGCAACTTCTGCGTCGGTAGCAGGCAAGGCCGGGCATTCGTCAAAGCACATGACGATGTCGGAGCCGAGCAGTTTCTGGATCTCCATGCTGCGCTCTGGCGACAGCATGTGCTTCGATCCGTCGATATGGCTGGCGAAGGTGACGCCTTCTTCGGTCAGTTTGCGCAGGGCGGCGAGGGACATGACTTGGAAGCCGCCACTATCCGTTAGAATTGGGCGATCCCAGTTCATGAATGTGTGCAGGCCACCAAGGCGCGCAATGCGTTCGGCGGTCGGGCGCAGCATCAAATGATAGGTGTTGCCCAGCAGGATATCGGCCCCGGTGGCACGGACAGAGTCAGGCAGCATCGCCTTGACGGTAGCCGCCGTGCCCACCGGCATGAAGGCTGGCGTTCGAATATCACCGCGTGGGGTGCTGATGACGCCTGTCCGCGCTTTGCCGTCGGCGGCGTTCACCTGAAATTTGAACCGCTGCGCCATTGTGTTGTCCATTTTTAGAGTGAAGGGTGTTTTGGTGCAAAAGCAACGCCTTGCCAAGCCGCATCCGTCAGGCGGGTTTCTGTGCAGGAAATCGCGCAAGGTGCGGCATGCTGTCAAAAAGTATTTGGCAAGCTTGCATGCTGCGCTATGCTTTTGATCAAAAATGCTTTTTTACGCAAGAAAAGACAGGGACCGCCATGCTGACACGTCGCGCTTTTCATCAACGGCTTGCCGCTCTTTGCGTGGCTACGGCCCTGCCCCGCCCGGTTCTGGCGCTGGCCGATGCAGGCGTGTCTGGCGCGGAGCAGTTTTTGAACAGGCTAAGTTTTGGTGCAAACGACGCCTCGCGAGCCGACTATGCAGGCCTTGGTGCGCTTGGGTGGCTAGAGGCGCAGCTGGCTATGCCTGCCAGTGACGCAGACTTGGACACCCGCCTTGCAGCCGCGCGATTGCGGATAAACTACGAAGCGGGTGATGACGGAGAGGCCGGAAGTTGGCCGGCAATGGACGAGATGCGCCCGCTGACCAGCCTGACAGCAGATCCGGCAAGCCATGTGGCATTTTTGGATTTCACCATTGCGATGGAATACACCGAACGCATCCGGCCTGCACAGGAAGTGATCGCGGCGTCGCTGATCCGGGCCGTGCATGCCAAGGCACAGTTGCGCGAATTGGTGACGCAGTTCTGGCATGATCATTTCAGCGTCAATGCGATGAAATCTGAAATGACGGCAGCGTTTTTTCCCAGCTATGACGCGATGTTGCGCGACAATGCCTTTGGCAGTTTTCGCGCGATGTTGGGGGGCGTCGCGCGGTCGCCTGCCATGCTGTACTACTTGAACAATGAAGAAAGCAGGGCCAGCCCCGCGAATGAAAACTTTGCCCGCGAATTGCTGGAATTGCACACTTTGGGGGCGCAAAACTACGTCAATGATACCGCCCCAAACTGGCGCGATGTGCCGGGGGCGGAGGATGGGCTGGCCTTGGCCTATATTGATCAGGATGTATACGAGGTGGCGCGGGCTTTTACCGGCTGGACGGTGGGCGACGGGCGGTATGTCAGCGAAGGGGTTGCGACGCCCAAGACCGGGCGTTTTCACTATGTCGAGGCGTGGCATGACCCGTATCAAAAGCGCATTCTGGGGGTGGAGTTTGGCCCGAACCAAGCGCCGATGGCAGACGGTGACCGGGTGTTGGACATGCTGGCCACGCATCCCGGCACAGCGGCCTATGTGTGCAGGAAACTGATCCGGCGGCTGTTGGTGGACGATCCCGATCCGGGCATGATTGACCGTATGGCAACAGTGTTTCTGGGCGCTTCTGATGCGCCCGACCAGATCGCTCAGGTGATCCGCGCGATCGTGGCGGAGCCGTTGTTTGCTGACACCCCGCCATCAAAGCTGCGGCGGCCGTTTGAGTTTCTGGCCGGTCTTTACCGTGCCACCGGAGCAGAAATTTCGGCAACCGAGTTGGGCTTTGATTGGCAATTGGCGCGTGCGGGCTGGCATCAGCATTCCTACGGGCCTCCCACTGGCCACCCTGACCGCGCATCGCGGTGGTCTTCGCCGTCCACCATGAACCGTTTTGTTGATCTTGCTTTCTTTGCGCATGATGATTGGTTTGGCTGCACTCAGACGTCGCTGGCGGCAGCCACACCACCGGAGGCAAGCAGTTTTGCGGCCTTCACCGGGTATTGGGTGGCACGGCTGCGCGGGCCTGATGCGCCCGATTTGCTGCCCGAATTGTCGGCGGCATTTGAGGTGGGCGATGTTGATGCCACCATGGCGCTGACTCCGGAAGACCGGCAAGGGGTGGCCGCGATGGCAGTGGCCTTTGCGGCAATGACGCCGCATTTCATGATGCGTTAGGGGGAAAGATGGGCGAGCCAACCCTGGTTGTGGTCTTTTTGCGTGGCGGATCGGATGGATTGGCTTTGGTCAGCCCGACGTCTGACCCCGATTTCATTGCCGGGCGGCCAGAGGATTTGCGCGTGTTGCGCAAGGGTGACGGCGCGGGTCACACTATTAAGCAGCAGTTTGCCGATGTGGATTTCCGGTTTCATTCGGCGGCGGGGGCGCTGTCGCAGCTTTATGATGCGGGTGATCTTTCATTGATTCATGCGGCAGGCCTATCCGAGGCGACGCGCAGCCATTTTGATGCCGAGGCGCGGATCGAACGGGCGGCGGGATCTGCAGATGCCGGCGGCTGGCTGGGTCGGTGGCTGAAGACCATTCCTGCCGGCCCTGAATTGCCCGCCCTTGCCGTGGGCACCACCCTGCCCGGCGCACTGGACGGGCATGAGGCGGCGGTGGCGGAAGAACTGGGCAATCTCGTACTTGCAGGCGGGCATTGGCTGGCCCCGGCGCTGCGGGCAAGGCTGGCGCAAGGGTTTGGCGCGCATGGGCCTGTGGATGCGTCGATGCGGCAATTGCTGGATCTGTCGCAAATGATAGCAGGCCGGATCTGGTCGGAGGCGGATGGGGCCGTGCGCCCCTATGCACCGGAGGTGGAGTATCCAGCAGATAACCCGATTTCGGCCCCGTTGATGACGATTGCGCAGACTTTGAAGTTAGGGATGGGCACGCGGGTGGCCACGGTCGATGTGCCGGGGTGGGATACGCATGTGCGGCAAGCGGGCGATTTTGGCAATCAGGTGCGCTGGCTGTCCGAAGGGCTGATGGCGTTCTGGCGCGATCTGGGGCCGCTGCAGCAAGATGCAAGCGTTGTGGTGATGAGCGAGTTCGGCCGCCGCTTGCGATCCAATGCCTCAGGCGGCACCGATCATGGGCGTGGCAATGTGATGATGGTGCTTGGACCGCAAGCGAAGGGTGGCCGCATGTTGGGCCGTTGGCCGGGGCTTGCCAATGATATGTTGGAGGAAGGCGCTGATCTGGCCGTGACGACGGACTACCGTTCTGTTCTGGCAGAATTGATGTCGGGCCATATGAAGGCGGCGGATTTAAGCACAGTGTTCCCCGGCTTTGTGCAGCCTGCGCCCTTGGGGTTGTGGGGGTAGGTTTGATTCACTTCGGACCGATTTGAAAACGCTACCGGGTAGCGTTTTTCGATTCGTTGCCCAAAAGGCGGGACGCCGTTGGGCAAGAGGTGTGGTGCAGCACACTAACGTTGGAAAATCGGGGCGCGTCTGACTGGGTGGGTGCGGAACGCGCCTGCCCCGGGCAGGCAGACGCGGCGCGATTTGATTGAAATCAATTCGCGCAAATGACCATCCTGCGCGATCAATTCTGCTTTCAAACCGGATCGGCAATCACATCCTGTCGCTGTTGGCCAAGACCCGCGATGCCAAGTTCGACCACTTCGCCGGGCTTCAGGAAACGCTGCGGCTTCATGCCGTCGCCGACGCCGGGCGGGGTGCCGGTGGAAATCACATCACCCGGATGCAACGTCATGAATTGCGACAGATAGCTGACCAAAAAGGCCACGCCGTAGACCATGGTTTTGGTCGAGCCATTCTGCATTTTCTGGCCATTCACTGTCAGCCACATTGCAAGGTTCTGCGGATCAGCAACTTCGTCCCGCGTGACCAACCAGGGACCAAGCTGGCCGAAATTATCGCAAGACTTGCCTTTCGTCCATTGGCCGGAGCGTTCTTTCTGAAAGGCGCGTTCTGATACGTCGTTAGAGACGGCATATCCTGCAACGTGGTTCAGCGCGTCGGCCTCACTGACATACTTGGCCTTTGTGCCGATGATCACGGCCAATTCCACCTCCCAATCCGTTTTCACCGATGTGCGGGGAATGATGATCGGGTCGTTCGGGCCGCAGATGGCAGACGTGGCTTTCATGAAGATCACGGGTTCGGGCGGCACGGCCATACCGCTTTCGGCGGCGTGGTCGGCGTAGTTCAGACCGATGCAGATGAATTTTCCGGTGCCGCCGACGCAAGCGCCAAGACGGGCAGAGGCAGAGACGAAGGGCAGGCTGGACGGATCAACCTTGCGGATCGCGGCAAGGACAGCATCGGACAGGACCGCGCCCGCAATATCTGGCACCACGCCGGACAGATCGCGGATGGAGCCATCGGGGCCGATCATGCCGGGCTTTTCACCGCCCAAAGCGCCATGACGGAGGAGTTTCATAGGGGTTTACCTTTCAGGTGTTGGACCAGCCGCCGTCAATGACTTGCGCTGTTCCCGTGCAAAATGCGGATTCGTCGGAGGCGAGGAAGACGACCAAAGCAGCGATGTCTTCGGCTTGCGCCAGTTTTCCAGTGGGTTGGCGGGCGAGGAAGGCTTTGCGTCCCGCCTCATAATCACCCGTTGCGGCCATCCGGTCGTGCAGTGACGGCGTGTCAACGGTGCCGGGACAGACTGCGTTGCAGCGAATGCCTTTGGTGATGAAATCGGCGGCGATAGATTTGGTCAGGCCGATGACAGCGGCCTTGGTGCCGCCGTAAACAAAGCGGTTCGGGGCTGCGATAATCGACGACACTGCCGAGGCCATGTTGATGATCGACCCGCCGCCATTTTCGATCATGCCGGGCAGAAACGCGCGGCACATGCGGTAGAGGGCGGTAACATTCAGATCAAACGAAAACGCCCATTGGTCTTCGTCGCAATCCAGAATGGTGCCGGAGGCCACGAAACCCGCGCAGTTGAACAGCACGTCAATTTTGCCAGCACTTGCAGCTGCATGTGCAATAGCATTGGGGTCACGGACGTTAAGAACATGGGTTTCTATGCCTTCAGCGGCGAGGGTCGCAAGCGCCGCCTCATTCACGTCGGTCGCAATCACATGCGCGCCCTCATTGGCCATGGCCAGTGCGGAGGCGCGGCCAATACCCTGCCCTGCTGCTGTGATGAAGGCCCGTTTGCCGTGCAGTCGTCCCATCTGTGTTCCCTTCAAACCCGCGCTAGCAGCGCGTCTATTTCGGCACGTGATGGCATCGACGGGGCGGTGCCGGGCCGCGTGACCGATATGCCAGCGGTGGCGCAGCCAAAGCGGATGGCTTCAATGACGTTTTGCCCCTCAGACAGCGCCACGGCAAAGCCGCCGTTAAACGCGTCTCCAGCGCCCGTGGTTTCCACAACCGGCCCTGCGTTGATCACAGGGACATGCACAGATCGCATCCGGTCGCGGTAGAGCGCTCCGTTGGATCCAAGTGTAATGATGACAGTGCCCACGCCTTTGGCAAGTAGGGCGTCCGCCGCGGCTTCCGCCTCGGGTATTGTGTTGACGGGCAGGCCTGTGAGTGCCTCGGCCTCGGTTTCGTTCGGAGTGACATAATCGCATAGGGCCAGAATATCGTCAGATAGTTGGGCTGCGGGGGCCGGGTTCAGAATGGTGGTCACCCCCGCTGCACGGGCGATTTCAAGCGCATGGTGCGCAGCGGGGATCGGTTGTTCAAGCTGCGTAACAAAAATGGCGGCGGATTCGATCAACGCGCGGCTATTGTCGACATCGGAAGCGGAGACGCGGCCAGCCGCACCGGGCGAGACGATGATCGCGTTGTTGCCAGTGGCGTCTTCGATAAAGATATAAGCGGCCCCGGTGTAGCTGTCATGATCAACGGTAACCTCGGGAACAACGCCCGCTTTCGCCCAGGTCGCCTGCGCAATTTCGGCGAAAGCATCATTCCCCAGCCGTGTGATGAAATGGGTCTTGCCACCTGCCATTGCCGCAGCAACAGATTGGTTCGACCCTTTGCCACCGGGACCCAGCACGAAAGATTTGCCCAGAATGGTTTCCCCAATTTTGGGCTGCCGTTCCGCCCGGTAGGCGGTATCGGCGACGAAAATGCCAAGAATGACGATGGGTTTCATGCCTGCGCATCCGGCGCGATGACGCCTTTGCGCAAGATAAAGCAGCCATAAAACCGCCGCTCGCCGGTTTGGATCACGGCATAGGCTTGTCTCGCGCGGTCGTAGAAATCAAACCGCTCGATGCTGATCATCGGGCGGGGGCGGCCCTCAGCCGCGTCGATAGCGATTTGCACTTCGGCCTGCACGGGTTCTATGCGGGCGGGGTCACCGACAACCTCCATCCGGCCTGCGAAATCATCAACAAAAGTATCCAGCGGGAACACCGACAGCACCGCTTCAACGGCCTCAGCACAGGTCAGATTTTCCATCCGCAGAAGGCTACCGAGCACGGTTTCCCGCGCGATGCTATCGGCGGGGAAATTGGTGTCTGAAATGACCAGCGTATCACCATGGCCCATGGCACGCAGAGCGTAAAGCACATCGGCATTCAGCCGGTTATCAAGGCCTTTGAGCATAGCATCCTCCGTTAGGTGCCGAAGTTTTCGATCACGGCGCAGCCCAGCACAGCGGCAAGCGTGCGATGCGCCTCTTCGTCGTAATGGATGCCATCAACCGGCGATACAGCGATATGCGCGCCTGCATCTAAAAACGACACGTTCGCGCGGGCCGCAGCGGCGGCTATTGCGGCGGAAATGCCGTGCGATTTGGCCTGCCCGCCATCGAACATTTCGGCCAGACAGCCGATCTCGACAATCGGCGGCGGTGCCACCAGCAAGATACCGGGTGCAGCGCCGTTCGGGCCACAAGCAAAGCTGCGGATCACGCCGATCAGCCGTTCAAGTGACAAAGCAATATCTGTAGGGTTTACCGAAAAGCGGCCCTTCAGATCATTGGTACCCAACATCAGGATCACCACATCCAGCGGTTTGTGCGATTCCAGCATCGACGGCAATACGGTGATCCCGTTGCGATGCGCCCCTTCTATCGGGTCGTCATGCACGGTGGTGCGGCCGGGGTGGCCTTCTTCAATGACGTGCCAGTTGTTGCCCAGATGCGCAGCCATCAAAGCAGGCCAGCGGGTTTGGCGGTCGTAGCGGTCAGACGCGCCCAGGGCGAGCACAGGCGGCGTGCCATGAGTGTTGCTGTCGCCAAAACACAATACGGTTCTGGTCATCAAATGCGATCCCCACTGGCGGCATCAAAGATGTGCACTTGGCCGCGTTGTGGCATCAAATGCACGGTTTCCCCCACTTTGAAGGGATGCCGCTCGCGGAACACGGCGACAATGTCGCTGGCGTCTGCCCGCAAGACAACATGGGTCTCCGACCCGGTGGGTTCGATCACCGCAATCTTTGCCGCAATGCCTTCATCAGCAAGATCAAGATGTTCCGGTCGAATCCCGAAGATGATCCGACGGCCATCGGACAAACCTGACATATCGCCAAGAGCGTGCGAGGTGCCTGCCGCATCGACCACAGCCCCGCCCGCCGTTTGGCGCACGACACCGTCCAAAAGGTTCATCGACGGCGAGCCGATGAAGCCCGCAACAAAAACATTGGCCGGGCGATCGTAAAGGTCCAGTGGCGCCCCGATCTGGGCGATATGGCCGTCACGCATCACGACGATGCGGTCAGCCATGGTCATCGCCTCGATCTGGTCATGGGTGACATAGACTGTCGTGGTGCCAAGGCGTTGGTGCAATTCGCGAATTTCGGCGCGCATCTGGACGCGCAGTTTGGCATCGAGATTGGACAGCGGTTCATCAAAGAGAAACACCGCCGGATCGCGCACGATGGCGCGGCCCATGGCCACGCGCTGACGCTGACCGCCAGACAACTCGCGCGGATAGCGGGCAAGATAGGGGGTCAGGCCCAGGATATCGGCCGCGCGCGTGACGCGGGCATCAACCTCGGTTTTCGACATCCGCGCCATTTTAAGCGCGAAACCCATGTTCGCAGCCACTGTCTTGTGTGGATAAAGCGCGTAATTCTGAAACACCATGGCGATGTTACGCTCCGCCGGGGCCAGATTGTTCACCACCCGCCCGCCAATGCTGATGGTGCCTGACGTGATGCCTTCAAGCCCCGCGATCATCCGCAGAAGCGTGGATTTGCCGCAGCCTGACGGGCCAACAAGAACCACGAACTGGCCATCCTCGATATCGATGTTCACCCCATGAACAACTTGCTGCGCACCATAGGATTTGCGCAAATCGCGGATGTGGACTTCAGCCATTCTTCCCCCAGAACTCTTTTTCAATCACCGCTTTGGCCCTGCTGCAGCCGACGATGTTGCGCCAAACCGTAGCCCAGTGAAATGGCGCTGTCCATCATCTAAGCATACTAACATGTTAGATGCTTGACTTGGCACTACAAGGCTGAGAAGCTTTGATCATGTCTGGCATGGGCCGGACCCGGACGGGGGAAAGATGCGGCGCAAAAGCCCATCGGTGCACAGCGTGCATCATCGCCGGACTGCTGCCAGTGGCGGAACATCAAAGGGAGGTCGTTGATGAAAGTTGAGCTTTACAATCAGGCTGTTCGCGCGGGGCTGACCCGCAGGCGGCTTTTGCAAGGGGTGGCCTCGGTGGGCGGTGCGGCCGCACTTGGTGGCTTTGGGCTGCGCCCGGCTTTTGCGCAAGACAATGTGCGGGCCGAGATTCTGAAAATTCCAGGCGTAGGTGCGGGATCGCCGACCGATGCCGATTGGCAGAAAGTGGGCGAGATGTGCCTTGGGTCAACCAAGGCCAATGTCGCCGAAGGCGAATTCGCCGGCGTTGAGCTTACATTTTTTGGCATCAACAACAACGGCTTGCACAACATTCTGTTCCGTGGCCTGCTGAAGGGCTGGGAAACCTACACCGGGGCCAAGATCAACTGGATCGATCTGGCGCAGGCAGATTACAACCCGCGCCTGCAGCAAAGCATTGCGACCGGCACCGTTGATTTCGACATTCTGGCGATGGGATCGCCGCTGGAGGGTGACACCGCCGGCAAGGGTCTGCTGGATGAGATGCCCGACTGGGTGATGAGCCAGATCGAGATGGACGATTATGTCAGCTATCTGAAAGCGCCGGTCGGCACCTGGGGCGGCAAGACCTACCGTATTTCGATTGATGGCGACTGCCACACATTCGCCTATCGCAAGGATTATTTCGGCGAGGGCGGCATCGGCGGGGCCGAGGTTCCAAAGACATGGCAGCAGGTCAATGCGGTCTCGAAGGCGCTGGTCGGCCAGACCGATCCGCTGACTGGTCAAGGGGCTATAGGCTATCTGGACCCGCTGAAAGGCTGGGGCGGCTTTGGTTTCTACTTCCTTGAAAACCGGGCTGCTGCCTATGCCAAACACCCCGCCGACAAGGCATGGCTGTTTGATCCAGAGACCATGAAGCCGCGCGTCAACAACCCGGCCTGGGTTCAGGCCATCCAGGACGTGATGGACCTGATCGCAACCCCCGGCGCCTATCCTGCCGATCAGATCAACGCCGACCCCGGCACGACCGGATTTTCACAATTCCTGGCTGGCACCGGGTCCATGCTGATGTGGTGGGGCGATATCGGATCAAATGCCCGCACCTCTGACACATCAGTGGTGGGCGATGTGATCGGCTTTGGCATCAACCCCGGATCAGACCGCGTCTACAACGCGGCCACGGCAGCCTGGGAAGACACCTACAACGAAGCGCCAAACATGGCGTATCTGGGCTGGGGCGTCTATGTGACCAACCGGGTTTCCGCCGATGAGAAAAAGCGCAAAGCGGCCTGGTCGGCAGCAGCGCATCTGGGCGGCAAGGATTTGTCGCTGTGGATGTCGGCCTATCCATCCGGCTTCCAGCCATATCGCGCATCACACTTCCAGTATGAAGAATGGGAAGCAGCAGGATATGACCGCGCTTTTGTCGAAGATTATCTCGGGTCTAACGCGGACAGCTACAACCACCCCAATGCGGCGATTGAGCCGCGCATTCCGGGCATCTTCCAATACTATTCAGTGGCCGAAGACGAACTGGCCAAGGGATACGGCGGGCAATACAAATCGGCACAGGAAACCGCCGATGCAATTGCCGCCGCTTGGGAGAAGATCACCGACCAGATCGGCCGCGACAGCCAGATAGCGCTTTATAAGGCGTCTTTGGGGATGTGATGTCCCTGCGGGTCGGGGCGCGCAACAGCCCCGAACCGCCACTGACAAAGAAACGGGGCGCAGGTTCTGCGCGCCGTTTTGTTTGGCCGGGGTGACACTCTGTTGGCGCGGTCAGCGCGATTTGAGCAGAGATGTCAGATAAAGCTTGCCACCGCGGATCGCCGATGTGCCGGTTTTGGCAGGCGATGACACCAACCGCATCGGCCAGAACATGCCGGACATAAAGCCGCCACCCGCCATTGCTGACCGCTTTGTGCGCGGGGCGGAAACCAGATCTTTACCCATGATATGGCCGTGCATTCCGGGCCGGAACGGGTTCGACATCATGAGGGGACCGCCTCTCATCACCGAACTGCGCATAGAGCCATCGACATCTTCTCGCACATACTGGTCTTCATCGGCCAGACCGGCACCAAGCGAAGGATAGCGCGCCGTCACCTTCAGCGCGTTGCGCGCGGCGCCAACGGGGTTGAAGCCCGCCCGCACGACCAATAGCGCCTTGCCACTGCCCTTCATCTGTTTGGCATAGGCAGCGGCGGCGTCCGGACTGACCCGCGCCATGCGCATCCGCCCTTCCAGATCCGTCCCGCCATCGCGCAGGATGACGTCTATGGTCGATTGACTGTGGCCTTCGGTCAGCAAGGCCGAAACGACGGCATTCGCCGTGGCGGCGTCTGCATAAAGACGGGTAATGATCGTGGTCATGAGGCACCCTTTCTATTGGCCTTATCGGTGGCCGTTGTCATATCAATGGTCGGACGCAGTCCGGCCCAGCTGTGATCTGTCGTTCGAAGTCAGCTCGGAGACAGCAGTTTGCAAGCCTTCGTCTGATCCCCGCCATAACAATGGTCTTGCGACAACAATTGCTATGATCAGCAAGGCCATCTCAAGAGCAAAAACCGGCACATAGGCCGATGCCGGCGCAGTAGCCTGTCCGCCTTGCGCTATCAGCACGTCGCGCAAGACGCCGCCAATGGCAATTGAAACCCCGGCCGCCGTGGTCTGAACGGCCCCCCAGGCCCCCAATGCAAGACCGATCTGATCGCGCGGGCTGCTGCGCATGGTCGCAGTCAAGGTGCCATGGCCGAATAACCCTGCCCCAAACCCTGCCGCCAGCGTGGCCATCACCAGAACCGGTGCTGACAGCACCATTGCCGCCTCGATCATGAAACCAAAGGCCCCAGCGCCAATCACGGCCCCCAGCAGCGCCACGTCGAGTGGCCGCCGTCCCTGCCCCAGCCAACGCGAGGCCAATGCAAAACCGACAAGACTGCCCGAGGCCAGCACGACCGTCAGCCGGGTAGTTTCTGCCACCGACATTTGCAGAACCTGGCCGCCAAACGGCTCCAGCAAGACATCGGCCATGCCAAATCCGGCGGTGCCAAAGCCGATGACGGCCAGCAACCGCACCATGCCCTGCCCCGCCACCAGCCGTTGCCAGCTTTCCAGAAATCCGAACCGCTGCGGCGGGGCCATGGCCCGGGCGCGGTTGCGCGGCTCTTGTTTCCAAAGGGCTACGCCGTTCAAGACGATGGTGACAACGGCAGACCCCTGGATCACCTGAATCAGACGCCCGGGTGAATAGTTTTCCAGCAGGGCGCCGAACACGAAAGCGCTGACGATCATGCCCAACAGCAACATCACATACATCAGACCGACGACTTTGGGCTGATCGGAGTCCGGCACCAGATCGGTGGCCAGCGCCAGACCCACCGTCTGCACGATATGCACGCCCGCCCCTACCAGCAAGAACGCCAGCGCCGCCGCAGAAAGCCCGATCCAGCGCGGCGCATCCGCGGCCTCGCCATAGCCCGACAAGACCAGCAGGGCAAAGGGCATGATGGCAAAGCCGCCAAATTGCAGCATCGTTCCTTTGAAGATGAAAGGCACGCGCCGCCATCCAAGGGCCGAGACAAAGTTGTCAGACCGATGCCCGATCATCGCCCTGAGCGGCGCAAAAACCAAAGGCAAGGCCAGCATGGAGGCTACCAGCGTGGCGGGTACTTTCAGCTCGACAATCATCACCCTGTTCAGCGTGCCGACCATCAAAACCAGCGCCATCCCCACTGTCACCTGAAACAGCGACAGCCGCAGCAGTCTTGATAGTGGAACGGTCTGTGTCGCAACATCGGCAAACGGCAAGAACCGCAGCCCGATGGTAGACAATTTGCCTAGCGCGAAACGTTTGTATCTGGACATCAGTTCTAACTATTCCTGCTGACTGACGATATCCGCAACCTAGCCGAAAGGCAGCGCCGCGCGCTGTCGACCCGAACAGCTGGCCCCGATGCGGGGACACAGGGCCAGACTGGCGAAAGGCCGCCCTGCCTGCGCAGGGCGGACCTGGTCAGTCAAGCGAAGCAATCGTATCGGGCGCTTGCAAAATGGCACGTGCAGTTGTGCCATCTGGCATAGTGACCAATATTTCCTGCTGCCCCGATGCCCCATAAGACGCTTGCGCGGCCTTTGGTTCATCAAGGATAAGTTGTGCCGTGCCAGTCCCCAACGACTTGCCGCTAAGGTAGTCTGCAACCCATGTCGTATTGCTAAGAACAGCGACATGAACAGCAAACGATCCAACGGCAACTGCCGTCAGAAACAAGGGGACACCAACCGTAGGCTTCACGACGAGCCACATCTTTGCATTGTTCATGATGTGCCCCCTAGCCAAGCCATGGTGTTGAAACGGCTACCAGAACATGTGCGATCAGGGCGATCAGCCCGAACACCCGTGTTCCGTCGATGAGGTAGCTATGAACTTCCTCAGCCTCACTCAAGGTAAGGCCGGTTGGCCATACCTTGTTCGGATCGTTGGACATAAAAATTCCTCCGTACCTGCGTCGTCGCTAGCCCATTCTGACGAGTTGACGACACCCCGCTCGCCTTGAACCACAACCTTGCAGACAGGGTCTGCATTGGTCGGGGTAGCGACAATCTGTCACGCACACGATACAATTTCAACTGTAAACTTTATTTGACATTCAGTCAGAGGACTTCCTTAGACGCTCAGTCCTGACGTCCTATTATGCTCCTGTTGTCAGACTGTTAACAGGTAGACTTACCAACCGCCGTTTGCGGATTTAGCCAGCCGCAGACCGACCAGATGTTCGATTTTGTTGCGCCACATGTGCTTTTTCGCAAATCCGACGCCGAGTCAGACCTTTCTTTGGCCAAGTCTATATGCCCCTTTCCTTTGGCCTTTCTGCTGGCTAACATGTTAGTCATGAGCGACGGGGATCTTCTGCATATCGTCACGAACGACGCCATCTCTGCGCGGCGTCGCCGCTTGGGGGCTATCGTGACATGGGGATCTGCTGCCTTGCTGTTGGCGGTCGCCTGTCTGCAGGTGCTGCAATCGGTTGGATGGCGCGACTTCGGTTTTGCGAATTGGCGACCAACGCTTTATGCTTATGTGGTCTGGGCGGTCTGCCTGTGCTGGGGGCAGGTACTGATCCGGGGCGAGCAGGGCAAGCGGGCGCTGTTCATCTTGCCGGCAGTTCTGTTCGTTCTGTCCTTTGCCATTCTGCCACTGGCCTTTGGTCTGGGAATTGCCTTTTCGGACTGGAATCTGGCATCCTCCGAGGGGCGCAAGTTCAATGGCCTGGCCAACCTGAAGCAGATGTGGGCCGATCCGTTTTACTGGAACGCCCTGACCAACATGATCTGGTATCTGTTGGCCATCGTGGTTGAATATGCGATCGCCTTTGGCCTGGCGCTTCTGCTGAACGCGGAAATTCGGGCACGAAAGTTCTTTCGGGTGGCGTTCCTGATGCCTTTGATGCTGTCGCCGGTGGCGGTCAGCTGGATGATCGGCAAATCCATGATGGAAATTCGCTTTGGCCCGCTGGCCCGTTTGGCCCGGGCCTTGGGATGGGACAGCCCGTCGTTCTTTGGCAACCCCGAAACAGCCCGCTTCATCATCATGGCGATGGATGCCTGGACCTATATCCCGTTCATGATGATCATGATTCTGGCGGGGCTGCAGGCGATCCCGAAAGAGCTGCAAGAAGCATCCAAGGTGGACGGCGCGAATGGCTGGCGCGGTTTTTGGGAAATTACATTTCCATTGATGCTGCCGGTGTCGATCACCGCGATCCTGATCCGGATCATCTTCAAGCTGAAACTGGCCGATATCATCATCAATGTCACCTCAGGCGGGCCGGGTGGTGCGACCGATTCCGTCACCAGCTTCATCTTCCGGGAATACCGTGACCGGTCCAACGTCGGTTATGGCACCATGCTGGCCATGGTCTATCTGGTGATCATCATCATCGGGATGACGGCCTTGATGAAGCTGTTGGATCGTTGGATGCGGCCTAGGTATTGAGAATGAGCGAACAGATTTTCCACGATGCACCCACCGATCTTGCCCACCACGCCAAGTGGTGGAGCGGACGTTTCGCGATCTATGCGGTGCTGATCTTGTGGGCGGTGATCTGTCTGTTTCCGATCTACTGGACCCTGACCACATCATTCAAAATGGCCCCGGACGTCATGAAAGGGCATCTGATCCCTTGGGTGGACTACACGCCCAAATGGCTGGGTTGGAAGTCCATGGGACTGTCGCCCGATACGATCGGGGCTGAGTCAACCGTTCGCGAGGAATTCTTCAAACGCTTCACCAACTCGCTGATCACGTCGGTTTCCGCCTCGGTGCTGGCGGTGATCCTGGGCAGTCTGGCGGCCTATGGGCTTTCGCGGTTTTCTTACAAGTTCGGCTATATGCGCAATGCGGACATCTCGTTTTTCTTTCTCAGCCAGTTGATCCTGCCGCCGGTTGTCTTGGCGCTGCCGTTTCTGGTGCTGTACAAGGAACTCGCGCTGCTGGACACGCGGGTAGGCCTGATCATGCTTTACACCCTGTCAGTGCTTCCGATCGTGATCTGGATCATGCGCGATCAGTTTGCGGGAATCCCCACCGAATTGGAAGAAGCGGCCCTGGTCGATGGTCTGTCGATCTGGGGGGCGTTCCTGACCATCATCCTGCCGATCGCCTTGCCCGGCATGGTGGCGGCCCTGATCTTGTCCTTGGTGCTGACATGGAACGAATATTTCTTTGCAGCCCTTCTGACGTCAACCCAGGCCAAGACCCTGCCGGTGATGGTGGCAAGCCAAACCGGATCGCAGGGCATATCCTGGTGGTCGATGGCGGCCCTGTCATTCGCCGCGATTCTGCCGCTGGTGGTGATCGGCGTGATACTGGAGCGCTACATCATCAAGGGCATGGCTGCGGGGGCAGTGAAGTAAAGTTCTGACACTGCTGAGGGAAGTACGCGCATGCTCAAAGGCATTGACCAACGACTATCGGCCGAGATCGTGCATGTCCTGATGCTGATGGGGCATGGTGATGACCTGGTGATCTGCGATGTCAATCATCCGGCAGCGCGGATTGCCGCGAAAACCACTTACGGCCGCCTTATCGACATGCCGGGTTGCGATATCCCTACAGGCCTTGCAGCGATCTTGACCTTGATGCCGCTTGACGGATTTGTAGACGCACCGGTGACACGGATGCAGGTGGTTGGCGAAGCGGACGCTGAATTGCCGGTGTTCGCCCGCGTTCAAGCTGTGATCGACCGGGCCGAAGGGCGAAGGGTACAGGTGCAAGCGGTAGAGAGGTTTGCGTTTTATGCCGCCGCCGAGCGCGCATTTTGCATCATACGGACTTCGGATTCGGGGCCCTATGGTTGTTTCATCCTGAAAAAGGGCGTGGTTGACCTGCCTTCGTTGTGACGATGTTACGGGCAATGAAAAGGGCCTCCGGCGGGGATATTTTCAAACAGAAAAAGCGCGTCTCAGTCAGGTTTGGACAGATCCGCTGCGATGTCTTTTGTCGCCTCATAAAGCCTACGAAACAGCGGGTATTGCCGCGTGTAGGCGGCGTGTGGCGTGGCGCGAATTGTTTCGACCACCGGGTTCCAGTCTGCCATGCTGGCGGGGCTGGATTGCCCGACTGCCAGAGACGCAAGAAACGCATCCCCGAAAGAGGCCCCCGTGCTGACATGGCACAGCAACTGATCGAGCCCGGTCAGATCGGATGTGGCCTGCAGCCAGGGCCGGTTCTTCGTGCCCCCGCCCACCGCGAGCACGCGGCTTGGGGCAGCACCGGCATTTGCGTAGGTATCGGTGATATGGCGGGTTGCGCAAGCGATGCCCTCTAGGGCAGCGCGGTAAAGATCGCCCCTGGTGTGGGTCAGATTCAGACCAAAGAAGGCGCCCTTGGCGGCGGGATCATGGATCGGCGTGCGTTCGCCCGAAAAATGTGGCAGGCAGATCAAGCCGTTGGCCCCGGGGGGTGACGCCATCGCCTCGGCCGTCAATGTGGTAAATGCGGTATCTGTCGGCAGATCGCGGGCGAATTGGTCACGAAACCAATGGGTCAGGGTGCCCGATGTAGCAAGCCCTGCCATCGCGGAATACTGGCCGGGGAAAAGCCATGGAGCTTGCCACAGGCGCGGCTCATCCGGGCGGGTACTGGTCAGCGCGATGACGAAAATGGTAGACCCATACATCATCATCATGTCGCCGGGCGCTGTGACCCCGACAGACACCGCTTCGGCTGCGGCATCGATCGTGCCGCAAGTGACCGGGGTCCCGACAGCAAGGCCGGTCTCAGCAGCGGCGCGGGCGGTCACAGCGCCTGCGATTTCGGTTGACCACATCAGGCGCGGCAATTGATCCGGGCGGCAGATATCGGCCAGATCAAAGCACCAGTTCTGTGCCGCGAAATCATAAAGCGGGCTGAAATTGGCGGCGGTGTAATGATCGATCACATAAGCCCCGGTCAGGCGATAGGTCAGATAGCTGGTCGCCGTCAGGATCTGCGCGGTTTTCGCCCAAAGATCCGGATGGTTGCGCTTCAGCCACAGGATTTTCGGCCCCACCGATTGCGAGGTCAACGCATTGCCGCAGCGCCCAAGGATGACTGCTTTGCCGATGCTGGCATTCAGGTCTTCGATCTCAGCCTGCGCGCGGGTATCAACGCCGTAAAGCACGCCGTTCATCAAAGGCGTGCCATCAGTATCAACGGGCAACATGCACGGCCCGATAGCCGAGGCGGCAACCGCCTTGATACGTTCGGGGGCAACTTTGCTTTCGGCCAAAAGGCTTCGGGTGACGCGGACGAAATCGCCCCACCAGTCCTGCTCGGCCCGGTGTTCGGCCCACCCCGGGCGCGGCACGATCATCCTGTGCGGGCAGGCCGCCTGCGCCACGATCCGGCCGGCCGCATCGACCAGCACGCCCTTGGTTTCATAAGTGCCGACATCGACACCAAGCGTGTATGTCATGCCGCTATCCCCGGTTCAGAGTCATGCCGGGGGGTATCTTATCGAAGGCAGCAAGACAAAGCCGGGTCAGACCTTGCAGATCGGCCAGATCGCAACATTCCACCGCCGAATGCGAATAGCGCATCGGAAAACCGATATCGATGGACGCCACCCCCTGCCCTACCAGTTGCACATAAGACAGATCGGTCAGCACGCCGACCTGTGCCGAACGCTGCAGGGGCAGGCCTTCGGCCTGTGCTGCATCCTCCATCAGCGAGACCATGGCGGGGTGCGGGATCGTGCCATTCAGGGTGCCCCGCCCATGAAAGGAATAAAGGCTGATGCCGGGGCCTCCGCCCAGAACCATTTCGCCGCGATTGGCCATGTCGGGGGTATCGCAAGCCAACATCAGGTCTATCTGAATGGCGATATCGGGCAGCAAGGCCTGGGCCGCGACCTGCCCGCCGCGCAGATTGAATTCTTCCTGCACGGTCCAGACCAGATGAACGGTCGGGCCGCGACGCCCGGCTTTTCGCGCCTTGGCCAGACCGCGCGCCACTTCGATCAGCACCGCACATCCGGCGCGGTCATCGACCGAGGTACCGGCAATGCGACCCCCGGCAAGGGCGATGACCCGGGGCGCATAGACCACGGGCGTGCCGATGCGAACCCCTGCCGTCTCGACCGCCGCTTTCGATCCATGGCCGGTGTCGATGGTGATTTCGGGCGCGGTCAGCACTTTGTATTTTTCCTCAGCCGTGGTGGCGTGATGCGACTTGTTCATGATGATGCCCGGCACGTCGCGCCCTTCTCCTACGCAACACAAGACTGCCTGCGCCGCCATGGCGCGCTCCGACACACCGCCCATGCGTTCGACACGGATCAGGCCGTCAGCCTCGATCCGGCGGACAAAGAACCCCAACTGGTCCATATGGGTGAACAGCATCACCGAAGGGTGGTCATCCGACCCCGCAAAGCTGGCGATCAGGTTGCCCATACGGTCGGTTTTTGTCGCCACACCGATCGCCTGCAGCCGGCCTCGGATCACTGCGGCGACGCGGTCCTCATGGCCAGACAGGCCAGGCGTCAGCATCAGATCGGTCAGGTCTTTTCGCAACCGGTCCAGCATCATGCCCCCCTGACGCGGCGCACGCGCGCCATGAAATCCTGGGCGCGGTCTGGGTCAACGCTGTTCCAGGTGTGGCCGTCCACCTTCAGAGCAGACCCCACGATGCAGCCATCGGCCACCCGCAACACATCGGCAATCGTCGCATGTTTGACACCGGTGTTTGCCATCACCGGAATGTCGGGCAATGCTGCTTTCACGGCCTCGAGATCCGTCATCTTTGCCGCCTCGCCGGTGATCTGGCCCGACACCAGCACCGCGTCAGGGATCGACGAAAAGACAGCCGACCGGGCCCGGTCAGGCAGGCTGCGACGATCAAGACTATCGGCAAATTCGGCGCTGACATTATAAAGCATCGCCAGATCGCTGCGGCCCAGACGGCCGCGATAGCGCAGGGCCGCCCCGGCGTCGGGTGTCCATGGCCCCATGTCACTGGCATAGGTGCCGGTAAAAATCTCGCGCACAAAAGCCGCCCCTGTAGCGGCTGCAAGCGCCACCGAACTGATCGGATCCCACAGGACATTGACGCCGAACGGCACTGTGATTTCGCTGTGCAACTGGCCTATGACGAAGGCCATGGTGGCGGTTGACGCAGTATCAACCTTGAACTCATAGGGCCTGTCATTTTCATTGCCAAACATCACCGCATCAAACCCCGCTGCCTGCAGTTCTTGCAGATCGGCCCTCGCACCACGGATCAGTCCATCCAGCCCGGCGTCGGCATCATAAAGCGGCGTGCCGGGTAATGCGCCCAGATGCACCATTGCAATCACTGGCTTGCCTGCCCCGAAAACCCGCTTGAACTTGTCCAAGTCATCCCCCGATTTTTTGCCCGGCCGCGTCATGAAACGGGTGCAGCGCATTTCGATTCAGACTAGCATGTTAGCCACCATGGAGGAACAGATGCAATTGAAGACACGCCATTGGGACCGGACCGGCAACGGAGGGCTGACATTTACCGAACTTGGCTTTGGCGCGGCCCCTTTGGGAAATCTGTACCGGGCTATCTCCGAAGCGGATGCTCTGGCCATCTTGAATCGCGCCTGGGATCTGGGTGTGCGGTATTTCGATACTGCGCCGCTTTACGGTCTTGGCCTGTCGGAAACGCGGCTGAACGGCTTTCTGCGCGGCAAGCGTCGCGATGACTATGTCATATCGACCAAGATCGGTCGGCTGTTCCGTTTGCCCAACACGGGCGAAGACCGCGACTGCATCGGCAAATTCTTTGACGTGCCCGCGCGCAAAGAGATTTACGATTACAGCTATGACGGCGTCATGCGATCGGTAGAGTTTTCGTTGGAACGGCTTGGGTTGGACCGGATCGACATCTTGCTTGCGCATGATCTGGACGTCTTCAATCACAAGACGCAGGCCGCACTGGACGCAAAGCTGGCCGAGTTCATGGCAGGCGGCTACCGCGCCTTGCTGGCCCTGCGCGACTCCGGTGTGATCAAGGCCTTCGGGGCAGGCGTCAACGAATGGCAACCCTGCCAATGGATGGCTGAGCGCGGCGATTTCGATCTGTTCTTGCTGGCCGGACGTTATACCTTGCTGGAACAAGAGGCCTTGGTGTCGTTCCTGCCAATGGCCAGCCAACGGGGCATCGGCATCATCATCGGCGGGCCGTATAATTCAGGCATTCTGGCAACCGGCGCCAGACCGGGGGCGTTTTACAATTACGACCCTGCGCCGCAACACATTCTGGACCGCGTGACCAGGATCGAGGCCATCTGCCGCGCCCGGGGTATTCGCATGGTTGATGCGGCGTTCCAGTTTCCGCTGTGTCACCCGGCTGTGGTTTCGGTGATCCCCGGCGGCCAGGCCATGGCCGAAGTTGATGCCAATCTTGCCGCCGCAACCGCAGCAATTGACCCCGGCCTTTGGGCCGATCTCAAGCGCGAGGGCTTGCTGCGTCCCGACGCGCCCGTCTGATACATCCCGGCAAGGCGCCAGACCCTGCCTGACTGTCCTGCCGGGCTTGCTCGGTCAGATATCCTCACCCCGCAGCTGTCTTGCGGCGGCGCGACCCAACCGGCCGGAAATATCCGTGAAAAGCACGTTGAACGCCGCAAACAATGCTGCATTCAGCGCTTTGCCCTCGGCCTGATCTGAAAACGCAAGATAGGCCTGCATATCCGCGTCCGACAGCGGCTGATAAGCCAAGGCAAGATACGGATAAAGCCAGGTTTCGGTCTCTGCTCGAATCTCGGGTTCCTGCGACCAGACGTTTTGCAGCATCTCGTCTTCGGTCATCTCGACGTCAAACCCGCCCTCGGCCGCCATGCCCTTGAAAAACGCCAGATTGGCATTCAGCGCGCCAGCCACGTTCATTTCGATCAGATCATTGGCATCGGCGAATTCGCGGATCAGGGCCAGACGCGGATCGTCGGCGGCGGCCAGGTCTTCGACATGCAGTTTCGCGGCTTCTTCGGTGTCTTGGTCCAGCAAGGCGCGGCGTGCCTCGATCTCCAGCGTCAGGATACGCTGGCCGCGATCCGAGCTGAAAAACGCCTGCATGACCTCAATCGCTTCCGGATCTGTCCCGGCGAGTTCGGCAGCCAAAGCGGCATCGAATACCGATTTCATCGCCGTTTCGTCGTAAATGGTATCGACAGTCGCAGACCAGTTGGCACCGCCACGGCCCGGAAACATTTCCTCTTCCAGGGTCTTGCTGTAATCAAAGCCTTCCTCGCGCATGACCGAAAGGATCTGGGCGATCTGCATGACCGAGGTCAGCTGTTGCACCCTTTGCGTACCCTCAGGCGTGACCACCGCCTGCACCCGCTGCAATTGCGCATCGCCCTTTTGCAGGAAAGGGGTTTGGCCATATGTTTGCGACACCGCCATGCCGGACAGCACAATAGCAAAAAGGACAACAGATTTCATGGGGATGGCTTTCGAAACATCGCGCGACACCCCTTGCTAACCTGTGGCAATGCGCTTGCCAAGCCGCAGCAAACCACGTTTCGGTGTATAGCAGGTCCGCGACACTGACCCCGGCAGACACGACAGCCACTTTTCCCGGTTGCAAGCGCCCCTTGATCCGTCTAAACGCCCGCCACGATCCCTACCGCGGAGAGGTGGCAGAGTGGTCGAATGCGGCGGTCTCGAAAACCGTTGTCGGTTTGCGCCGACCCAGGGTTCGAATCCCTGTCTCTCCGCCACAAGCCGTTGTTTTTATTACATTTTCTTAGATTTGTTCGGGCCAGACCCTAAGCTGTCCCTAATATCGCTTTGCTTGCCCTCGGAGCATAGCCCACCAAACAGCACCCTGCAGGGGGTATGCTCACGTTTCCGTGATCGTGACGGCGGTGAAACGTGTTGGGTGCATCTGCTGTAGCAAGGCAGGTAAAGCATAATTGCACTGATACCCCAGCAGGGGCAGCAGGTCCGCATAGGGCGCGTGGCCTACGCCTTGTGAAGCGGTCTGTCCGTGCCCAGTCGTTGTGCCGGACTTGGCAAGCGGACGTGGACTTTGGCCGCTAAGTCCGAACCCCGGCCAGCCGGACCTCGACCCCGCCCCCCCCCGGCCTGCCCCGGCGCGGGCGCGATTACTCTTATCGGGCGCAAACACAAAGCGGGAAATTTCTCAACTTTTGAACAAAGCAGACAAACCAAAATTCCAGTCATCATGGTTGCGCGGAAACTGGACTGGGTCGGCAAACAAAACCTGCCACTGAAAAATAGGTCCAGCCGTCGGTTTCTTGTCCGATTTGGCTGAAAGTTGGGTCCACCCAGTAGCCGTCTTCGTCTGGTCCAGTCTCAACATTTCCCATGCCACGGCAGTCGGACATTGTTCGGGACATGCCCAGCGAATACTCGACATGTTTGCCACTCTCATTTTCGAGCAATAGGAAGCCTTCAATCGTGGCTGGCGTCTTTGGTCTATCGCTTTTCAGCCATTGATAAGCGCCCCAATTCAGCGCCACGATCAAAACTAGCATCATCAATTGCCCTAGCGTGTTTTTCACGCTGCGAACCTCCCACCTTCGACCGATTGCGCCTGACCTAACGCCGCCAAACTTTCCAGCAGGGGCTGCACGCTGCGGCCTTGGGCGCGGCTGAAACGTTTGGCAATTTGGTCGGGGGTGGCGTCGCCCATTTCTTGCAGCGCCGCCCGGACGGCAGCGATTTGCTCTGGCAAGGCCTTGGGCCACGGAGTTTTTGTGCTGGTGTCGGTCGGGCCGACGTCGAGTTCGCTTTGCTGCCCCGGCACGGCGGCGGAGTGACCTGCCGGGTTCTGGTAGTCCGGGCGTAGCCAGCGGATCAGGCCGCGCGCTTCCTCGGCGGCGCGTTCGTGGTTTAGGGCGACGAGGCGATGCAGGATTTCATCATCAGTCAAGTTGACGGGCCAGCCGTAGGCTTCGGCCACCGCAATGTCGATTTGGTCGTGTAGGTCGCGCAAAATGCCAATTAGGCCTTGGTCGTAGATTTCTTTATCTTTACCTTCAATCCGTTCCCCAGCGCGTAGTTTTTCGAGAACGTTATACGTCGCCGTTAGCGTCAGCTTGGGGTGATGCGCTTGTTGCGCCTTGCGGTGAGCATCAAGGGCTTCGCCGAGATGACGTAGGCGGCTTTTGAGCGGTTCCGCTAGGGCTGGGAAGGGGAAAGGGTCAAAGCAGATTGAATTGTTATATCGTGGGTCATTCCCGACACCCATCCAACCACATGTTGCTAAAGAGAATGTGGAGTGTGGACGTGACGAAAGGATAGCTAGTAGGCTTGCATCACATGAGCCTACAATAACCACTTCGCTTTCAGGTAAGTCGTTGGTGCTCCAAAACTGGAAAATCCGATGCTTTGCTGTTCTTGAGGTCACAATCGAAAGCTGCAAGCCAGCCGTCGCGCTACGGAAGCTCCGGCCCGGGTCACCAAACACCCACCAATTTTCCCTCCGCCAATCCATGTCGTTTTCATCGCGAACTGGTTTTACCGTATCACGGATATGCTGGTACAGCCTCGGATACTTGCTGCGCGCTTCCCCTTCGCTCAGTCCCCAAAAGTCAATGACCCACCTTCGTCTATGCAACTGTGTCATGTCATATCCGCCCAGAAAAGGACGGATTACACGCGTTTTCGCGGCGTCAGTGCCTAGTGCATTTTCAATTGCAAACTCCCGCGTAACTAGGAAGCCCTTTCCAATCAAGAATGCGCCTCTTGCAGAAAGTCCAAAATTGGCTCTAAGCGGCTTGGCCTGAAGGACGTCGGCTCCAACCCGCAGATCGGCAAAGATCGTCCCACGCTGCATATTCAAAGACACGTCGCGGCCTTCGTTGGCATCAGTGCTTTTCGCCTCGGATGCGACAGTGAACAGACGACCTTCACCGCGCCCTTTTTCGGCCACGGTCATCCCTATGCGCACCGCAGCACCATCGCCCGCATCAACCCAAGGATGATCCGGAATGGCAAAGACCAGACCAAGAGGTGTTTTGGGATCACTCAGATGCGTCTCCAACACCTTGCGGTTAAAGGTTTGGCGAAGTGAATTGGTTGTGATCAGGCCAAAACGGCGGCAACCTTTGCCTTTTGCGGCGGCATAAGTGCGGGCGGCCAGTGCGGCCTTTTCCCACCAGAACATTACAAAATCAGCACTGTCCGGAACTTTGGGATAGGCCTTGCGAATTGCTTCGGTGTAGCCGTTCCCCAGCGCGTCACGCATCCGGCTTGCGCCTATGAATGGCGGATTGCCGATTATGAAGTCCACTTCGGGCCATTTGGCCGGGCGTGGTTTTGTATATTCCCAAACTTGCGTTCGGGCCTGTGGGTCCGGCACACGCTCGCCCGTCACATTATGCAAGATCGTGCCGATGCCATCCCAGCGGGTGACCAAATTACCCTGATCGTCGCGGCGTTCGCGGCGGGTGTCCCAATCCAGAACCGCGTCTCGGTTTTCGATATTCTTAAAATCGCGCAAGACGGGTTCGGCGGGGCTGGCCTTGCCGTGGGTGCGGAAGTGCCATTGAAGATAGCCGATCCACAGCACCAGTTCGGCCACGGCGGCGGCCCACGGGTTCAGTTCGATGCCTAAGAATTGGTGCGGGTCAACTGTGTGTCCGGCTAGGGCAAGCGCGTCCTGATCATCACCCAGATCGCGCAGCAGCGCCATCACCTCGCCCTCAAGGCGCTTCATCAGTTCTAGAGCGACATAGAGGAAGTTGCCGGACCCGCAGGCGGGGTCCAACACGCGAACTTCGCAAAGGCGCTGGTGAAATGCCCGCACCGTCGCGCGGGCGTCTTTAAGGTTGTCTTGGTTGGCAAGGATCAGCGCAGCGGCCTGCACATCGCGCCAGTCTGCACGCAGTGGGTCCATGACTACCGGAGTTACAAGGCGTTCAACATAGGCGCGGGGGGTATAATGCGCGCCCAGCTTGTGGCGCTGGCGCTTGTCTAGCGCCCGCTCCAGAAGCGTGCCGAAAATAGCAGGTTCCACTTCGCGCCAGTCGTGTTCGGCGGCTTGGATCAGTAGGGAAAGCTGGACGTTTGACAGCGGAAGCGCAGTGGCGTCTTTGAAAAGACCGCCGTTAAAGCGCATCAGGTCTTTGCGAAGGATGGCCGAAAAACCGCCTGTGTTCATCGTTTCCCACAAGGATTTGAGCGCGGGCTGGGCGTGCTCCGGGGTGCCGCGCAATTCTTTCAACAAGGTTGAGAACGCTCCTGCCGGGATGAGTTCCACGTCTTCAGCAAACATGGTGAACAGGCAGCGCATGAGGAAACGCGCGACCCCTTCGGACGAATGGCCTTGGCCCTCGAACGATTTGCCAAGTTGGGCCAAGTGCCCCGCGACTTTGCGTGTGACGGCGGCGCTGATTTTGGCAGGGTCAAGACTGTGCGGGGCAGTCCAGATCGTGGCAAGGCGTTCGCGGATTTTGTGATCGCGCAGATCGTCCAGGGTGATCCGGTAGCGGTTGCCGTCCGGGAACTGTGTGTAGCCCTGACCTTGACCTGAAAAGTCAGCAAACACCTCAATCACATGGCCCACATCGACGATCAGCAGAAACGGCGGCCAGCCGTCGGTCCGCGCCACTGCACGAGCGTAACTGTCGGCCTGATTGCGCGCTCGCAGCATTGTATCGTCCCAGCGACGAGTGCCACGGACGCCATGACCTTGGCGCAGCTTCGCGGGTTCGTCCGGCAGTAAGGAAAGTTGTGTGTCCGGGGCATCGCGGCCTTTGCCGGTTCCCTGTTTGGCTTCCATGACAAAATGGCGGGCGCGGTAAAGGTCAACAAAGCCGCGCGACTGCGTTCCGGTGTGGATGAAAGTAACAGGTCGTTCAAACCGATAGTCATCGTTTTGGGCATCGGCGGTGGCGGGCTTTGGCAGGTCCACCTCTAAAAGCTGGGTCAACTCGATTGCAAATTGTTGAAAGTTTGCGCGTTCGCTACCGCCGGACCCCTGCCAGCGTTCGATGAATTCTTCAATGTTTACAGCCATAAGAGGGTGCGCTGTCTTTGGGTGTTGTGCGGTGTGCCGGGCTGTAGGTCTCGTGCGGAGCCAAGCCGAGACAGGTTGCAAAGGTCTGCATGCGTCGGCCCGACGGGCCTAACCAACATACGGTGCGCGCAACCGAGTGCGCGCGATTTCCGAAAGACCATTCAAATTGCTCCGTGTTCTTCGATCAGACGCTACGCGCAAGCCCGATGGTTTCGCAACTGTTCGTTGAAATAGTGGCGTTCTCTTTTTGCAACGACTGGAATCTCCCCCCAGCCTGCCCCTGCACGCTTATGAGGTATGGGTAGCAATTGTCAGTGTCAGCGACCCAGACTATCGTTGCTTCGGACCGGCGCAGGAAGGCACCTGACTGATTCCGGTATCACGGCCTAAATCTAACTGCAATTTTCTTTTGAAAGATCACATATTTGGCGAAGATCGGACGGAATCAGACTTGCCCGTGCGGAAGCGGCAAGAAGTATAAGCAGTGCCACGGCAAGGGTGCCGGGGGCATAGGAAGTAGTTTTGACCAAGCCTCTTTTCAAAGAAGGCGTCTCGAAATTGAAGCGGAAAACGCGCAGCGGGAAAAACAACAGGGGCTTGGTCGTCCAATCATTTCTACCGACTTCAAGGGTCAACGTGTGGTCGCTGTTTGCAATCGCTTATTTTATTCCTCGAAGTGGAAGACTTTCCATGATTTTCTTCGGGACTACATCTTTGATATATTGGGCCGAGCGTGGATTGATGAGCAAATTAAGAAACCTGCCGCAGAACGACATCAGATCATCCGGTGGTATGACCAAGCAATGCGGGATGCTCGGGCAATGGCTGTTGAAAAAGACGGAGTGTTCTCCGGCCCAATGACGGGGGCGCAAAGGGCGTTTCTCAATCTTGCTTACAACCTTTACCTGATAGAGCATCACTCTGATTCCAAAAAAGCCCAATCGATACGTGATAGTTTTGTGGTGCGACTAAAGAGCTCAAGAACTGATGATTTCATCGGCAAGTTGTTCGAAGCATACGCATCGGCGGCATTCCTAAAGGCAGGGTTCCAGCTTGATTACGAAAACGAACACGATGGCAGAAAAAGCCACGTGGAGTTTGTTGCGACTTACCCCGCGACCGGCAAGAAGTTTGCTGTTGAGGTCAAGGCGAGAAATCGTTTGATAGGTGCTGATGGGCCGATGGATGAGGCAAAGCGCCTACGCGTTAGTCAGAAATTGACAACGGCACTTCGAAAAAGTTCTGAACATGCGCGGATAGTATTTATCGAGGTAAATATTCCTGACGTCGTAGGACATGACTACGCAGGCACTTGGGTCCATGCAGCGCTTGACCAAATCAAAGACGCTGAAAGTTTTATTGATGGCAAAGGTGAATTGTATCCGCCCGCCTACGTGGTCGTCACTAATCATGCCTATCACAACAATCTTGAAGCAGTGGACGTAGGACTACAGGCGATTGCTGATGGGTATAGAATTCCGAATTTCGGGCCGCGCTCGCAAATAAACCGGTTCAAGGATTATTTGGAAAACTTAGAGCAGCATAAGGAAATCTTAGCACTTTTCGCCTCCCTGAAAGCGCACAGTCATATCCCGGTGACTTTTGATGGTGAAATCCCGGAATTCGCGTTTGGTAAGGATGAAGAATACCCAAGACTAAGAATTGGGCACACATACCTCGTGCCCAACGGTAAGGGAGAACAAATCTTGGGAGTGCTGGAAAAGGCGATAGTTGTGGAGTCTTGGAAAAAAGCCCAAGGTATTTATCGGCTGGAGAACGGTCAACGCGTTTTGGTTGCCCATGAACTGACCGAACGGGAATTGAGCGCTTGGAAGCGGCATCCCAAAACCTTTTTCGGACAGTATGAGGAGGAGCACGACCCCCCAACAAATTGGCTCGAAATGGCTGAGTTCCTCTATCGCTCCTATAGTCATACCAGTAAAGAAAGGCTTCTCGAATTCATGGCCGCCCATGAGGATATCCAATCTATGGCGGCTTTGAGCCAAGAGGAACTCGCAGTCATATATTGCGAGAGCATGGCGTGGTCGATTTGGAATGACGCTCACAAAGAGCCGGTTGATGACCAAAAGTAGCAATTCTAATTGCAACAATTGCGACGTCGCATGTATCTAATATTTGATCTTTTTATGCCATCAGAATTGGGGCAATTTAATACCTCACATGCTCGGCTGGCGATGCAGAAGGGCCATCAATGCAAACTAGAGGTTTCCGCAGTCTCGCCCAAGCCGAGAATTTTGAAGCCGCTGCGCGCTTGCATCGTAGGGGCGGCCCGCTGTCACCTACCTGCGGCGCGCGGTCCAAGACGGGCCGGACCTGCACCCAAGTGCCGATAACAGACAGTATGCGGTGTCTCCGGCATGCTGGTCCGGACGCAGCCCGTGTGCATCGCCAGAACCAGCTTGCGGGATTGCGGACCGGGCGGGTGTCGCCCGCCGAGTTTGCCCGTGCAGAGGCGCGGCGGGCGCGCAACAGGCTTGTGCATGGTTGGAAGCGAAACCCGTCTCTGCCGGGGCAAACCATAGACCTTGGCCCTAACGAAGGTCGGTTTCTAGCCTCGCTGGGCGCGCTGGGCGTAGACCCCGGCACGGCGCTGCCCGCGCTGTTGGACTGGCTGCGCTGGCGCTTCCAGCGGTTGCAGTTGGACCGCCCCAGTGACGGGGCTTGGACGCGGGCTGTCCTGACGGACCTACCACGCCGCAAGGCCGATGCCGAACGCTTGATGGTGTGGGTCCGTGCCGGAGATTTGGACCGCCGCACGAAGGCAGGGCGGGCGCTTAAGGCTGCGTTGCTGGCTGGGGGGCTGGAACGCGCTGTAGCGCGTGGGTTGGCTGTCACGCCTTCATCTGACGCGCCAACCGGGGTTGGCCTGTTAGGCTCGCCTGTGAGGCCTTGGAAGGCGCGTGCGGCGGGTGGCCAAAGCAATCGGTCCAAGCCGGACGCCTACAAGGTGAAGGTTGTTCGGGTCCGCAAACAGGCAGGTCCGGGGCGACCCCGAAAGGTGCCGGACGGGCCAGAGGCGGTTGCGGACCTGATGGCTTTTGCTTGGACCTGTGGGCCGGAAGTCCGCGCCATGATGGACCAGTGCCCCGATGATCCGGCACGGCTGGACCTGTTGCGGACACTGCGAGATTTCCAGCGTGATCCGAACGACCCAGCGGCGCAACGGCGCTGGATCGCGTTGGTGATGCAGTTGGGGCGGGTCTAAGGCCGTCTGATCAACTTCGTCTTGGACAGAACGTCAATCAGCGACCTACCCGCTTGTGTCGCCTCGTAAGCAGCTTGCCAGAGAAACGACCCCCAGCTTTCCATTGGACGGTGATCGCTTTGGTCATGCACATGCGGCGGCATACCGCCGTCCAGCACAAAGACCATGTTGGCGGGCTGTCCACCAACCAAGTCCGCCCGCCGCACCACGCAAGCGACTTCCATCAATACGCCGGACAACTGCGGCTGCAGGAAACCAGCCTGTCCGGCAGGCTGCGAAGCAAAGCCCACCAACTGCCCTGCTTGTGATACAGACACAAGTTCGGACTTGGGAATATACCCACAATAAAACTCACGTTCGGGATTTGCTTCAAACCAATCTGCGACTGTATCCAGCCATTTGTTTTTCACTTGTGACATAGGTTTTCCTTCTGGTTGGGGTGATTTTGCGCCAGTCGCAACATTGCAAAAAGACGGTTTTTGGTGCTAGTTTGCGCCAGTCGTTGCTCGATTTCCGGCACGCGCGCGATTGCTTGAAAATAAGGGTTTTTGGGTGCGCCACTAGTCTGCGCGCCTATAGTATAACTACTACTGGCGCAGGGGTTCCCCTTGGTTGGGGAACACCCCGCAACGTGTAGTTTTGTAGGGGTTTGCGCCAGTCTGCTCCAGTCAACTGGCGCAACTGGCGCACCCCGAAATGCCCCGTGCCGGGGGGCATTCATTCTTCGGCGCTTTCTGGGGCGGGATCGGTCACGAAAGCGGGCTGACCAATCCCGATGCAGGGCACGGACTTTCGGGTTTTGGGGTCGCGTCCGTCAACTTCGATCAGCCCGCCGTCCTTCACCCAGCCGACTAACATTTGGCGGATGCGAACAACATTTGCGGCCTGTTCTGGCGTTCGGTCCCCAGCGGGCAATCCCGGCCCGCCGCCGTCCAACCCAACTATGTCCGCGACGATCCAACCAACCCAGTCCGGGGACGCCGAACTAGCACGCAGCAATGTAGGTGCCGAAGCAATGGCGGCCTGCACAAGTGCAAGGTCGCTGGCCGTGCCGGATTGCGCACCGGGAGGCGTCCAGCGTTCCACAGTCTGCACTTCATCGCCGGTCGGGTATTCTTGCGTGATGTTCCCCAGCTTGACCGAAACTAACTTCACCCAATGGGCGTTTTCGATCCTAGAAAGGTTGGCCTTGCCGTTGTCGATGCGCAGGTAACGCCACCGTTCATTTTCGGCAATCCCAAGGTTGGGTGCCTCTTTGGCGCTGGGCCGTGCAATCTGCCGGACCACGCGGGCAGCGTCAGTCAGGGCGGACGCGCCGCGCGAAGCAGCCGCCCCGGCAGCGCCCATGTCCGACGCTGCGACCTTGCCTGTATGGTGCAGCAACACAATCCCCAAGCCCGCCTCATGCGCAAGCTGGCGCAAGCCCCCGGCCAAGAGGTTTATTGCCTCGTTGGAGTTTTCGGGCAGGCCGTGCATTGCGCTGATAGGGTCAAAAATCACCACGTCCGCGCCCATTTGGCGGGCTGTCGCCAAAATCCATTCCCCCGTGCCGGGGACCAATTCGGGGCCATCCTTCCCCATCCGGGCGAGACGCAAGGGGAAGTCGCGTCCAGAGGTAAGGAAAAGCCGATCTTTGATTTCCGAATGATCAACGCCATGGTGCATCATGGCGGCGGCAAGCCGTCGCTGTCCTTCGTCACCACTGTCTTCGGCGTTGTGATACCAGACTGTCAAAGGCCGATGGGGTTTGTCGCCCGATAGCAATTCCCGCCCTGTCACCATTGCCAGCGCCTCCACCATGATCAGCGCAGACTTGCCCGCCCCGCCGGGGGCAGTCAGGACGGTAAAGAAGCCTCGGATTGTGGACCGCCCATAAAGCCACTGGCGGGGCACGATTTGCCCCGGCACAAAGGGCTGGACGGCCTGGATTGCGGACACTGACAAGGCAGCGACGTTGTGCGCAGCTTGTTGGGCAAAAGCCGCCTTCGCAGCCGCTTCTTTTACCCTGACCGCCCCCGCCGGGTTCACCCTTTCCAAGGTCCGCATGATTGCTCCCCAACCACTGGACGGGGCGCAGCTATCCCAAAAACGCCTAGGCTCGTCAGGATCACCGCCCCATTCGTCTGACCAGCTTTCAAAAGCATCCTTGCCTTCGGCTTCAAAGCCCCCAGCAACCGCCGCGCCTTTCACGGCATGGCCGAACGCTGCCCAATCGTCGCGGCTGTCAAAAGCACCACCGGATTTGTTCGGAAGTTCTGACAGGGCCAAGCGCAACAGGTCCGCGCTGGGCGCAGCCCAAGGGGTCTTTTCCTCACCGTTCGCGCCAACGCGGGCGGCGGTGCCGGGTAGGATAGCAGTGGCCTTGGGCTTGCCCTTTAGCCCCAGCCGGGTTGCCACGCCGCTTAGGTTCGCACCCACTTCCACAAGCGACCGTGGTGCGCTGGCTTGCCGTGTCAATGCCTCTGGCACCGCAAGGCGGGGCACTGCCCCTGTTTCCTTGCGTTTGCCTGCCGTCGGCAGATTGACAGTAAATGGCAGGCGCGCGACGCGGGGCAGATCACCAACATTGTCCGCCCCGATTTTGGCAAAGACAGCGGCCAAAGCCCCAGCAGATTGCCCTAGGGCCGCGCCTTCAAGGGTTTCGATTGGGAAGTAAACATGCCAGCCGTTGCCGGACTTGAACACAGACAGCGGCCCAAGCGTTTTGAGTTTGGCCACTGTCCGGGTCCAGCCGGGATCGTCGTCAGGTGCGTCTTTTTTGTCCAAGTCCAAGAACACTGTCCGGCGTGCTGCTATGTCCGACGCTTTGGCGTCCGACAACAGGCTATCTAACTTTTCAGCCCGACGCGGGTTCACCCCAAAGTAGCATCCACGCAGCCCGATGTTTTCAGCTATTGCCGCTTCCATTGCCGCGCGTTCCTCTGGAACGTCCAAGTGCCCATGAAAGACCACCGCTCCGGACCTGTCCGGCGAAATGAATTTAAGCCCAATTATATCGTCCGGTTGGAAATGCGCAGCAATAGCGTCCAGTGCCATCGCTGGTGCCGGGCCTGCCGCAAGTAGACGGGCTAATTCCGCTTGCGCGCCCTTGTCGGTTAGCAGACCCATGGCAATGCGACCACGCAGTGCCGCCAGTTTTGGTTGATCTTCGAGACGTATTAGGCCTGCTTTGTCTGCCTCGTCCAAGACGGCCATGGCTTCGCCAACAGAACAGACAACTTGCACCCCAGAAGGGTTTTTGGTAACATCATCAGACATTTGATTGATCCTGCTATCGCCCCGTTTGCGCCTGACCGCGCGGCGGGGTCTTCTATTTCGGGCAAGGGTTAGGCGGCGTTGCGCTGGGCTTTCTGACGTTCAATCCAAGCCAAGACTTCGCTTTCAGGCCAAAGGGAAACGCGGCCCCGCTTCATAGGGCGGGGAAAGCGATGATCGCTGCCGGGGGGCGAAGAAATGGCACGGTAAAGGCAAGTTCGCGCAAAGCCTGTCATTTGAAGGACAGCAGGCAGGCGCAGAAGTTTGTCGGGGTGGCTTTGGGTTTCTGTCACGGGTTTCCCTCGAACTGTGTGGGTTGTGAGGGGAAACATGCCTTGAAGAACGCTTTGGGTCTTGAGTGAGGATTTTCGGGTTTTGCTCCCGAACTTTTAGCTCGGCAGCCAACCAAATTTGAACAGGTCCGCTGCTGTCTTTGCGTCCAAATCATAAAGGTCCGCGCCTGTCGCGCCACGCGCAGCCGCTTCGGCGTCTGCACCGATTTCGCGTATGTCCACGCCTTTTGCTTCCGCGACTTCACGTTGCCAACCTTGCCACGTCCGGCGGAAACCCGGTCCGCGTCCCTCCGATGGAAACACTTTGTCACGCGCGTCGTCTTGGCTTAAACCATGACGCTCTGCCCGGTAGTAAACCGCCATGACCAGTTGGTGCCGCGCTGCACGACGCATCGCCCCTTCGCCGCCACGGGTTGAACCAAGTCCAAGCAAATCGGGATGAATGCCGGGGGCGGCGCTCACTAAATTCAAGGCGATGGCGCGCAGCGCCGCCGGACTGAAACTCTCCGGCAGGATCGCGCCGCCAAAAGCCGAAAGCCGCCCTAGCAGGTGAAACAGCATTGCAAACTGCGTGGCCTCGAATGTGTCTCTCAGGCTATCAACGGCCTTGTCGGGTCGTTTGGACGCTACCAAAGCGGCGGCGGCGGTTTCCAGTTCATCGGCAATGCCGCGACCTGCGGCTAGGCCCGCCACAAAGCCTCAGAAGTCAGGTGCGTCCAGCCGCCCGCCGTCCTTGTGTGCAGCGTCTAGAAGGTCGTCCAGCGCGGCGTGTAGGTCAGCCCGCACCGGGTCGGGTCCGGCACCGGATAGAATATCAGCCAAAGTTTCTTTGCTCACGCCGCACCCCCAAAAGTTGCCTTAAAGGGAACAACCGTCGCCCCTGCCGGGGTTTCGCCGTTTACATGGGCCTGCCACGCTTCCATCATAGCGCGGCGGCGCTCTATAGCGCTCGTGCGCATGTAGGCACGTTCGACGGCCCCTAACTGGTGCGCCAACTGTTCTTCGATCAGTTCGCGGGCAAACTCCGTTTCGGTTGCGGCCCAGCCTTTGAACGAAGCCCTAAAGCCGTGAACCGTGAAAGTTTCATACCCCGGCATACCGCGCAGCAGCATTATGCCCGCCATTTCCGACAAGGCTTTGGCCTTTGGACCCGGAAAGATCAGGTCCGCAGGTCCGGGCAGCGTCGCGTGCAGCGTCCGCGCATGTTCCAAGATTTCCATCATGCGGGACGTGATGGGGGCGCTATGGTCACGCTTCATCTTCATGCGCTCTGCCGGGATGGCCCAGACCTTCCGCGCCAAGTCTATTTCGCCCCAGACCGCGTGACGGGCTTCCCCTGACCGACAGGCAGTCAAAATGATCCACTCAACGGCAAGCGCGGTGATGCCTTCATCCTGACGTGCCCGCAGGGCAGTCACAAAGGAAGGCATTTCGTCGTGCGGGATGCTGGCGTGGTGGCCCCTCACCATTGTCTTTGCGCGCGAAAGCGTAGCGTCAAACTGCCGCCACGCCGCCGGGTTGTCGCCCTCAAACTGGCCGTTCTGGGTTGCGTGGGCTATCAGCCGTTCAATGCGCTCGCGGACCCGACTGGCCGTCACATTCTTTTCGTCCCAAATTGGACCGATTACACCAAGCACATCTGTGCGGGCTATGTCCCGCAGTCGCTTTCCATTTATGGGAACGGTGTAGGTTCGGAATGTGGCCTCCCATTGCTGGATATGTGCGGGGTGGGTAAAACCCGGCAGGACGGACGGCAAATAAACTTCTTCGGCATAGCGCCCGAAAGTCATGGGGTTGGCATCTGCGCTTGCGGCCTTTGCTGCCTCAAGGGCCGCCGCTATTGCCTTTGCCGCCTCTGTGATAGGGTCAAGGCCACGGGACACAACCGCGCGCGCCTCTGACGCTTTTTCGCGGGCTGTGGCTAGGCCCGTGCCGGGGAACGGACCTAGGCCCATTTCCCTTTGACGAAGCGCGCTGCCCTTTTCGATTTGCGCGGCAACATAGACTGGATCGCTGGACGTAAATTTGAACGTCCAGCGGCCATTGCCCTTTGAGGTGGCCCGGTAAAACAGGCCACCCCCGTCATTTAGTGTGGTGCCGGGGGTGGCGTTTTCAACCTGCTTGACTGCGAGACGGTGCAGAGATTTTGCCATGTGCTCGGCCTCAAAGCCCACGCGCGTCGGCGTAGTCGGCGACAAAGGAAGCAGGAACGCCTGCAAAGATCGCAGCCAATTCGGGTGTAAGGCCGTTATCAAGAAGCAGCACATTGAGATGCGCGGCCATGCCACGCCATTCTTCCGGGCAGGCATCCCATTCCGCGTCCGGCAGGTCCGAGATGATTGCTAAGGTTTCAGCGAAGTCTGGACCAAAGATTGAAACGTCTGTTTGGGTGGTTGCGATGCAAAGCGTATCCACGTTGAACCTCCAATCGCGCCGGGACCATTCCCGCGCTTGCCCTAACTTGTCCCTAAAATTTAGGGGCTGTCAACGGACCTTATGGGACGCCTAAGAACGATAACAGCCGCCAACTCACTGTTTTTGTTTGATTTGTATGCCAGACAAAAACGTCTAGGGCCGTAATGGAACGTCACTGATAAGGACTGTCTCTCCGCCATTAAATTACCCACCAATTTGAAAACGGCATTCTGACATACTTGCCGCCACCGGACGTTGGGTACAGTTGATAATTTTCAAGGCTGGTCGTCGTGGCGATGGTTCTTTTCCCAGCAGCGAGGATGCTTGCCTCAGGGGCGGCTGTTGCCGCGACGCAGACTGTCAGCCCAAAATACGGGCGACATAGGTTTGCGTTTCCTCATAGGGCGGCACGCCACCGCTTGCCTCGACCGCGCCGGGGCCGGCGTTATAGGCCGCCAACGCCAGTTTCCATGTCCCGAACTTGTCGTACATCTGGCGCAGATAGCGCGCGCCACCTTCGAGGTTCTGGGCCGGATCGTCGATATCGACACCCAGCGTGTTGGCCGTGCCCGGCATCAGTTGCGCCAGCCCGGTGGCCCCCTTGGGCGATACCGCACCCGGGTTCCAGCCGCTTTCTTGCTGCACAAGGCGCAAGAACAAGTCTTCGGGCACATTGTGCTTTAGGGCAACGGCCTTGGCCACAGCCAGATACTCGCCCTTGTACGACCCCGCAAAGCGCGGCACCACCGCATCTGTCGCGTCTTGGCGGCCTTTGGGCGTCAGCCTGTCAGAGTCCGAATATTGCCGTGCCAGACGCCCATCAAGCAATTTGAACCGCGCATCCTTGTTGGAAGACCGTGACTTGGACGAGCCTGAAAAGTTCAGTCCTTCGGCCTTGGCCGCATCGCCTGCGCCAAGGCACAGCGCTGCCGCCATGCAAACCGTTCCGAACAAAAAGCGCATCCGTCAAAGCCCCCGCAGGCACAAGACTGCTACTATACCGGTTTTTGCTGAACTATCCAGCGATTTGCCTGCGACCAATCCCCACCATTTAGGTCGGGCCATGGTCTGCGGGGTGATCGGCTTTGGTTGCAGGACGGACAGACGAGGTTTATAGCACTTTGTTAACCAATTCCGGCGAGCCTTCCGGAGTGTTGAGAATCAAGGGAGTTTCGCTATGGCAGGTTCAGTGAACAAAGTGATTATTGTCGGCAATCTGGGCCGCGACCCCGAGGTGCGCAGCTTTCCCGCAGGCGGCAAAGTGGTGAACCTGAATATTGCCACATCCGAGACATGGCGTGACAAGACTTCGGGCGAACGCAAGGAGCGCACCGAATGGCACCGCGTCGCCATCTTCAACGAAGCCTTGGGCAAGATTGCCGAGCAATATTTGAAAAAAGGCTCAACCGTCTACATCGAAGGTCAGTTGGAAACCCGCAAATGGCAAGACCAGTCCGGCGCTGACCGGTTCACCACCGAAATCGTGCTGCGCCAGTTCCGCGGTGAATTGACCCTGCTTGGCGGCCGTGACGGCGGCTCGGGCGGTGGCGGATCAGGTGGTGGTTATGGCGATGAACGCGGCGGCGGCTATGATGGCGGCAACTATGAAGGCGGACAGTCTTCGGGCGGTTCGTCTGGTGGTACGCGCGGCGGCTCGTCGGGTGGCGGATCGTCAGGTGGCAGCAGCCGCAATGACATGGATGACGAAATTCCGTTCTGATCCACAGGTTTGATAATTGTAGGTGCCGGGGCACTGGACGCGGCACCCTCAATTTCCTATATAAACTCTCAACAACACCGCGAGAGTGCAATGAACCAAGCGCAGGACAAGATCGAGGGCACGCCTCTGATCAAGCCGTCATCCACCGATCATCCGCTGTATGATACGGTCGTTGACGCCTGTCGCACGGTGTTTGACCCCGAAATCCCTGTGAATATCTATGATTTGGGTCTGGTCTATACGATTGAAATTTCGTCTGAAAACGAGGTCGAAGTCGTAATGACCCTGACCGCGCCCGGCTGCCCGGTCGCGGGTGAGATGCCAGGCTGGGTGGCCGACGCCGTCGGGCCTTTGGCGGGCGTCAAACAGGTGAATGTCAACATGACCTTCGATCCCCCCTGGGGGATGGAGATGATGTCAGACGAGGCAAAGCTGGAACTTGGGTTTATGTAGGGCAAGCCTTTTGGCTTGCATATGCAGTTTCGCAAGCTCTTAGACCTGCAAATTACATATGCAAGCCTTTATACTTGCATATGCCAACAGCAAGCCTTATAGCTTGCACATGACACGCGAAATTATTCCTCATCCACTAAATCAGCCGATACGATTTGCCGCTGTCCTGACGGGCGATCTGGTCAATTCAACCACGATAGGCACAGAGGCGGCAGATGGTGCGATGGCGGCGATCGAGACCGTAGCACGGACAGAACGCAATTTCAGTCGCGGCGATGTGCGCTTCACACGCTTTCGTGGCGATGGATGGCAGGTCTATGCCGAAGATGGCAGTTCGGTCTTTCGACTTACAATGCTTATTCTGGCAACACTCCGCCACCAGTCGCATTTGGCGCAAACCCGGCTCGCCGCAGCGACAGGTCCGGTCGCAGTCCTGCCTGCCTCGGGGCTGGCAAGCGCCACAGGCGAAGTTTTCAGCCTGTCTGGTCATGGATTGGACGACTTGACAACACAACGCCTAGTCTACGAAAGTCGTCATTCAACAGGGAATTGGCACAGGGCGCTTTTCACTTATCTTGATTGGCAATCGTCGCGATGGTCCGCAGAACAAGCCGAAGCTGTTGCGTTAGCTTTCCGCTATGACCCGCCCCGGACCCATTCAGTCGCGCTCGATCTGGGCATCAGTCGCCAAGCGGCTCAGTCCCGGCTCAAGGGTGCTGGATTTGAACCACTTGCCGAGGCAGCATATGCTTTCGCTGCGTTGAAGGACGCCCCATGACCGAAACCTTTGCCGCCCTTCTCTTCGCCCACGCCCTTGCCGACTTTCTGTTCCAAACCAATTGGATGGTGCAGAACAAACGCCAGCTTCTGCCGATGCTGGCCCATATCGCCGTGGTTCTGGTCACGGCAGTCATCGCAACCGGCACTCTGCATCCCCTGATCTTCGTCCTGGCTGCTGTTCACCTGATCATCGACGCCATCAAATCGGGGTATTTTCGAAATCGACTGCTGCCCTTTCTCGTCGATCAGGCCGCCCATATTGCAAGCATCGCAGTCATTGCCTCCATTCAGCCAGGCCTGTGGTCGGCGGGTATCTGGTCCGATATCCATTGGCTTCCGGGCATTCTGGCCATGCTCGCTGGCCTGATCTTCGTCACCCAAGCCGGTGGGTACGCCGTGGGTATGCTGATGCAACCCTGGGCCGAAGATACCCCGGTTGGCCTGCGCAATGGTGGCCGCGTGATCGGCACGCTGGAGCGGGGTTTGATCTATCTGTTGATCATGACAGGCCAAGCGGCGGGGATAGGCTTTCTGATTGCCGCAAAATCGGTTCTGCGCTTTGGCGCGGTCAAAGACGAAGGCAAGCTCAGCGAATATGTCATAATCGGCACGCTTGCATCGTTCGGCTGGGCAATCGCGGTCTCGGCGGGCGCGATCTGGCTGCTTAAACTGCTGCCTTCTCTTGGAATTCCCGATCTGCTACCCTAAGTAAAATCAAAGCGAGGTTCCCATGTTCGGCATTCCCGGCAAAGCCGCCGTTACCATGACCCAAACTGCCGCAGCACAGATTGCGCATCTGATGGCCAGCAAGGGGTCATCCGGGCTGCGGATCGGTGTGAAAAAAGGCGGCTGCGCGGGCATGGAATACACGATGGATTACGTCTCCGACGTGAACCCCATGGACGAAGTGGTCGAACAAGACGGCGCGCGCGTAATGATTGCGCCCATGGCGCAGATGTTCCTGTTTGGCACCCAGATTGATTATCAGACCTCGCTGCTGGATGCGGGATTCAAATTCATCAACCCGAATGTGGCCGAAGCCTGCGGTTGTGGCGAATCCATCAAGTTCAAAGACCAACCAAGCCCCTGATCAGAGTTCCCTTTGACGGCGCAATCGCGTAACGCTGGGCGCGAGACGCAGAGGGGAACGTGCGATGCGCAAACTTGCCGCCGGAAACTGGAAAATGAATGGCACCAATGCCTCGCTTTCCGAAGTGGCGGCACTTTTGAAATCGCACCCCAATCCGGTTTGCGAAATGCTGCTTTGCCCACCGTCGCCGCTGCTGACACGCATGCAGGATCTGGCCTCTGGCACACAGCTGCGCCTCGGCGGGCAAGATTGTCATGCCGCGCCGAACGGGGCTTTCACCGGTGATGTATCCGCCGACATGCTAGCCGATGCCGGGGCAAGCCATGTGATCCTCGGCCATTCCGAACGTCGCGCCTTGCACGCTGAAACAGATGTTCTTGTCCTGGCAAAGGCCGAAGCCGCCCACACCGCCGGACTGGTTGCCGTCATCTGCATCGGCGAAACCGAACAGCAACGCGACAGCGGTGCCACGCTTGATGTGATCGGCGCCCAGCTTCTGGGATCGCTGCCCAAAGGGGCGACAAGCGCCAATGTCGTCATCGCCTATGAACCGGTCTGGGCCATCGGCAGCGGTCGCACGCCGACCCTGGCAGAGATTGCCGATGTGCATCTGTTCCTGAGGTCACGCTTGACTGCCCGGATGGGCGCAGATGCACTGGCGGTGCGTTTGCTGTATGGCGGGTCGGTCAAGCCGTCCAATGCGGCCGAGATCTTTGCCGTGGCAAATGTTGACGGCGCGCTGGTGGGTGGTGCCAGCCTGAAGGCGGCTGATTTCGGGGCGATTGTTGAGGCATTGTCAGACGCGGGATAACACCAGTCGGGGGTCACCAAGACAGGCGGCGCCAAGGCGAACAAAGTCTGACAGAAAATCACCTATTTGCCATCCAGACTTCAGCCTTGTGACTTCAAGCCTGTCCGACAATATCGGCAGTCCTTTTGTAGGGAAGGCCCCCACCGTAACCGACGCCAAGCAGAAAGAACGTCATGAGCCTTTCATCCCCCCTGCCGCGCCGCGTTCTTTGGGCCAATATCTATTGTCTGCTCTCGATGCTTGTCTGGTCAGCCGGGCTGCCTGCCATTCAGCATTTGCTGGTGATCATTCCGCCAGTTCCTTTGTCGGCGATGCGCACCGGGCTGGCTGGGCTGGTGCTGGTTGCTATCTGGGCTGCGGTTGAAGGCACAGGTGCTGTGCGCCACGCCCCCTGGGGCCGGGGGCTGTGGGTCGGGTTCGTGGTCATGGGCCTGAGTGCGGCCTTAATCGCCATGGCTCTGCAACTGACCGATGCGGTCAGCGTGGCCATCATTACCGCCACGATGCCAATCGCCGGGATCGCAATGGAATGCGTTCTGGATAGACGCAGGTTGACGGCGCAGTTGATGCTGGGCCTTGGCCTAAGTGTGGTGGGTGGGATCATCGTGCTTGGCCGCGCCCCTGCCGGGCCTTCGCTGGGCTGGGGGGCGTTGCTGACGCTGGGGTCGGTTGTGGCATTCACTTGGGGGTCGCGGGCTTCGGTCAAATCCTTCCCCGACCTTAGCCCCTTAGGGCAGGCCGCACTGACTGTTGCAGGGGCCGGGCTCACGATGACCGCAGCCTCGGTGCTTTACAGTCTGCTAGGCGGCACCGCGGTCAACTGGTCGCAATTCGGCCTGCCCGAGGCCGGAGCACTGGTTCTGGCCTCTATTGGTGCCATCGCCCTTAGCCAGACCCTATGGATCATTTCAGTGGGCCAGCTGGGCATCGGCATCTCGTCCCTGCATACAAATGCCACACCGTTTTATGTGATGCTGATCGCCTTTGCATTGGGGGCCGCATGGAACTGGCCGCAGGCCATCGGGGCCGTTGTCGTGGGTCTGGGTGTGTTGATTGCTCAAGGCGTCTTTTCCCCGGATCGGCCCTAAACCCATGCAAACCCTGCACCAATCGCCCAACGAACCTTCATTTGTGCAAAACCCCTACCCGTTCTACGCCAGCGCCCGCGCGCTTGGTCCATTCTTTCACTGGGCCGACTATGGCATGACCTGCACACCAAATGCTGCCGCCGCCAACGCCATCTTCCGCGACCGCCGCTTTGGCCGTGAAGCACCTGCTGAACTGGCCCCAATGATCCCCGACCATCTGAAGCCGTTCTACGCGGTCGAGGCGCATTCCATGCTGGAACTGGAGCCACCCCGCCACACCCGTCTGCGTGGTCTGGTGCTGCGGGCTTTCACCTCGCGACGGATCGCCGCCCTTGGGCCAGAAATCATCCAGCTCAGTCATGACCTGATCGACGCGCTGCCGCCTGGCCCTTTTGATTTGTTGGCACATTTCGGCCAAAAACTTCCCGTCACCATCATCGCCCGGCTGCTTGGAGTACCCGAGTCAATGTCTGACGACCTGCTGAAATGGTCAAACGCGATGGTCGGCATGTATATGGCAAACCGCACCCCGGCCGCCGAGGCGCGGGCAATCGCAGCGACAGAAGCATTCGTGATGTTTCTGCGCAACTACATCAACCAGCGCCGCCGCGATCCGCGCGATGACCTGATCACTTCGCTGATCGCCGCCGAAGAGGCGGGCGAAAAGCTGACCCCGGATGAGCTGATTTCAACCTGCATCCTGCTTTTGAACGCGGGGCACGAGGCGACAGTTCACACCATTGGCAATGGTGTGAAAACCCTGCTGGAAACCAAAACCCCGCTCTCCACATTGGCACCGGATGCGATCGAGGCCACCACCGAAGAAATCCTGCGCTTCGATCCGGCCCTGCACATGTTCACCCGCTGGGCCTATGAACCTGTCGAAATCATGGGCCATACCTTCCAGCGTGGCGACCGTGTGGCCCTGCTTTTGGGGGCCGCCAACCGCGATCCCGCGCAATGGGACCAACCCGATCAGTTTATTCCCACCCGTCCGGTCAAACCCAACGTCACCTTTGGTGCTGGCTTGCATTTCTGCGTCGGCGCCCCGCTGGCTCGGTTGGAACTGCAAATCGCCCTGCCAATCCTGTTCAACCGCCTGCCCGGATTGCATATCGCTGAACCGCCTGCTTACGGCGATGTCTACCATTTTCATGGCCTGACAAAACTAATGCTCGACCGCGCCTAGCTTCATCTGTTCAAAAGTATCCTCGGGGGAAACGGCCAAAGGCCGTTGGGGGCAGACAGCCCCCGAAAAATTTTCGTACGAAAATTTTTCTCTGCCGCGCCCTAAACCGGCAACACCGTCGTCGATTTAATCTCTTCCATGCTCAACAGCGCCGTCACATTGTAGATCCGCACTTCCGATATCAGCGCCTGATAAAACGTATCGTAGGCCCGCGCGTTCTTCACCCGAACTTTCAGGATATAATCAATATCCCCCGCAAGCCTGTGCGCTTCCATCACTTCTGGCCGCGCTTGCAGCGACATCAGGAACTTGCGCTGCCATTCCGCTTCATGTTCTGACGTGCGGATCAGCACGAAAAAACACGCTTCCAGCCCCAGCGCTTCTGGGTCCAATATCGCGGTCTGGCGCAGGATCACGCCTGCCTCGCGCATCCGCTTGATGCGGTTCCACACCGGCGTCTTTGATGACCCCACTTTCCGGGCAATTTCGTCCAAGGATTGGCTGGCATCCGCCTGTAACTCGCCAAGGATTTTCCTGTCCATCTCATCCAGCCGGACTGCCATTCCCATTCTCCGCCTAATCCCGGAACCCCGTTCCATTTGGCGGCAGTATCAGAACAAACATCCTTATCTGCAAGGGCCACTGGTCTAAAACCGGGACAATATCCTATATTGATCTCAGAACTTTCGCCATTCGCGCACAGGAGCCACCCATGAAAGGCCGCTTTTCCCCAAAAGTCGTCACCGCGAATGATCTGCGGTTGGGCGATGTGGTGTACCTCACCGCCGATGACCGCTGGTCGCGCCTGCATGCTGAGGCCGAGTTGATCGAAGATGAAGCCCACGCCCAGATGCGCTTGCTGCATGGTGCCGCGCAACGCCTGATCGTGGTCGGTGCCTACCTCGCCGATGCAAAGGCTGGTCCAAACGGCCCAGAGCCCACCCATTTCCGCGAAGATTTCCGCACCCGCGGCCCGTCAAACTATGCCCACGGCAAGCAAGTCGACCTTTAGGAACGCCAGCGATGTATACCTACTCTGATTTCGACGAAGGCTTTGTGCGCACCCGCGTGGCGCAGTTTTCCCAACAGGTGGACCGCCGCCTTGACGGATCGCTGACCGAGGATGAGTTTCGTCCCCTTCGCCTGATGAACGGGCTTTATCTGCAACTGCATGCCTACATGCTGCGGGTGGCCATCCCCTACGGCACGCTGGCCCCGCGACAGATGCGCCAGTTGGCGATGATCGCCGATACCTATGACAAAGGCTATGGCCACTTCACCACCCGGCAGAACATCCAGTATAACTGGCCCGTTCTGCAAGATGTTCCCGCCATTCTGCAGGCCCTGGCCGATGTCGAAATGCACGCCATCCAAACATCGGGCAACTGCGTGCGCAACGTCACCGCAGACCATTTCGCAGGTGCCGCAGCGGACGAAATCGAAGACCCCCGCCCCACCGCCGAACTGCTGCGCCAATGGTCCACCGATCACCCCGAATTCCAATTCCTGCCGCGCAAATTCAAGATCGCCATCACCGGCGCGCCCAATGACCGCGCCGTGACCAAAGCGCATGACATCGGTCTGCGCATGCTGCGCAACGACAAGGGCGAGCCGGGCTATGAAGTCATGGTCGGTGGTGGTCTTGGCCGCACCCCGATGATTGGCGTCACCGTCCGCGCGTTCCTGCCCAAGGCGGACCTGCTGCCCTATGTCGAGGCGGTTCTATCCGTCTACAACACGCTAGGTCGGCGCGACAACAAATACAAAGCCCGCATCAAGATCACCGTGCATGAAACGGGTGCCGAAGAAATCACCCGCCTGATTGAGGCGCGTTTCAGGGAACTGCGCCCGCTTTTCGGCGGTGCGGATCAGGTGCTGCTGGCTGAAATCGCCGAGGCTTTCGCGCTCCCCGCCTTCCGCAACGCGCCTGTTGACGCCTACGACGCTTTCTACAAAGCCGATCCCACATTCCGCGCTTGGGCCGATACTAACCTGTCCGCCCACCGCAACGCGCAATACGCGATTGTCACCATCAGTCTGAAAGCGCATGGCGAAACGCCCGGAGATGCGACATCAGCGCAAATGCGCTTGATGGCGGACCTGGCGGAAAAATACGGCCACTCTGAGTTGCGCATCAGCCATGAGCAGAACGTGATTCTGCCCCATGTGCATAAATCCGACCTGCCCGCTGTTCATGCCGCCCTGCACCAAGCCGGGCTTGGCACTGCCAATGTTGGCCTGATTTCCGATATCATCGCCTGCCCCGGCATGGATTATTGCGCGCTGGCCACCGCCCGTTCGATCCCCGTTGCGCAACAAATCGCCCTCCGGTTTGACGAGTTGAAGCTGGAACATGACATCGGCCCGCTGAAACTGAAAATTTCCGGCTGCATAAATGCTTGCGGGCACCACCATGTCGGCCATATCGGCATTCTGGGGCTGGATCGCGCAGGTGTGGAAAACTACCAGATCACCCTTGGCGGCGACGCCACAGAAACCGCGGTGATTGGCGAAAAAACCGGGCCGGGCTTTGCCTATGATGAAATCGTGCCCGCGATTGAACGTATCGTTCTGGCTTACCTTGAGCATCGCGAAGCCCCGTCCGAGACGTTTCTTGACGCTTACCGCCGCTTGGGCCTCGCCCCGTTCAAAGCAGCGCTCTACCCAACTGAGGCCGCACGCGATGCCGCTTGAAGCCCCCCTCGCCCCGGTGGCGGACCGCGTGGCGGATCTCAACGCGCGCTATCGCCACCACGGGGCGACGGCGGTGTTGGAACGGGCTATGTCTGACCCACAGGTCGGGCGCATCGCGCTGGTTTCCAGCTTTGGTGCGGAATCGGTGGTGCTTTTGCATCTTGTCTCGGTGATCGAACGCACCACACCTGTGCTGTTCATCGACACGGAAATGCTGTTTGCCGAAACCATCGCCTACCAAGCCGAAGTGGCCGACAAGCTGGGCCTGACCATCACCCGCATCACGGCAGATGCCAAAAAGCTGGCCTTTGAAGACCCCGACGGCACCCTGCACCAGTTCAACACCGATGCCTGCTGCGGCTTACGCAAAACCGAACCGTTGGAGCAGGCGCTGTCGGGCTATGACGCCTGGATAACAGGCCGCAAGCGCTATCAGGGCAGCACCCGTGCAGCGGTGGAATTCTTTGAGGCCGAAGGTGATATCCGCATCAAGGTCAACCCGCTGGCCCATTGGGACCGCGCTGATCTTGAGGAATATATGGTCAACAACCGCCTGCCACGCCATCCATTGGTCGCCAAAGGCTACCCCAGCATCGGTTGCGCGCCTTGCACCAGCCCGGTGCTACCTGGGGAAGACCCCCGCGCAGGCCGTTGGCGCAATTCGGAAAAAGTAGAATGCGGCATCCATTTCATCAACGGCCGCGCTGTCCGCGTGCCGCTGGACCAAATGCCCCCAAAGGAATCCGCTGCATGAGCGTTCTTGTTAATGACAGCGGCTTCAAACCCGCCCCCGAAGTAGCCGCCGTTCCGCTTGCCGATCTTGCCAACCACCAAGGCACGCTTGATCTGTCCAACACCGACGATCCGGCACTGCTGGATGGCCACCTCGGCAATATCAGCCTGATCCGCGTGGCCTTTCCTGCCTTCAGCGACGGGCGCGGTTTCACCATTGGCCGCCGCCTGCGGATGATGGGGTATACCGGAACCCTGCGCGCGCGTGGCAATCTCGTGGCCGATCAATACGCCATGGCCCGCCGCGTCGGCTTTGACGACGTAGAAATTTCCGATGAACTGGCCCTGCGCCAACCCGCAGACCAATGGCAATTCCGCACCGATTGGCGTGACCATGATTACCTTGGCAAATTGCGCGCCTGATTATCCGCTACCACCGCGTCGCATCCTGCACTATCCAGCAAAGACCCAATCCCTATGAACGAAGCATCTCCCGTGACAGAGCCTGCAAAAATCACCCTGCCCGATGCGCAAACCGTCACCTCCGTGAAACATTGGACCGACCGTCTGTTTTCGTTCCGCGTGACGCGCCCTGCCTCACTGCGGTTTCGGTCCGGTGAATTCGTGATGATCGGCCTTTTGGGCGACACCGGCAAACCCTTGCTGCGCGCCTATTCCATTGCCTCCCCGTCTTGGGATGATGAGTTGGAGTTTTACTCGATCAAAGTGCCGGATGGCCCGCTGACGTCGAAACTGCAGCACATCAAGCCCGGCGACCAGATCA
>JANNSG010000133.1:0-3832 GCA_031402355.1 Pseudorhodobacter sp. | reverse complement strand
GCCGCTTTGATTTTTCAGATTTTCCGCAACCTCTTCGGTCTTGAACGCGACGTTGGCGGTGTAAAAATACGAAAAGAACACGATCAGCGATGTAAAGAACAGCAGATAGAGCGGCTGGCCGGGGCCGAAATACGCAAGGATTGTTGACATCACCGGCCCGGTTGCCGCGCCCGAAAACGCGGAAATCGTGGTCGGCAGCAACAACAGCGATGATGCAAAGATCGCCGGAATAACGCCCGCCGGGTTCACCTTGATCGGCAGATGCGACGATCCGCCATCATACACCTTCATCCCCACTTGGCGCCGGGGATACTGGATATGGATCTTGCGAAGGGATCTCTCCATGAACACGACGAAGGCAATTACCACAACAACCATCACGATCACCCCGATGATCACCGGGGCAGAGATGGCGCCAGACCGTCCCTGGCTGAAAAACTGTGCGATAGCGGCCGGAATTTCGGCAACAATACCGGTAAAGATGATCAGCGACACGCCGTTGCCAATGCCGCGCGCGGTAATCTGTTCGCCCAGCCACATCAGGAACATCGTGCCGCCGACCAGCGTCACCACACAGGCCAACCGGAAATAAAGCCCCGGATCATGTGCAAGGTCACCCGATTCAATACTGACAGCAATGCCCCAAGCCTGCACAACCGCCAGAAACACCGTGCCATAGCGGGTATATTGGTTCAGCTTCTTGCGGCCCTGATCGCCTTCTTTCTTCAGCTGTTCAAACTTCGGCAGCATGGATGACAAAAGCTGCACGATGATCGACGCCGAAATATAAGGCATGATGCCAAGGGCAAAGATGCCCATCCGGCTGATCGCACCACCGGTGAACATATTCAGAATGCCGCCGATGCCAGCGCCCGCATCTTCCATGAACTGACGAAGGGCTGTGCCGTCGATACCGGGCACCGGAATGTAGGTACCAAGGCGGTACACCATCAACAACAAAATGGTAAAAAAGATCCTCTGGCGAAGATCTGTCGCCTTGCCCAGCGCACCCCAGCTTAGGTTCGCGGCCATCTGTTCTGCTGCTGACGCCATGTCGTTGTCTTTCATGACTGCGCCGCCGGACCGTTTGTCCGGTCGGCGGCGCGGGAAAACTTTAGGTTATGTAAGCCGTCCGGGGACGGCTCACAAGATCAAACCGCCTTGCGCTTTGACTTACCATGTGGCTCCAGCGTCGGGGCCACGGTCAAGGTGCCGCCAGCCGCAGCCACAGCTTCAATCGCTGCTGCCGAGGCGCCGGTCACACTGATGGTCACCTTAGCGGTGATCTCACCCTTGTTCAGCACCCGAACGCCGTCCAGCGCGCGCCGGATGATGCCGGTTTCCACCAGCAGGTCTTCGGTGATCGCAACTTTTGCGTCCAGCTTGCCTTCGGTGATGAATTTCTGGATCAGGCCCAGATTGATCACCGCAAAATCTTTACGGTTCGGCTTGGTGAAGCCGCGCTTTGGCAGGCGGCGATACAGCGGCATCTGCCCGCCTTCATAGCCACCGATTGCCACGCCGGACCGGGATTTCTGCCCCTTGATCCCGCGTCCTGCGGTCTTACCCGAGCCTGAGCCCGGGCCCCGTGCAACGCGCTTGCGCTTTTTGGTGGCACCTTCGTTATCGGAAAGTTCATTCAGTTTCATGTCGCATTCTCCTATGCCGGAACTGCCCTGGCTGCGACGGCGAGGACAAACACGGCGTATGTTGATTCTGTGGCGATAGGGGGCCACCGGCGGCGTATAGAGGGGATGGGGGATCGGGGCAAGCTCAATGACTCCTAACATGGCGCGCCGCACAAGCGAATCGTTAAGATGATCTTAAGATTAAAATATGAATATTTAAGTTGACATAAGACGCTTATGACCATATATGAGGTGTCATGTCCGCCCACAGCGGCTTTAATCTCAATTTGTAGGATTTAAGATGGTTATTAATTTTGGAAAGAGCACGTCCTTGGCAATTCAAAAGCTTTATAAGGAAGATGATGACTTGAGAGAGTTGTTTGACTGGTGCGCAACGCTTAAACGTGACGCAACTGAGACATCAGTCGATACGATCGCAAGTAAGTTGAACATATCGCGCAAAGGTGCGCTAAACATTGTGAGGCAGCTTGAATCCGCCGGTTGTGGTGAGTTCTTAGTGGGGCGCCGGGGGGGTACTTCTCGGTTCATCTGGAAATACAGCCGCATTAGTTTGGGCAAGGTCGCTTCCGGCGAGTTTTCTGAAATCGAAGGTGTGCAGGACCCCATCGAGGGCGATGAAGAAATGACTGATGTTGGCAATTTCGGTCCCATGACAATTGCAAAGGCGAAATCAATGCTGGCCGACGCACTTGGGGTCAAATCAGAACAAATTGAGATCCACGTGCGGGGATAACAGTCGTAGGGCTGGCCCAACCCACCAGCCCCACGCCAATCCTTCCAAACGGCGGGGCAAGCCCCGCCCTACGCCCCTGCCGGCCAATGAAAGCTCGGCTGCAGCCCCTCATACACCGGCCGACCATCGTGCGGCTTGGCGTAGCCCTTCGTCTCATCCCAGAACGCGTGGTAGCTGGCCTTCGGGAACTTGGCGTCGTCATAGCCCATGACATTCGGCACCGCCACGCGTATGCGTTTTTGTTTGTCGTCCAGCATCAACACCGCCCCGCAATCGGTGCACAGGCAAATTTCCAGCGGGCCGTCGGGGTTGCCCGCATTAAACGGCACCCGTTTCATCTTTTCGGGATGATCGGCTTTCACATCGCCATAATTGAAAAACGCCACATGGGTGTGCTGCTGCTTGGTCACAGATTTGCAGACGTTGCAGTGGCATTCGTGATTGTCGATGGGTTCGGCATTGGCGCTGACTTGGCAATGCGCGCAGCCCCCGGTGTATGTCGCGGCCATGGGTTCCCTCCCTGAACAGCCCCGCACCTCTGGGGGCGTATCGGCAGGATAGCACGGGTTTTGGTTTGGGGAATGAGTCGTTTGTTTGGGTCGGGAAAGCCCCCCTCCCCTAACCCCTCCCCACAAGGGGGCGGGGAGGTGCCAACCGCCCGGCATAGGGCTCAACATGCCCTCTCCCCCCCGCGTGGGGGAGGGTTGGGGTGGGGGGCCTCCGTCGAAAGACCTAGCAAAACATAGGGACGTGCCCTCCCTCGGGCGGGCGCTACAACAAGAGTTCTAGGCACTTTATGTCTCAACCCCTCCCGCAGATGTTCTGCTGGCGGTATCTCAAAAGCGCCCTCCCGGGGGGAGGGAGGGCGCGGCACGGCGGGCTTCGCCCTCGATTCCGTGCCAAGTAAGGAGGAGCACAAACAAAAAAACGCCCCACCTTTCGGCAGGGCGTTTCAAATCCGTAGGGTGGGGTTTCACCCTACCATCACATTAACCGCGCTCTTCAATGATCTGCACCAAATGCGAGATCTTGTTGACCATGCCACGCACGGAAGGCGTGTCTTCCAATTCACGGGTGCGGTTCATCTTGTTCAGGCCAAGACCCTTCAGGGTCGCGGTCTGGATGGCGGGGCGGCGGGCGGCGGATGCCACCTGCTTGACCACGATCGTTTTACCAGTGGGCGTTTTGCCGGTTGGCACTTTCTTCTCGGTCATGATCAGGCCTCCACAGCTTCAACAGCGGTTTCAGTCTCTGGCCGCTTCAGAATCTCGGCCACTTTCTTGCCGCGGCGTGCCGCAACCTGACGTGGTGATGTTTCCTGCTTCAAGCCATCAATCGTTGCCCGAACCATGTTGTAAGGGTTCGACGACCCGATGGATTTCGCCACCACGTCCTGCAGACCCAGCATTTCGAACACGGCGCGCATTGGGCCACCGGCGATGATGCCAGT
>JANNSG010000132.1:0-3380 GCA_031402355.1 Pseudorhodobacter sp. | reverse complement strand
TCGATCGGCAAGCGCGTCAACCTTGAGCGGGCGTTGAAAGTAGGCGATGAACTGGGCGGTCACATCGTGTCTGGCCATGTCGACGGCGTCGCCGAAGTGGTGGGTCTGCAGCCCGAAGGTGACAGTCTGAGGGTGACGTTTCGCGTGCCCGAAGCCTTTGCCAGATTCATCGCCCCGAAAGGATCGGTCGCGCTGAACGGCACGTCTTTGACGGTGAATGCGGTTGATGGTTGTGATTTTGGCGTCAATTTCATCCCGCATACGCAAAAAGCCACGACCTGGGGTGATGTGGCGATGGGTGACCGGGTCAACCTGGAGATTGACACCATGGCGCGCTATGTCGCCCGGCTGCGGGAGTGGGACTGATGGCCGCGGCTTTGCCGGACCATAGGCTGGTAGGGTTGGGCCATAACCTTGGACCAACGGTGGAGCCTGGGGCAGCCTGGCGCAAGCATTGCTGGGGGGCGGCACGCGCGCGGCTGCTGCCGCATCTGCCGATCGAAGTGCTGCGCGGTCGCATCCGGCGGGCCAAGGAACTGGGGTTGGACTACAAGACCTATGCGTCAGTCCGGGCAGCGTCGGGCCATGACGTGGTGGCGTTTCTGTTTTCCAGCAATGCGTTGCGATTGCTTGGGTCTGATCCCGCCTTGCCGCAGGACCGGAGGGAAAAGCTGTCGTCGCTGGTGGGGTGTGCAAGGTTGGCTGTCGTAGTGGCCCCGCTAAGCCCCGATGCTGCCTTGCGTGCGGCGACCGGCTTGATCGAGGCGGCCCATGCCGCACCGGGGCCGTTTGCCAGCTTTTCGGTCACACGCGAGATTTTGCGAACCGCCACGGCCGGGTTGCCGGGCGACCGGGTGCTGCTGGTAGGCGATCTGGCGCTGGAACAAGCCTGGTGTGCTGCGGGGGGTTTGGCGGGATATGTTCCGGCCCTGCGGTATTTCGCGTAGGTCTGAGCGGCGGGGTTGCCACCAAAATGCCTGCGGCGCGGATATTTGGACCAAAATGAAACCTGCAGGTGCAAGGGCGCACAGCCACTGTTGGGCACAATGAGTGCTGCCGGCACTGGCGTTTGAAAGCCGCTCGGAGTAAGGGCTGAACCGACTGTTTGCGGAGCCTTGAGCCATGAGCGATGTGAAGACCGAATATTCGGATGCAATTTCCACGATTGATGAGATCATCGAGGACGCCCGGCAAGGGCGCATGTTCATTCTGGTGGATCATGAAGACCGCGAGAATGAGGGCGATCTGGTGATCCCGGCCGAGAAATGCACGGCCGAGGCGGTGAATTTCATGGCAAAGCATGGGCGCGGGTTGATCTGCCTGACGCTGACGGGCGAGCGGATCGACCAGCTTGGCTTGCCATTGATGGCCTCAAAGAATTCGTCCCGGCATGAAACGGCATTCACGGTGTCTATCGAGGCGCGCGAGGGCGTATCGACCGGAATTTCGGCGGCGGACCGGGCCTTGACGGTGGCGGTGGCGATTGATCCTTCGAAGAATGGAACCGATATTGCGACGCCGGGCCATGTGTTCCCGTTGCGCGCGCGCGATGGCGGCGTGCTGGTGCGCGCGGGCCATACCGAAGCGGCGGTGGATGTCAGCCGTTTGGCCGGCTTAAACCCCTCGGGCGTGATCTGCGAGATCATGAACGAAGACGGCACCATGGCGCGGCTGCCCGATCTGGTCAGTTTTGCGCAAAAGCACAATCTGAAGATCGGCACGATTTCCGATCTGATCGGCTACCGGCGGCGGCATGACAATCTGGTCGGCGAGAAGGCGGTCAAACGGGTGATTTCAGCCTATGGCGGCGATTGGCTGATGCGGGTGTTCGCCGATGACATTCAGGGCGCCGAACATATCGTGTTGACCAAGGGCGATCTGACTTCGGCAGCCCCGGTTCTGGTCAGGATGCACGCGCTTAACCCGATGGAAGATGTGCTGGGCATCAGCCCCGGCCATGCCTCGGAATTGCCCGATGCGATGCGTCTGATTGCGGCTGAAGGGCGCGGTGTGGTGGTGCTGTTGCGCGATACCGCGATGAAGCTGGTGATGGAGGGCGAGGCCTCACCGCAAACCCTGCGCCAGTACGGAGTGGGCGCGCAGATCCTGTCGTCGCTGGGGCTGCACGCGATTACGCTGGTCACAAATTCACGCGCACCAAAAGTGGTGGGGCTGGAGGCTTACGGGCTGACCATTGCCGGCACCCGCGCGATCAATGAGGGCTGAGATCATGGCTGCCAATGAAAACCACTATACGCTGCCGTTGCCGACCTTCGACAAGCCGGTCCGGCTGTTGATCGTGGTCGCCCCCTATTACCGCGATATTGCGGATCAGTTGATTAAAGGCGCGAAGGGCATTGCTGCGAACTGTGGCGCGGAGGTCGAGCTGGTCGAGGTTCCCGGCGCGTTGGAAGTGCCGACGGCCATTGCGATGGCGGAACGGCAGGCGAAGTTTGATGGCTATGTGGCACTGGGCTGTATCATTCGCGGGGAAACCACGCACTATGATACGGTGTGCAATGACAGCTCGCGCGCGTTATCGCTGCTGGGCCTGCAAGGCGCCTGCATCGGCAATGGTATTCTGACAGTGGAAAACCGGGGGCAGGCCGAAGTGCGGGCAGAGGCTGCGGGCCAGAACAAAGGCGGCGGAGCGGCGGCGGCGGCGTTGCATCTGGTGGCCTTGTCGCGGCGTTGGGCCGGGCAGACCAAGGGCATCGGGTTTCGCGCATGAAGGGGCCAAATTCCAAAGGGTCCGACAAGAAGCAGATGAAATCGGCGTCGCGGCTGTATGCGGTGCAGGCGTTGTTTCAGATGGAATCGAGCGGCCAGACCGTTGAAGACGTGGTGCGCGAGTTTGAGACGCACCGTTTTGGTGCAGTGTATGACGAAGATGAAATGGCCGAGGGTGATGTTGACCATTTTCGTGCCGTTGTGAGCCATGCGGTGAACTGGCAGGCGAAGATTGATCAGATGACCGACCGGGCGCTGGTGGCGAAATGGCCGATTGACCGGATTGATCCGGTTTTGCGCGCGCTGTTTCGCGCAGCGGGCAGCGAACTGGTCGAAATGCCGACACCGCCCAAGGTGGTGATCACCGAATATGTTGATGTGGCAAAGGCGTTTTTTCCGGAAGGGAAAGAGCCAAAGTTCGTCAATGCTGTGCTGGACCACATGGCGCATGAGGTAAAGCCGGGTGCATTCTGACGGCGCAAAGTGACGGAAACCGCAGCGGCCGTGGAGACGTGAATTTCCCGAGAGCCTGAATGTTCAGGTTGGTCGCCAGATACCAAGGCCGGAACCAAGGCAGAGCCAGCTCCCTCGGAGATGCTTATCGGCCACTGGAAAAGGGCCTCGCACGAGAAGAGCAGTAACCGTCACTT
>JANNSG010000131.1:0-20543 GCA_031402355.1 Pseudorhodobacter sp. | reverse complement strand
GAAAGTTTTTCATACTGTTTGTTGGCCAGTCTGTTGGCCAATGCGTCATTGGTCAGGGTGCCGTCCGCCAGCACCTTCTTGATGAAATACTTGTTGTTGATGTCGCTTTCCAGACCGTATGCGCCAAGCGCCACTTGCAGCAGACGGCGGTCCGCAACAAGATCTTCGGCAGAGTTCACTTTGCCGATGTTCTTGCGGAAATAGTCTTCGTCGCGTTTCACTGTTGCTGTCGCATCAAAGGCGGTTCGCTGGCTGGCCTGGGTTCGTTTCAGGAAGGCCCAACCGGAGAAGCCACCAAAGGGGATGATCGGCGAAAAGGTCATGTTGGCCGCGCCGCAATCAACCGCTCTTCGCGTGGCAGAAGGCTGCGCAGCGACTTCAGGGCCTGATAGTGCTGATCTTCCAGAACTGCATCTGTGGCTTGTGACAGCAGGTTTCGACTGTCGAAATCGGTCAGAACCTGGCTTAGCTGTTCGATACCGCGCAGCAGTTGCATGCGTGCATCTTTCGGCGCGGCATCCCCGGAAAGCACAAGTTGGGCGATGTAGCACACGCGTCTGACCGGCGTGTTTACCTCTTCCGGGTGAATGGCATCGCGCAGGCGCAAGATGTTCGCATTCGGCGTCATCACCGCAAGCCGGGACCGACGGTCGCCGTTTTCTATGACAGCGCCATTGATCAAGACCCGTTCATGCGGACCCAATTTCAGGACAAGACCGCTCATATGCCACTTCCTTCGCCGCGAAGACCGCGCATCACGGCCGTATTGATATCGACCAGAACTTCAACACTTGCCTGATCGTCCAGAATTTTCGGGCTGTGCTGTGCTGTAAATTCGTAAAGGTAAAACAACCTGGCACGCAGCTGTTTTGGCAGGCCATTGTCTGGCTCAGCCACATCCGACGCCAGCGTCCGCCACATGGTTGTATTGTCATGCAAGGCGCGGACGAGGCCGGAAAAATCTTTGCCGCGTGCCAACCAGGCTGCCGTCAACCGTTTCGTCACCCGGGCAAACAGATCATATTCGATACTGCGGGGCGAGCGCACCGGCGTCTCTGGTCTGCCATAGGCGCGATGCACGATGTTGTGTGTGTTCACAGGAATTTCTTTCGGGGAATTGGGGCTGCCGGGAATTGAGGGGCGGAGGTAGTGTCAGGGATCAAACCGGCTTTGGGCGCGCCCGGCCGGGCGCGCCCAAAGCCTTTGTTTTACCGGAACAGCGCCAGCACGTTTTGCGGTGCCTGATTAGCGATCGACAAAGCCTGTGTGCCAAGCTGCTGCTGCACTTGCAGCGATTGCAACCGGGCAGACGCTTCTTCCATATCGGCATCAACCAACGATCCGATCCCTGCCTTAAGTGCATCGGTCAGCTCGCCCACGAATTCCCTCTGGATGTCGATCCGCTTCTGACCTGAACCGAAGGCCGCAGCTGCATCAATTGACGCATCGATCATCCCCTCGATCGAAATCAAGGCAGCAGCCGGAGCCGTTTCGACGTCAATGCTGTTCAGGCCAGCCAGGGCACCCGTTCCACGTGTCGCAGTTACCGTCAAAGGTGCTGCAACGTTCGTATTGTTGGCGACGGTCAAGGTTCCCGCAGTCAGCGACAACGTGAAGTCGGTGTCAGACAGGCCATTCGCGGTCAGCGAATTTTTCAACCCGGTCACGAGCGAATCCGCAGTATCGCCGGCTTGAACCACATAACGACCTTCGGTCGAACCGATCGTAAAGCTGATCTGATCGCCTTCAATCAATGCAGTCAAGGTGCCCGGAGCAGCGGTTGGCGCGTTCTTTGCCAGCGCCGCACCACCGCCCTGGAAGGCAAAGCCGGTCAAGGTGCGCGGCGTGCCGGTCGCAACCGATGCCGCACTCAAGGTACCGCCACCAGCAGTCAAAGCGGCCCCTGCAGTGGTCGACAGGTTCTCGGCATTGATGGCGATGCTGCTGGACGTCACGGTCGATCCGTTCCGGTCAAGCGACGACAGCACATTCACCGTCGTTTGCGATCCGTCAACCAGGTTCAGGCCGTTGAACTGCGCCGCACCAACCACCGAAGTGATCTGGTCGCGCAGGGCCACGATATCGGTCTGAATCTTGCCGCGATCAACGTTGGATTCCTGTGCCGCAACGATCTTACCCTTGATTTCGGTCAGCAGGTTCGTGACGGTTTCGGCCGCTTTGCGGGCAACTGTCACGGTTGAAGACCCCAGCGCCAAGCTGTCGCTGATCCCTTTGAAACCCTTTACATCGGATTCCATTACCTTGGAGATAGCCCAGACAGCCGAGTTGTCTTTGGCACTTGAGACAGATTTACCTGTTGAAATCTCGGCCTGAACCATACCTAGGTTCTTGTTGATGCTCTTCATCGACTGCAGGGCAACCATGGCCCCTGTATTGGTCAAAATGGACGACATTGTCGTTTCCTTTTTCTATGGCCGGCGCATTTCGCACGGCGTGGTGAACCAGCCTTATCGGCGGAAAAACGGGCTTTCATGCCGTGCGCAAGGTTAGCCCCCCGACGCGCCACCCCCTCTTGGAATGCATCCCTAGAATTGGGGTTGAAGTTCTAACACTTTACTAACCCGCTCGCCCCCAATGCAGCGAATTTGAGTGAACTTCTTTGGGTCTTTCCGGCACCGATTGTTCATTCCCAAAGGTCTTTCATCGCGCGCGGCTGCCGGTTCTTCCCGGATAAACCGGTCAAAGCGGCGTACTGTAACTGCCGCTGGCCCGGCTCGCCCGCAGACGTGGACAGTTGTGGTAACTCGGGAAGATTTGGAAAAAGGCCTGGATGTGGCTGGGTAAATATCAGGTCCTGACCAGCTCACCGATACCGGCGTCCAGATAGATCCGCAACCAAGGTGTAAACTGTGCGGGGTCTGCCCTGACCTCGTGAGCCAGTTCATCGCGGCGAGCCCATCTGGTCTGCATGACTTCGGCGGGATTCAGAGTCAGTTCCATTTCAGACGATGCCTGTGCCAGAAACACATCCACTACTTCATGCTCAGTCAATCCATTGCCGACATCGGCGCGGTATTCGATGGTTCCCGCTGACTGCAGGTCAAGGCCGGTGATCCCAAGTTCTTCTTGCAGGCGGCGGGTGGCGCAATCAACCGGCCGCTCGCCCCAGCGTGGATGCGTGCAGCATGTGTTCGCCCAAAGACCGGGGGTGTGGTATTTGCCCAAGGCGCGGCGCTGCAACAGGGTACGGTCACCTGCCATCACAAAAACCGACACAGCCGGATGGCGCAGCCCACGCCGGTGAACCTCAAGCTTTTCTACTGGGGTCAACAGACCATCGACCCAGGCGGGGACCAGTTCCGTCATACATGTTCCGGTCTGACAAAGCCCAACAGATGGGCGAGGTTCTTTATGCCAATCTTCAGATGTGCCATCGGGCGGGCATGGACCAGTTTTTTGTTCATATAGGCTTCAAACGTCAACTTCTGCACGTCGACATCATGGCACAGACTGACAAAGCGTTCCCGGCGTTCATCGGATTTGTAATAGGCGTTCTGCATTGACCGCAGCACCTTGAAGACGGTGCCATGTTCTTTCATGAACAACTTGCGGGCCAGACGCAACTTTGACGCCTGCCCCGAGGCCAGAACCGCCTGCGCCGCGGTGGCCGCAACCCGGCCACCAACCATCGCGTAATAGATACCCTCGCCGGACGACGGTGCCACAACCCCTGCGGCATCCCCGGCCAAGACCACATCGCGACCGTTGTCCCAACGATCCATCGGGCGCAGCGGAATAGGTGCGCCTTCGCGCCGAATGGTTTCACAATCCGCAAGACCCGCCGAGGCCCGTAAATCTGCGGTGGCCTGTTTCAGATCTACCCCATCAATCCCGGTGCCCATGCCGACGCTGGCCTGATCCCCATGCGGAAAGACCCAACCGTAGAAATCGGGGCTGATTTTGCCGTCGTATATCACATCGCAGCGGCCCGGATCATACTGCGCGCTTTTGGCAGGGGCTTTGATGATCTCGTGATAAGCGATGACGTAGGGCGTCTTTTCACCCCCCGGAACCTCAGTTTTGGCCACGACGGATCTGGCCCCATCTGCCCCGATGACCAGTTTCGTCAGCAGGCGCGCCTCTTCGCCGCTGGCCTTATCACGGTAGATGACATGGGTGCCGGCACTGTCCCTGTGCAGTCGCAGGTAGGTTCCGGTCAGCTGGATAGCGCCGTTTTGCACGGCGCGTTGACGCAGGAATTCATCAAAATGTTCCCGGTCCACCATCCCGACAAAACCATTCTCGATCGGGATGTCGACAGATCTCTGGGTTGGTGAAATCATCCGTGCCGTCTGAATCTGGGCAACGATCTGGCTATCTGGTATCGCAAAATCGGCGATCAGCCGGGGCGGTATCGCGCCGCCACAGGGTTTGATCCGCCCGGCACGATCCAGAAACGCGACTTTGCACCCAGCTTGCGCCAGATCATTGGCAGCAGTAGCCCCCGATGGCCCGCCGCCAATCACAATGACATCATAGTTCATGCTACACTCCCGGAACCCTGCGCCCTGGCCTGACCCGGCTGGTGGCGCGCTTCGATGATATGAAAAGCCATCATGGCGGCAGCGGCGAACAAGCCCGCCTCCAGCAGAAACACCAGACCAAAGGCGGTGGCGGCGGCGGTCATCATACGCACCAGATCAACCGCAGCGGCCCCGAAAAGACCGCCTGCACCGGCCGCCAGCGCTTGTGATGCGCCCCAAAGCCCCATTCTGGTGCCTTCGCGCTCTTGTCGGCCCTGGCTGGCAAGTGCCATCATCGACCCGATAGCAGCAACTGCAAACACGCCGTTGAACAACCCCAGCGCCACAGTGGCTGGCATCAACAGACCAGAGCCACCTGCAAGTTGACCCGCCAGCGCAAGCGCTATTAGCGACAGCGCAGACCCGGTGCAACCTACCACCACCCAAAGACGCAATGACCCGATCCGCAAACCAGTGGCGGCGATCCCCACCATCAACATGCCCGCAAACACGCCGCCGTTCTGCGCGCCTGAAAGCTGGGTGGATTGGCCCGGCGTATAACCGAAGGCCAGTCCGGCATAGGGTTCAAGGATCAATTCCTGCATGAAATAGGCGACCATCGACAAAAAGATGAACAGCGTGAAATGCCGCGCTTTTCGTTCTTGCCAAATTTCGGCCATACCCGTGCGGAACGATTGCCGCGCCGTTTGCGGTTGCGCCACACCGCCATGCCGCCGCTCAATTCCCCAGATTGCTAACCCGGTGATCAGCACTGCCAAGCAACCGACGGCTGCGACCAGTTGCAGCAATCTTGCCGGAGAATAGGGGTCTAACAGCTTGCCCACTATGGTTGCCGTGACAGCGATCCCGAAAATCATCATCAGCCATGTGATGGTTGCCGCCGCAGCCCGACGCCGAGGATGGGTTGCAGTTGCCAACAAAGCCAGCAGCGACGTGCCGGACGCCCCGACACCGACGCCGATCAGGCCATAAGCCAGGATCGACAGCGCCAGCCCTGCCCAATAGGCCTGTGCCATCACCACAAATCCCAGCGCTGCAAGGAAACCACCCAGAGCAAGGGCCAGCATTCCCAAAATGATGAATACGGTCCGGTTGCCACCGCTGTCCGACATGAAACCCCAATTGGGCCGGGTGATCTGGATGGCATAGTGCAATCCCACCAACAGCCCCGGCAGAACTGCAGGCAATGCCAGCTCAACCACCATCAACCGGTTCAAGGTAGATGTCGTCAACACAACGATCGCGCCAAGACACAGTTGCACCAGGCCCAGACGCGCAATTGACAGCCATGACAGATGGCTCATGGCGCTGCCTCCAGCGTTCGGATTGCTAAGGCGGTGATCATCATTCCGCTGACATACATCGCGATGCCGGTGGCATTGTACCAAGGCGCTTTCCCCTTGGGGTCGGACAACAGGGTTTTCATCGCCCAGACCTGCGCGATCAACAGGGCTGCTACCGCCAGCGCGTGCCAGGGACGGCCCCAGACCAGCAGCAGAGCGATCACAAGCGCCTGCGCCAACCCCATTACCGTACAGGCGACGCGGGCGGCCACTTCGGGGCCCAAAGTCACTGGCAGCGACCGGACACCGTGCTGCAGGTCCCCTTCCAATGCTTTGAAATCATTCAATGTCATAATACCATGCGCACCAAAGGCATAAAGCAGCGCCATCGTCACCACTTCAAAGGATGGCACACCCTGCGACAAGACCGCGGCCCCTGTGAACCATGGCAAACCTTCATAGCACAGGCCGACCAAGCCCGGTCCCCACCAGCCCGACCGCTTCATGCGGACAGGCTCTGCCGAATAGGCCCAAGCCGCCAGCACCCCGACAACCGTCGCAGCAAAGCCCCAAGGCCCTAGCAACCATCCCAGCAAAAGCGACAGCACCGACATCGCCAAAGCGATCCAAAGCCCCCAACGCCCGGGTATCCGCCCCGAAGGTATAGGACGGTGCGGTTCGTTTACCGCATCGACATGGCGATCGCACCAATCATTCGCGGCCTGGCTCATCCCGCAGACCACCGGACCTGCCAGCACGACCCCCAAAACCACAAGGGGCCAAGACGACCACGGCGAAACACCTGCTGAAACAATACCGCACAGATAGGCCCACATTGGCGGGAACCAAGTGATCGGCTTTATCAGTTCCAGCACCGCTTTGGGTTGCGGATATGCAGGGGAGTGTAAGGTTGAGTATACACGCATGTGTCAACTAAACATTACAATCTCGAGTCGATCAAGCCCAGAGTTGCGTCCGTTTCCGGAAATGGCGCATTGGGCGTGACAAGCGTTGCAAGTATCACCAGACAGGCTGAAGAATTTTGACTTTCGCCAAGACGATCACACAAAAAAGGCTAATCGTCATCCTTGCTAAGCAACCCGAACTTGCGCAATTTGACATACAGAGATTGCCGCGAAAGGCCCAACATTTCCGCGGCGGCAACGCGGTTGTTGCGCGTCAGATCAACTGCCGTCTGGATGCACATCTTTTCGACCACATCCGTTGTTTCGCTGACGATGTCTTTCAGGGTTGATGATCCGACCAGTTCCATCACGCTGCGCGAGCCATCTTCGCTGGCTGCGAAACCGGGCTTTCGCAACATTTCCGCCCTGCTCGTGTCCCGGATAATCAGGCCGAAACCGGGCTTGGGACGATCCCCTAGCAAAGTGGCGGAGATCTCAACCGCGATCTCACCCTTGAATTCGCTCAGGATCCGGGTCGCATACAAACGCAACTGCCGGGCGCGCCTCGCATTTTCCAGCAGGACCCGCAGATCAACACCACCCCGCGCCAGAAAATCGGCCAACGACCTGCCCCGGATACTGGCCAGACGGGTGCTGTCGGTCAGCTTCAGAAAGGCATCGTTCGCTGAGGTGATCATGCCGTCCTGATCCAGAAACACCATGGCGTCGACACCATCGTGAAACAGCCGGTCCAGATTCTCGCTGGCTTCGGTTCCTGGCGAATTGGCAAGTTCCTGCGCTTCGATCCTGCACAGCATCAAACGCTCGCCCGAAGCGCGAAATTGTTTCGGAATCACCCGCACTTTGCGTTGCGAACGGCGGGCAACCAGCTCAATCGGGCTTGCAGCGTCAGCAGACGCGATGTTGCTCAGGCTTTCCAGAAACTCACCCCGCCTGCGTCCCTCGAATTCTTGCGCAATCGCCGAGCCCACAAAATCCTGCCGTGATCCCCCCAGCATGACCGCTGCCGCCGTGTTCAGGTCGGAAATACGGCCGCTGTTCATGGCCACAAGCAAAACAGCGTCGCGCGTCGCCTCCATAAGCACGCGGTAGCGGGTGTCCATTTCGCGCTGGGTTTCGTAGTCTCGCTCAAGCGCAAATTGCGCCATCACCAACTGTTGTTGCATCTCGGCTATCGGGCGCATGTCACGCCCCATCATCAGGATCGATTTGTCTTTTCCGATCATGTGCATCGAATAGCGCACTGGAAATTCCAGCAGCGTCTGATCAGTGTGATTGATCTCTATTGCGAGGGACTGCACTCCCGGACGGCGGATCATCTCCAACCGTTTCAACAGCTTTTCATGGCTTTCGTCGGTGATCACTTCGGCCACCGGTTTGCCTATCCAGGAATCCATCCGGCCAAACGCTGGGTGGTTAGGGTTGGCCATCACGGCAGTAACCCGACCCTTTGCTGAAATAAGCAAAGAAATATCGGCAGCCGTCGACACGATCTCGGAAAGCAGCTCCGGATCGATCAGCGGCATAGTCATGCCCGTCAGAAAATGTTTCGTATCCGAATTCACAATAGCTTCGCCATTTTTGCCGCCCACCCGCCCGTACGGGACAGCGGTTTGTTACGCGCGTTTCAATACGCAATAGGCGTCGAACGTCAGGCCCATGGCCTCTAGCGCGACGCCGATGTCATTTGACGAAAGATCAGCCCCCGTGCATGAAGCAGGATCCTCCACTCTGGCCATGACTGCCCCCCCCACAATGATCGGGATAGGGGTGACCATCACAGTCTTCAGGAATTGTACCGTCTTCGCGACTGATGCTAACTTTTCTGTGGTAGCGACAGAAATCATCACGCCATCGAAACGCCGCGCCGCCATTAAAGTACGCAGCTCGCTGAAACTTGGGGCAATTCTCAGACAAACCGAGATTCCGTAACGCCGCAATTGACCGGTTGCCACCATCGGCCCCAACGTATGCTGTTCCCGTTCGGGGACGATCAGCATCACGGTTCCATGCCCGGCATCGCTGGCCTGATCTGCCACCCAGGCTGTCCCTATCTCGCGCAGCAGGCTTTGCATCCGACCCACGCCGATCGAGACATCGAGCCATGACATCTCGTCGTCGAGCCAGGCCTGACCCATCCGGCGCGCTGCCAACGGAATGTAGACATCTGCTAGCGCCGCCAGACTGATCCGCGCGCGCTTCATCTCTGTCAGCAATCCGGCAAAAGCGGATTTGGTGCCCGATAATGACGCCGTCATCAGGCCGGTCACCAGTGACTCGCGCGTTTCCACCATGGCCCGGGAACCGCGATCCGCCAAAAGCGAGACGACCTGGGATGCGAAAAAGCTGACACCGGACGCATCTCCGCTCAAGGTGCGACCCTGATCGAGAGGCTGATAGTCCTGCATGGGCCCGGCTCCGCAAGGGGGCACCCGCAAAATCGTAACCTGAATTTGTCAGCACGATCGGGGTCATCCTTGCAAGTAAGTCTCCAATACGACTGCCATATTGTCAAAGAGAATTGACACCCATGTGTATATTCCTGCGCACCCTATTTTGCAAGTGTCTGTTTCTTAGACATAATAGCATTGATTTTGTGCTGCAGAATTTGTCAGAAAGCCACTTCGATCGCACAGAGTGTCAGTCATTATTGTGTAAGTTTTGGTTGACACATTCGGAATCGGACAGCTAGGATTGCCATCAAGACATGTCGCTTGAAAGCTGCACGATGACAACGAATCGCCCAGAAAAGCCTGTCCGCCAACCGCTCTATACTGCGCAAGAGCGGGCGCGGCGCGATGCCACCAAATGGACCCTCGTGCAGGGTGTCTTGGCGCCTTTGCAGTTCTTGGCATTTGCCGTCTCTGTGGTTTTGGTCCTGCGCTACATGGCAACCGGTGCAGGCTACGAGGCGGCGACGATTTCGATTGTCGTGAAAACCGGCTTCTTGTTCCTGATCATGGTCACCGGCGCCATTTGGGAGAAAGTTGTTTTCGGCCAATACCTTCTGGCCCCGGCATTCTTCTGGGAAGACATGTTCAGCTTCGCGGTCATTGCCCTACATTCTGCTTATATCATAAGCCTTTGGACAGAGGCGCTACCGCCCAGGGGCCTGATGGTTCTGGCACTCATGGCTTATCTTGCCTATGCCATCAATGCAGGGCAGTTCATTCGCAAATTGCGCCTCGCACGGCTGGACCGGCCGGTGCAGACATGACCACCGCCCTGCCCGCCCTCGGCTGTACCAACACCCCCGTTCTCAAAGAGCGCGGTCAGCGTGAGGTGTTCTGCGGCCTGACCGGCATCATCTGGCTGCACCGCAAAATGCAGGATGCATTCTTTCTGGTTGTTGGCAGCCGCACCTGCGCACATCTGCTGCAATCGGCAGCGGGGGTGATGATTTTTGCCGAGCCGCGCTTTGGCACAGCGATTCTCGAAGAAAAGGATCTGGCAGGACTTGTCGATGCCCAGACCGAACTGGACAATGTGGTCAACCGGCTGCTGTCACGCCGCCCTGACATTCGCCAGCTGTTTCTGGTCGGCTCTTGCCCGTCCGAAGTGATCAAGCTGGACCTGCACCGCGCCGCCGAACGGATGAGCGCTACCCATGCCCCGCATGTGCGGGTGCTGAACTATTCCGGCTCGGGGATTGAAACCACTTTCACCCAAGGCGAAGATGCTTGTCTGGCAGCCATGGTCCCGGCATTAGAACAGTCAGAGGCGCGCCATTTGCTGCTGGTCGGTGCTTTGCCAGATGTCGTTGAAGATCAGGCGCTGGCGTTGCTGGCCGCCATGGGCATCACCACGGTCCATTGCCTGCCCGCCCGCCGTGCCGCGGATGCTCCGACTGTCGGGCCGAACACGGTTTTTGCATTGGTCCAACCTTTCCTCGGCGACACCCACGCGGCCTTGATCCGCCGGGGTGCGCGGCATATTGCAGCCCCCTTCCCCTTTGGGGCCGAAGGTACAACTTTGTGGCTGCAAGCCATCGCGACAGAATTCGGCGTGCCACAGGCGATGTTCGATGCCGTCACCGCCGCCCCCCGTGCGCGGGCAGAAAAAGCAGTCGCTGCAGCACGCGACACGCTGGGTGGCAAATCGGTGTTCTTTTTTCCCGACAGCCAACTTGAGATCCCCCTCGCAAGGTTCCTCACCCGCGAATGTGCGATGACTGCAATCGAAGTGGGCACACCTTTCTTGCACCGCGACCTGCTTGCCCCCGAACTGGCACTATTGGCCGAAGGTCCGGTCATCTCGGAAGGGCAGGACGTTGACAAACAGCTGTCGCGCGCCCGCGCGGCCCGCGCTGATCTGACCGTTTGCGGCCTTGGCCTCGCCAACCCGCTGGAAGCCGAAGGGATGGCCACCAAATGGGCTATCGAACTGGTATTTACGCCAGTGCATTTCTATGAACAGGCCGGTGATCTGGCGGCACTGTTCGCCCGTCCCCTGCGCCGCCGCGCTTTGCTTGCCCCATTGTCGCCCGCGCTGGAGGCTGCTGAATGAAGCTGACGCTGTGGACATATGAAGGCCCTCCCCATGTTGGTGCCATGCGCGTGGCCACTGGCATGAAGGGCCTGCACTATGTCCTGCACGCACCGCAGGGTGATACCTATGCCGACTTGCTGTTCACAATGATCGAACGGCGCGATCATCGCCCGCCGGTGACCTATACAACCTTTCAGGCCCGCGATCTGGGCGGCGACACCGCGACCCTGTTCAAGACCGCCTGTTCCGACGCCGTCGCACGCTTTAAGCCCGAGGCGCTGATCGTTGGCGCCTCTTGCACTGCCGAACTGATACAGGACGATCCCGCCGGGCTTGCCGAAAGCATGGATCTTGGCATCCCGGTGATCCCGCTGGATTTGCCAAGCTATCAGCGCAAAGAAGGCTTCGGCACGGATGAGACGTTCTTGCAGATCGTGCGCCATCTGGCCAAACCCGTGGCGAAAACCACGCAGATCACCGCCAATCTGATCGGCCCCACTGCTTTGGGTTTCCGCCATCGCGATGACATTGCTGAAATCACCCGCCTGCTGGGCGATATGGGTATTGCGGTGAACGTGACCGCCCCGATGGGTGCGCGCCCGTCCGATATCGCCCGACTGGGGGCAGCCCATTTCAATGTGCTGATGTATCCTGAACATGCCGAATCCGCCGCGCGCTGGCTGGAGACGAACTTTCAGCAGCCCTACACCAAATCCGTACCCATTGGCGTTGGTGCGACGCACGACTTTCTGGCCGAAGTGGCAGGCCTGACCGGCTTGCCTGTCCGTGCCGATACCTCGCGTCTGCGGCTGCCGTGGTGGACACGGTCGGTCGACAGCACCTACCTTACTGGCAAACGTGTTTTCATCTTCGGTGATGGCACCCATGTTGCCGCCGCAGCGCGCATCGCCCGCGATGAGATGGGGTTCGAAGTGGCCGGCCTTGGCTGTTTCAACCGCGAAATGGCCAGACCGATCCGCGCCTTGGCCCAGGAATACGGCGTCGAAGCCTTGATCACCGATGACTATCTGGAGGTCGAGGCCGCGATTGCAGCCCTGCACCCTGAGATGATCCTTGGCACCCAGATGGAACGCCATATCGGCAAACGGCTTGGCATTCCTTGTGCCGTCATTTCGGCACCCGTGCATGTGCAGGATTTCCCCGCCCGCTATTCCCCGCAAATGGGCTGGGAAGGCGCGAATGTGATTTTCGACACTTGGGTACATCCCTTGGTGATGGGACTTGAGGAACATCTGCTGCACATGTTCCGGGACGATTTCGAATTTCATGACGAGGCGGGGGCGTCGCACCATGGCGGCCAACACGCCGCCCGCCCTGCTGTTGCTGAAGCCGCCCCTGCGGCTGCGACCGCTGGGGGCTCAATGCCCCCGACGGCCGCCCCCGCGATCGATGGCGCTCAGATCATCTGGCTGTCTGACGCCGAAAACGAGTTGAAAAAGATTCCGTTCTTTGTCCGTGGCAAGGCCCGCCGCAACACCGAAAAATACGCCGAAGGCAAAGGCGTGACGGCAATTTCGGTCGAAACCCTGTACGAGGCAAAGGCCCACTATGCACGTTGACAGCCCCCTTACCGGCACGCGGGTCGGCTACAATATCGTCGTGGTGACGCTGGACCAGCACGCGGCAGGCCCGGCAGCCCGTATTGCACCGCGTCTGGCCAAGGATTTCCCCGGGCTGACCATCTCAATCCATGCAGCCGCCGAATGGGCAGAAAATCCGGCCGCACTTGTGCGCTGCAAACAGGCACTGCAAACTGCCGACATCATCATCGCCAACCTGATCTTCATCGAAGAACATATCACCGCCATTTTGCCCGACCTGCTAGCCGCGCGCCCGCGCGTTGATGCCTTTATCGGCCTGATTGCCGACAGCTCTATCGTCAAGCTGACCAAGATGGGCGATCTGGATATGGCCAAGCCCGCGTCTGCGGCGATGGCACTTTTGAAAAAGCTGAAGCCGACGGCAAAAACCAGCGCCAATTCCGGCGAAAAGCAGATGTCCATGCTGCGCCGCCTGCCTAAAATCCTGCGCTGGATTCCCGGCAAGGCACAGGACTTGCGGGCCTGGTTTTTGTCGATGCAATATTGGCTGGGCGGATCCGACGACAATATCGAACAGATGATCCGCTTCCTGATTGGTCGCTATTCCACACGCAAAGACTGGCGTGGAACAGCGTCCAAAGCGCCGGTCGACTACCCCGAGGTAGGTCTTTATCACCCCAGACTGGCGGGCCGCATCACCACCGATCTTGCCAATCTGCCGCGCCCGGCCGGTGCTACGGCCACGGTCGGCCTGTTGATGCTGCGATCCTATGTTCTGGCCTCGGATACCGCGCATTATGATGCCGTGATCGCCGCATTCGAAGCGCGTGGCATTGCCTGCATTCCCGCCTTTGCCGGGGGGCTGGATGGCCGCCCTGCAATCAACGCATATTTCCAAAATGCACAGGGCAACAGCATTGACGCCATGGTGTCGCTGACCGGGTTCAGCTTGGTGGGTGGCCCTGCCTATAACGACAGCCCCGCTGCCGTTGCCGCCCTGTCAGACCTGGATGTGCCCTATATTGCCGCCCATCCGCTGGAGTTTCAGACGCTTGGCCAATGGGCCGGTGCCAGGCAGGGTCTCGGCCCGATCGAAACCACCATGCTGATCGCCTTGCCCGAGATTGACGGCGCGACCAACCCGACAGTATTTGCCGGTCGCCATGGCCTCGATGGCTGCCAAGGCTGCGCCCATATGTGCAAGGGTGCAACCGACAGCCGCGCGATGTCGCCTTGCCCAGAACGCGTCACTTCGCTGGCCGAAAAGACACTGCGGCTGGCGCATCTTCGCAAGAAACGCAACGCCGACAAAAAGGTTGGGATCGTCCTGTTCGGCTTTCCTCCAAATGCCGGGGCTGCCGGAACCGCTGCATATCTTTCGGTGTTCGAAAGCCTGCACAACACCTTGGCCGCGATGAAGGCCGATGGGTATACTCTTGACGTTCCGGCCACTGTCGATGATCTGCGCGCCGCCGTGCTGGGCGGCAATGCCGCCCGCTTTGGCCAACCCGCCAATGTGGCCGCCTTTGTCGATGCAGACACCATTGTGGGCCAAACCACACATCTGGCGGAAGTTGAGGCTGTCTGGGGTCCTGCACCTGGAAAGGTGCAGTCCGATGGCCGCAATGTCTTTGTCTTGGGCCAGCAATTCGGCAATGTCTTTGTGGGCCTGCAGCCAACCTTTGGCTACGAAGGCGACCCGATGCGCCTTCTGTTTGAGCGCGGCTTTGCACCGACCCACGCGTTCGTGCAATTCTATCTTTGGCTGCGCAATACCTATCAGGCCGACGCTTTGCTGCATTTCGGTATGCATGGCGCGCTGGAATTCATGCCGGGCAAGCAGGCAGGCCTTGGTGCAGGCGACTGGCCTGACCGGTTGATCGGCGAAGTGCCGAATATCTATCTTTATGCCGCCAACAACCCGTCTGAGGCCACATTGGCCAAGCGCCGGTCAAACGCTGTCACGATAACGCACCTGACGCCACCCTTGGCGCAAGCCGGGCTATACAAAGGCCTGACCGAGTTGAAAGACAGCCTTACCCGGTGGCGCATCTCGGCCACGGATTCACACGATCTGACTGATCTTGAGACTTTGATCGTCGAGCAGGCCGCAGCAGTAGACATGTCTGGCTTTGAACCCGCCGAGTTGTGGTTGAAACTGCTGGAAGCCGAAGATGCGCTGATCACGGACGGGCTGCATGTGGTTGGCCGCCCGATGAGTGCCGCCGCCCGTGCTGATTATCTGAACTTGTTGCCGCCAATGGACGCAACCGAACGCGCCCGTCTTGATATGCAATTGTCGCAAGACACCGAAATTCCCGGCATCCTGCGCGCGCTGTCGGCCCGGTTCATCGCCCCCGTGCCAGGTGGTGATCTGATCCGGTCGCCGCAAATCCTGCCCACAGGGCGCAACATCCATGCCTTTGATCCGTTCCGCATGCCGACAGAATTTGCACTACGCGATGGCGCAGCACAGGCCGAACGTCTGCTGGCTGCCCACCCGACCCTGCCGCGGTCAATTGCCCTTGTCCTTTGGGGGTCTGACAATATCAAATCTGACGGAGGCCCGGTGGGCCAAGCGCTGGCATTGATGGGCGCGCGGCCCCGGTTTGACAGCTATGGCCGCCTTTGTGGGGCCGATCTGGTGCCGTTGGCTGAATTGGGGCGGCCGCGCATTGACGTGTTGATGACACTGTCAGGCATTTTCCGCGATCTGCTGCCGCTGCAGACCCGCATGTTGGCGGAAGCCGCTTACAAATGTGCCACCGCCGATGAACCCCTGGCGCAGAACTTCATCCGTGCCCATGCCTTGGCCTATGCCGAACAAATGGGTGTGGATATGGAAACCGCATCTTTGCGGGTATTTTCCAACGCCGAAGGTGCCTATGGCTCAAACGTCAACCAACTGGTCGACAGTTCTGCCTTTGGCGACGAAGACGAACTTGCCGACGCCTATGAGGCACGCAAATCCTTTGCCTACAGCCGCGATGGAAAAGCCGTGAAAAATGCTGCCATGCTGCAAAAAGCGTTGAAAGACGTTGAACTGGCCTATCAGAACCTTGAATCGGTTGAACTTGGCGTCACTTCCGTTGATCATTATTTTGATACGTTGGGCGGCATCGCCCGTGCCGTCAAGCGCCAGCGAGGCCACGATACCCCGGTCTATATCAGCGACCAGACCCGCGGTGCCGGCAAGATCCGCACCCTGCGCGACCAGATCGCGCTGGAAAGCCGGTCCCGCACCCTGAACCCGAAATTCTACGAGGGGTTGTTGAAACACGGTGCCGAAGGCGTTCGCCAGATCGAGGCGCATGTGACCAACACGATGGGCTGGTCCGCCACCGCCGAAGCGGTCGAGCCTTGGGTCTATCAGCGACTGAGCGAAACCTTCGTTCTGGATGACGCGATGCGCAAGCGTCTGGCCGCCCTGAACCCTGTTGCCTCGGCCCGTATGGCCAACCGTCTGATCGAGGCATCGGAACGATCGTACTGGTCGCCCGACGCCGCAACTCTGGCTGCCTTGCAAGGGGCGGCTGACGAACTTGAAGATCGACTGGAAGGGATTGCAGCAGAATGAACGCGCAATCCCGACCCTCAACCGAAAGAGGCCGCACATGAGCCCATTAGACACTATTCCCAACCTTCGGGGCATGGACGGTGACGGGTCTGTCCAGGTACATCTGGATCCGGAGACAAAGATCGAAGGGGCCAAGGTCTTTTCCGTTTACGGCAAAGGTGGCATCGGCAAATCCACCACCAGTTCCAACCTGTCAGCGGCTTTTTCGATGATGGGCAAACGGGTGCTGCAGATCGGCTGCGATCCCAAACATGACAGCACATTTACCCTGACTGGCCGGCTGCAGGCCACAGTTATCGACATTCTGAAAGACGTGGATTTCCACCCCGAGGAGCTGCGCCCCGAAGACTATGTCGCAGTCGGCTTCAATGGTGTGAAATGCGTCGAGGCGGGCGGCCCGCCGGCCGGCACTGGTTGTGGCGGCTATGTGGTCGGGCAGACGGTGAAACTGCTGAAACAACACCATCTGCTGGAAGACACCGATGTGGTGATTTTCGATGTGCTGGGCGACGTGGTCTGCGGCGGGTTCGCAGCCCCCTTGCAACATGCCGACCGCGCCGTGATCGTGACGGCAAACGACTTTGACAGCATCTATGCGATGAACCGCATCATCGCAGCCGTTCAGGCCAAATCGGGCAACTACAAAGTACGTCTGGCAGGTTGTGTGGCCAACCGGTCGCGCGAGACGAACGAGGTGGACCGCTATTGTAACCGCGTCGGTTTCAACCGGCTGGCGCATATGCCCGACATTGATGCAATCCGCCGTTCGCGGCTGAAAAAGAAGACGCTGTTCGAAATGGATGACAGCGAAGACATCGTGATGGCCCGCGCCGAATACATGCGGCTGGCCGATGTGCTTTGGCGGTCTGTCGAAGGGGCGGGCTCGACGCCCGCGCCGCTGCCGGACCGCGAGATCTTTGAATTGCTGGGGTTTGACTGATGGCTGACTACGCCGCGACCCGCGACCGGGTCGAAGACTATTTCGACCGGTCCGCCACCAAAGTGTGGGAGCGTCTGACATCAGACGCGCCGGTGTCTCGGATCCGCCAGACCGTCCGTGAAGGGCGCGACAAGATGCGCGCATTGATGCTGTCACGTCTGCCAGTGGATCTGCATGGCGCGCGGGTGCTTGACGCCGGTTGCGGTGCCGGGCAGATGACGGTCGAACTCGCCGCGCGGGGCGCCGAAGTGGTGGCGGTTGATATCTCACCCGAATTGGTCAAGATCGCGCAAGCCCGGCTTCCGGCCGAACTTGCAAGCCGTGTCCGCTTTGCCAGCGGGGACATGACAGCCGATCATGGCAGGTTCGATTATGTTCTGGCGATGGACAGCCTGATCTACTACGACACCACCGATATTTCACTGGCGCTTCAGCGGCTGGGGCAACGCGTTGATCAGGCAGTGGTATTTACTGTCGCCCCGAAAACCCCGTTTCTGATGACCTTCTGGACGCTTGGCAAACTGTTTCCGCGCGCCGACCGCAGCCCGGTCATGGTGCCACATGCCTTTGCCACCCTGCATCAAGCCACCGAAGGACGCATCGCCAAAGTCGGACGGGTGTCACGAGGCTTCTACATTTCGGAATGTCTGGAGTACCGGTCGTGATATTTGTTCGATCCAAGCAAATACAACAGCTTGGCACCAAATGGATGCCGTTTTCCGATGCGGCATCTAAAGATCTGACACTGGCGCAATTGCTGCGGTTGGGGCTGTTCCAGGTCTCGGTCGGCATGGCGACGGTGCTTTTGCTAGGCACATTGAACCGGGTGATGATCGTTGAGCTGGCAGTCCCTGCCAGCATCGTGGCCCTGATGATTGCGCTGCCCGTAGTGTCGGCGCCGTTCCGGGCATTGCTGGGCCACAAAAGCGACACTTACAAAAGCTGGATCGGCTGGAAGCGTATACCCTATCTGTGGTTCGGATCGCTCTGGCAGATGGGTGGGCTTGCGATCATGCCATTCGCCTTGATCGTCTTGTCGGGCGATCAAGTGCATGGGCCGGAATGGGCAGGCAAAGCTCTGGCCGGGCTTGCTTTTCTGATGACGGGCGTCGGCATGCACATGACTCAGACCGCCGGTCTGGCGCTGGCTTCGGACCGGGCAACACCGGAAACCCGGCCTCGGGTCGTGGCCCTGCTCTATGTGATGTTCCTGCTTGGCATGGCGGTATCAGCGGTCATCCTGGGGCTTCTTTTGCGCAATTTTGATGAAATCCGGCTGATCCGTGTGGTTCAGGGATGCGGTGTCGCGACAATGGTTCTCAACCTTGTTGCACTTTGGAAGCAGGAAAAAGTCCGGCCAATGTCGGCCGAGGAAATGCAGCAGACCAAGCCGATCTTTCACGAAGGCTGGCGCGATCTGATGGCCGGAGGCACGGCGGGGCGGTTGTTGCTGGTGGTGGTGCTGGGCACCATGGGCTTCCAGATGCAGGACGTTCTGCTGGAACCCTACGGCGCAGAAATTCTGGACCTGTCGGTTGGGGCCACCACATGGCTGACCGCCTGCAACGCCATCGGGGCGCTTGTCGGCTTTGTACTGGCGGGCCGCTGGATGTCAGAGGGGCAAGATATGTTCCGCATGGCGGCGCGTGGTCTGCTGGTCGGCGTAGTTGCCTTTCTGCTGGTGATCTTTGCCGCACCGCTGCAATCGGCGGCAATGTTCTACATCGGGGCCTGGTGCATCGGACTTGGTGCCGGGCTGTTTGCTGTGGCCACCCTGACTGCCGCCATGTCATTGCCCGAACAGAGTGTTGCCGGTCGCGGGCTGGTGCTGGGTGCTTGGGGGGCTGCACAGGCCACGGCGGCCGGGCTTTCAATAGCAGCCGGCGGCGGATTGCGAGACAGTATCGGTGCCTACGCGCTGCAAGGTGGTTTTGGTCCGGTGTTTCAGGCCACCGCTTTTGGCTACGGCTTCGTTTATCTGATCGAGATTCTGGTTCTTTTCGCCACCCTGATGGCTTTGGCACCACTGGTACGCGTTACGTTGTTTTCGCCACAATCCAACCCCGACGCGGCCCGGATGGGCCTTGTCGACTTTCCCAACTGATCTTGAGGACACAAAATGCTGGGCACGACTTTCTTTGGAGATTTCGATCTCGCTTCACTGGCGATCTGGATGTTCTGGGGCTTTTTCGCGGTACTGGTCTACTATTTACAGACCGAAAACATGCGCGAAGGCTATCCGCTGGAAACCGAAGATGGCAAGGCCGCGCCCAATCAGGGGCCTTTCCCGCTTCCCAAGCCCAAGACTTTCATCTTGCCGCATGGTCGCGGTGATGTGACCGTTCCAAACGGCGAACGCGAGGCGCGCGAAGTGGCCCTTGGCCGCACCGCCGCATCCGAAGGCTATCCCCACGCGCCGTTGGGCAATCCTATGGCGGATGGTGTCGGCCCTGCCGCCTGGGCACCGCGCCGCGATGTGCCGGAACTGGATGGGCATGGCCATAACAAGCTGATGCCAATGGCTAAGGCCCCGGCCTTCGCCGTGTCGGCTGGGCGCGATCCTCGGGGCTTGCCGGTACAGGCGGGTGACAACGAACTGGTTGGCCGCATTTCCGATATGTGGGTCGATGCGCCCGAGCAACTGGTGCGCTATCTGGAGATTGAGCTGAACTCAGGCGCAAAGCGACTTGTTCCAATGCCGATGGTCAAGATCTGGAAAGATCGGGTGCGGATCAACTCGCTGTCGTCCGATCTGTTTGACGGCGTCCCCAAGACCAGGTCGGCCACCCAGGTGACCCTGCTGGAAGAAGACAAGATCAGCGCCTATTATGCCGGGGGTACGATGTACGCGGCCGGCAAGCGGCAGTACGGATCGCTGGGGTGGAAGCCATGACCGATGGGCATGACGATTTCGCGATTGAACCGATCCCGGGCTTGCCGGAACGTCCGCCACCGGGCGAAGAATTGCTGTGGCAAGGCCGTCCCGACAGTTTCGCTTTGGCGCGCGATGCCTTCAAGATCACTTGGGTTGCCGGATACTTTGTGGCCTTGGCACTATGGCGGGCCTCGGTTGCGGCCGACAGAACCCCGGGGTCGGTTATCGCCGTGATGCTGCCCTATCTTGGCATCGGCTTGGCGGCCTGCGCCTTGCTTTATGGCCTGGCCTGGGTTCAGGCCAAGGCCACAGTTTACACGGTGACGACCGCCCGCGTTGCCATGCGGATCGGCGCGGCACTGACAGTGACATTGAACGTCCCCTTCA
>JANNSG010000130.1:0-6036 GCA_031402355.1 Pseudorhodobacter sp. | reverse complement strand
CGCGATCCGCTCGTGGCCGGCCTCCGCACCGAAGTTGCCGGCCAGGCCGCAGCAGCCCGCGAGAACCTGGGTCGGGCGGATGCCTGCCGCCTCCATGCCTGCCCGCACCAATGCCTCGTGCCGGGGGCTGGCGACCCGGTTCAGCACCACCCCGGCAATGGCAACATCCGGCCGCATCGCCCGGAACCCCAGCGCCACGGCGGCGGCGGACTGTGCCTGACCGGACACATCCAGCACCAGAACCACCGGCCAGCCGGTCAGCGCCGCAATATCAGCGCTGGCCCCGGTGCCGGTTTCGCCCTTTAAGGCGACGCCGTCGAACAGCCCCATCGAGCCTTCAGCAAGGATCAGATCGGCCCCCTCTGCCGCCCCGATCAGCCCGGCAATGCGGTCAGCCCCCATCGCCCAGCTTTCCAGATTAACCGAAGCCCGCCCGGAAGCGGCACGGTGAAAGGCCGGGTCAATATAATCCGGCCCGCTTTTGAACGGCTGCACGGTCAGGCCCTGCTTTCGGAACGCCGCCAGCAGACCCAGCATCAATGTGGTCTTGCCGGTGCCGGATGCCGGGGCGGATATGATCAGACCGGCGGGGATCATTCTGCGTCCGGAAATCGCGGGTGGGTGCCAACCGGGCGATAGCGACGGTCATAATCGCCCGCATAGAGCCTGCTTTCGTCGAAATCCTCGGCCCCGATCGAGCGGCCGACAAAAATCAAAGCGGTGCGCTCCATCTCCGCGCCGATGGCGGTTTCCAATGTGGCAAGCGTGGCGCGAACGATGCGCTGATCGGGCCAGCTTGCGCGCCAGATCACCGCCACCGGGCAATCTGCCCCGTAATGCGGGGTCAGTTCCGCCACCACGCGGTCCAGCACATGCACCGACAGATGGATGGCCAATGTAGCCCCGGTCTTGGCGAAATTGACCAGATCCTCGCCTTCCGGCATAGCAGTTGCGCGACCGGACGTACGGGTCAACACCACCGATTGCGCCACGCCGGGCAGCGTCAGTTCCGCACACAGCGCCGCTGCCGCTGCGGCAAAAGAGGGCACACCGGGGGTGACGTCGTAGGGAATGCCAAGCGCTCGCAATCTCCGCAACTGTTCGCCCATTGCAGACCACACGGATAAATCACCCGAGTGCAGCCGCGCCACATCCTTGCCCGCCGCATGGGCCGCAGCAATCGCCGCAACAATCTCGTCCAGCGACAGCGACGCTGTATTCACAATCTGCGCCCCAACCGGGCAATGCGCCAACAGCGCCTCTGGCACCAAAGAACCGGCGTAAAGACACACAGGGCAAGCCGCGATCAAATCCCGCCCCCGCAAGGTGATTAGATCGGGTGCGCCCGGCCCGGCCCCAATGAAATGCACCGTCATGGCTTGATCCTTACTGCAATCGCCGCTGTCGCCATGTGGTCCGGCGAGACGGCGCGCGGCCCCAAAAGCTGCGCGTCAATCCCGATCGCGGCCAAAGCCGCCGCTTCGGCCAGCGACCCCGCCCCGGTTTTTGCGCGGACACGGGCAGAATTGGTCAATGTGGTCTGCGCTGCCAATTGGGGGGTGGAAACGGCAATGACCGGCAAGCCCAACTCTGCCGCAAAGGCCTGCATCACCGCAGCCCCGGCCTTTACGTCACTGGTGGCCAGCGCCGTCACACCTGCCGCTCCGCCCGCCGCAGCCAATGCTGCGCGCAACGAGTCAACTGTTGCTTGCGTTCGAAAGCCAAGCCCTGCCACCGTCATTTCACCGCACTCCATTGCACCACGGGTCGCGATGCCGCCCAGCCGCGCATACGCCCCAAGGGGGTTGCCTGCGCAAGGTCTATCCGCATCAGACTGCCGCCCTTTTCGTCATGCCACTGCGCCAACAGCGCCTCGGTTTCCAAGGTGACACCGTTGCACACCATGCGCCCACCCGCCGCCAAAGCGCCCCATAAAGCCAGCAACAGGACCTGATTGGCCCCGCCACCCACAAAAACCGCATCCGGGGCCGCAAACCGCAAGATTGCGTCCGGAGCGGTGCCTTCGACAATTGTGATCTGCCCGGCCAACCCAAAGCTATCGACGTTCGCCCGAATATTCGCCAAACGGTCAACCCGCGCTTCAACCGCAATCGCCCTGCCGCCAGCCCGGCACCATTCCACCGAAACAGACCCTGATCCCGCCCCGATATCCCACAACATCTCGCCCGGTCGGGGGGCCAGTGCCGCTAGCGTCAGCGCCCGGATCGGCGCTTTCGTGATCTGTCCATCATGGGCAAAACTGGCGTCGGGCAAACCGGGGGTCGATGGCAGACGTGTCACTATTCTTCCAACGGGTTCCACCGCTACCGCCACCAACGCGCCGACGTCAGACAGCAAAGCGCCATTTGCCTGCATTTCACGCACCCGTTCCAACGGCCCGCCTAGCGCCTCCAGCACCCAAAGCCGTGCTGCCCCTTGGCCGTGTTGCACCAACCAATCGGTCAGCGCTGTCACTGCAGCGCCATCCCGAACCAAACAAATCGCACGCCGGCCATTCACCATCGCCGGCAAAAGCCGCGAAAACGGCGCTGCATGCAGGCCCAGGCAGGCCACATCCTCGATCCGCCAACCCAACCGTCCGGAAGCAAGCGAAAACGTCGATACCCCCGGAAAGCAGCGCCATTCTGACGGGTCCAAATGCACCGCCAAACTGCCGCCCGCGCCGTGCCAGAACGGATCACCAGACGCCAGGACCGCCACGCTCGACCCTTTTTCGGCCAATACAGGCCCCACATCAAACGGCACAGGCCAAGCGCGGCCCCGGTCACCTGCCCCTACCAGTGCCAGATGCCGGGGCCCGCCAAAGATGATTTTCGCCCCCGCCAGCGCATCGCGGCTTGCGTCTGTCAGGCCCGCCAGTCCATCCTCACCCAAACCGATGATCGAAAGCCAGGGATCACCCATCATGCGCGTCCTTCTTTTGGGTGGCACGACTGAAGCCACAGCCCTTGCCCAAGCTTTCGCGGATAAAGGCATCAACGCCGTGTTTTCCTATGCCGGGCGCACCGCCAATCCGATCGGGCAACCGCTTCCCACACGGCTTGGTGGCTATGGCGGTGTTCAAGGCCTTGCCGACTATATTGTCGACGCCGGGATCACCCATATCGTCGATGCCACGCATCCCTTTGCAGCTCAGATCAGCCAGAACGCGGTTGAAACCTGTGCTTTGACCAACACGCCACTGATGGGCTATGAGCGCCCCGCATGGCAGGCGCAGCCGGGGGATAGCTGGCAGTATGTGGCCGATACCCAAGCGGCAGTCGCAGCCTTGCCCACGGCTCCTGCCCGGATATTTCTTGCCATCGGCAAGCAAACGCTGCCCGCCTTTGCCGCCCAGCCCCAACATTTCTACCTGCTGCGTCTGGTTGATGCCCCCGACGCCGCTTTGCCTGTTCCAGATGCCGAAGTGGTGCTGGACCGCGGTCCGTTCACGGTTGAATCCGATATGGACTTGCTGCGCCGCCATGCCATCACCCATATCGTCGCCAAAAACTCTGGTGGCAGCGGGGCGCTGGCCAAGCTGGAGGCGGCACGCAGGCTGCATCTGCCCGTTATCCTGATCGCACGACCGGCGCTTGCTGACAGGCCGATTGCCAGAAGCATTGCCGAAGTGATGGATTGGCTGGATCATTCCGCCCGCCTAGGGGTGTAGACAAACCGCCCCACCCGCCGCGTGGCCGAATTGCCAACAAGCACCACTGTGCGCATATCGGCCATATCCGGGGTAGCCTCGCCCAGTGTCACAGTGCGTATGTGCTCTTCAGGCGTCGTCACGGCGCGGGCAAATGTGATCAGCCGCACGCCGCCGCATTCCTCTCGCAAAACGTCAAGCGTGCGGACAAACTGATGCGGCCTGCTGGCAGAACGCGGATTATAAAACGCCATTGCGAAATCGGCCTTTGCCGCCGCGCGCAGCCGTGCTTCGACAAGGTCCCACGGCTTCAGATTGTCACTCAGATTGATAGCGCAGAAATCGTGCCCCAAAGGCGCACCTGCCCGCGCCGCCGCTGCCAGCATCGCGGTAATTCCCGGTAAAATCCGTATGTCAAGGCCGTGGTCCAAAGGCCGCGCCTCCAGCGCCTCGAACACCGCCGAGGCCATGGCAAACACGCCCGGATCGCCCGATGATACAACAACAACGCGGCGACCCGCCCCCACCAGATCAAGCGCTAAACCAGCCCGGTCCAGCTCCACTCGGTTGTCAGACGCATGCAACGTCAGGCCATCACGTGGGGCTACCCGAGCAACATAGGGGAAATAACCAATCACATCCGTGGCTTGATCCAATGCCAACGAAACCTCTGGCGTGATCAGCCCAACATCCCCCGGCCCAAGACCTGCCACCACCAACCAGCCGGTCATTCCAAACCCCCGGCCAACGGCCTGCGCCCATGCCCATGCACCAGCACAATCGCGAAATAGGGACAGTCGGCGGCGGCGGCATGCGCCATCCGTATGACCCGCTGCCCGGGCATCGTGCCGCGCTCCACCAGCCACGCATCATCCAACCGTCCAGCGGCCAACAATGCCCGCCGCACCCGTGGCAGATTGCGCCCGGTTTTCATCACCACCAGCGCATCAGCGTTTTGCATATGCCGCACCAGCTCCGCCTCTGGCAAGGTGCCCATCAGCACAGTCATCACATCATCACCCCAAGTAATCGGGGTTCCAGTTGCATGCCAACACCCGGCCATTCCAGTAATGCCCGGCACCACCTCTACCACCGCGCGGCCCTGAAGGCGGCTGTGCAGGTGCATGAACGACCCATAGAAAAACGGGTCGCCTTCACACAGCACAATCACATCATCAAACTGCGAAAGCTCCACCAGCCGGTCCGCCCACAGATCGTAAAACCCGGCCAAAGCATCGTTATAGGCGGGGCTGTCAAACGGCAGTTCGGTGGTCACTGGATATTCCATCGGGTATTCGGTCACATCCGCCGCAAGCATGCCCTCAACAATGCCCCGCGCTTGGCCTGCCCGCCCCGCTTTGCGGAAATAGGCCACATGCCGCGCCGACCTGATCAGCCGGTCTGAGCGAACCGAAATCAAATCCGGGTCGCCTGGGCCAAGGCCTGCGCAGATGATCTTGCCCACCATCTATTCCTTCCGACAGGCCAGCGCGTTCACCGCCGCCACCGTGATCGCCGACCCGCCTAGTCGCCCCGATATCACCATAGACGGCACGGGGGCCACATCCATCAACGCCGCTTTGCTTTCCGCCGCCCCGATGAAACCGACCGGGCAGCCGATAATCGCGGCAGGAAGCGGGCAAGTGGGGTCTTCCAGCATATTGAGCAGATGGAAAAGCGCCGTCGGCGCATTGCCAATCGCCACCACCGCCCCCGCCAGATGCGGCCGCCACAATTCCACCGCCGCCGCAGACCGGGTATTGCCCATGGCCTTTGCCATTTCCGGCACGCGCGCATCCTGCAGGGTGCAAATCACCGCATTATCCGCAGGCAACCGGGTGCGTGTGATGCCTTCCGACACCATCCGCACATCGCATAAAATCGGCGCGCCACCTTCCAGCGCCGCCCGTGCCGCAATCGCCATGCCGGGGGTGAAGGCGGCGTAAGCCTCCAGCCCCACCATGCCCGCCGCGTGGATCATGCGCACCACCACGACCTCTTCCTCAGCCGTAAACCGCGCCAAATCCGCCTCGGCCCGGATGGTCGCGAAAGACCGCAGATAGATGGCTGCACCATCGGTTTCATAGATATGCGGCATCACGTGGTTCCTATCAAAACGGCAAGTTCGGTGCACAAAACGGTGTCTGTAAGGCCGTTTCGTGCAGGTGCGTCTGACGCTTTGCCCATTGGTACAAAGCCAAACCCCTGTACTTGGCCAACCAATGTGGCCGCAACACCTTTGGGCAGCGCACATCCCTTGGCGCAGCCGGATACATGCAGCACCCGCCCCTTGGGCACCTGCGCCGCCAATGCACGCGCCAAGCCGCGCGTCGGCTGCAACCCCTGCGGGCACCCCGGCGCACCCGTGCAAGCCACCACCCGCA
>JANNSG010000129.1:0-2622 GCA_031402355.1 Pseudorhodobacter sp. | reverse complement strand
TTGTGGAACATCGCGTCGCGCGTAATGCCTGCGTTATTGATCAAAACGGCAATCGGGCCAAGATCAGCCTCAACCTTGGCAATACCGGCAGCACAGGCGTCATAATCGGCAACCGACCATTTATAAGCCTTGATCTCGGTCTCAGCCGTGAATTTCGCGGCGGCCTCATCATTGCCCGCATAGTTTGCGGCAACGGTATAACCTGCCGCTTTCAGGGCGATTGAAATCGCCGCACCAATACCGCGCGACCCGCCTGTGACCAAAGCAACTTTCGACATGATTCCTCCCCGGAAATTCGTTTCTTGAAATAGTGTTATCCAAACGAAAACAGGCGCGCAATATTATCGCGCGCCCATTCTGCAGTGCAGCAAAGGTTTATGCCCGCTCGATGCACATGGCAACGCCCATGCCGCCGCCGATGCACAGGGTCGCAAGGCCTTTTTTCGCACCCCGACGACCCATCTCGAAGATCAGCGTGTTCAGAATCCGCGCGCCTGACGCGCCGATCGGGTGACCAATGGCAATCGCGCCACCGTTAACGTTCACCAGATCCGGGTTCCAGCCCATATCCTTGTTCACAGCACAGGCCTGCGCGGCAAAGGCTTCATTCGCCTCAACCAGATCAAGATCAGCGGCTTTCCAGCCCGCTTTCAGCAGCGCCTTGCGGCTGGCATGGATCGGGCCAACCCCCATGATCGACGGGTCAAGCCCGGCCGTCGCGTAAGACGCGATACGCGCCAGCGGGGTCAGCCCGCGCTTGGCCGCTTCATCGGCCGACATCAACAGCACCATTGCTGCACCGTCGTTGAGGCCAGAGGCATTGGCGGCGGTCACCGACCCGTCTTTGGTAAACGCAGGCTTCAGTTTTGCCATCGCCTCCATCGTGGCGCCATGCCGGATGTATTCATCGGCATCAACTGTGACATCGCCTTTGCGGGTAGCGATGACAAACGGCACGATTTCATCCGCGAACTTCCCCGCCCTCTGCGCGGCTTCAGCCTTGTTCTGGCTGGCCACGGCAAAGGTATCCTGCATCTCGCGGCTGATCTGCCATTGGCTGGCCACGTTTTCCGCCGTCTGGCCCATGTGATAGCCGTTAAAGGCATCCCAAAGCCCGTCTTTGATCATCGAATCGATGAACTTCATGTCGCCCATTTTTTGCCCGGCGCGCAGATGCGCCACATGGGGCGACAGGCTCATGCTTTCCTGACCGCCCGCCACGACGATGGCAGAATCGCCAAGCTGGATATGTTGCGCACCCAAAGCGACCGCACGCAGGCCTGATCCGCAGACCTGATTGATCGACCAGGCTGACGATTCCTTTGGCAGCCCCGCGTTGATATGTGCCTGCCGGGCCGGGTTCTGGCCCTGACCTGCGGTAAGCACTTGCCCCAAAATGGTTTCGGAAACATCGGCCGCATCAATACCTGCGCGTGCGACAACCGCCTTGATCACGGCTGCCCCCAATTCGTGTGCGGGCGTATTGGCAAAAGCGCCGTTGAAACTGCCTACGGCGGTGCGGGCCGCCGATACGATTACGACATTGGTCATGCTGGATCCTCTCCCAAGGGCCGGACGGGGCGGCCTTAAACTGTGCCGTCGTGCAGCATGGCCAAAGCAGGGACAAGGTCAAGCGCAAGATTGTTGCGCAAGGTTGTTACGTAGTCATCGCGCAGTATCAGCCCGCAGCGCGTGCATCCGCCCGGATCCAGTCCGGCTTTACTGTCGGCGCGCCGAACAGATAGCCTTGCAGGCAGTCCATGCCCATTGCCCGCAACCATTCGGCATCGGCCACGTCTTCCACTTGTTCCGCGACCACCACCATGTCGAAATGTCGCCCGATCGATGCAAGCGCCTTCGTCAGCACCTGATTGTCGGCATTTGCATGAATGCCGCGAATGAACTGGCCATCGATCTTCACAATGTCGAACTGGAAATCCTTAAAGTATCGAAACGCCGTCATCCCCGCGCCGAAATCATCCAAGGCAAAGGCAACCCCCTGATCTTGCAATTGATCCATGAAGGCGATCACCAGTTCCGGCACCTGCATGGCAGAACTTTCGGTGATCTCCAGAATCAGTCTTTCGCCAATAGTGGGCGACGCATTCAACCCGCGCTTCAATGTGCGCATCCATTGCGGATAGCCGATTGACCGCGCCGACATGTTGATCGAAAGCCGCAATCCGGGATGGCGGTGCAGCGTCGCAAGGCCCATCTCCAGCGCCGCACAGTCAATCAGCCGGCCCATTTCGGTGTCTTCAACCACGGTGATGAAATCGCGCGCCGGGATGATGCGGCCCGAGGGTTCAAGCACACGGATCAGCCCCTCGCAAAAGGCGGTTTTTTGCGGGTCTGCGCCCAGAACCACAGGCTGGTACGCCAGCGCAAGCCGGGCAGTTTCGAGTGCGGCGCGCACCATCGCTATCGTTTCGCCATCAGCCTTGGAAATTGCCGCCCCCAGTGGGCTGGCCATGGATGCCCGATCATCCATGCGTGGCTTGCGTCGGCCGATTGGTCCGTCTGGTAACATGCTGGCCTCTGCAGACTGCGGTGATCCCTCTCGACACTGTGCTGCCACAAGGGTAAATCTTGAGTAAATATTCTTATTTTGTTCTAATATTT
>JANNSG010000128.1:0-10836 GCA_031402355.1 Pseudorhodobacter sp. | reverse complement strand
CGCTTCGCGGCTTTGGTTCCAGGCCACAACAATTCTTTTGCCCGGAATCGCGGGCATCGGGCCATCCGGCATCACCATAACGGGCACTCCGGCGTCAAACAGCACGGCTTCGATGGCGGCTTCGGCCTCGGGCCGGTTCGGCATTGTGAACGGCTTGGCTTGAAGTGCCAGATCGCTGAAACGGGCGTATTGGGCTACGGCCTCGGCAAGGCCGCCGGTCGGTACAACCATGCTTTCGACGCCCCACCGGATATTCTGATGTGCAAGAATTCCGCGCGCGACCTTTTCAATGGTGGCAACTTTTTCGCGCGCAAGCCCCAGCATTTCCTGGGTCAGGATGCCGCTAGCACCGGGGAAATCATATCCGGCCAGCATGGGTTCGGCCGCGATGCAGACGACGTCCAGATGGGCATCATAGTGGCCGGCAAGGGCGATGGCGGCGGCCAGCGGCTTTTCCATCCCGTCCTCGTCAGTGATGATCGTCAGCAATGATTTGTACGTCATGCCCGTTCCTCCGTTGGGGTGCCCTGTACCCTTTCTGACAGAAACAAAACGAAGGGACCTTGATCCTGGTCAAATCCGGTTCGGGTTGATCTGGATCAAAGCCGCGATCCGGCGCGCAGGGCATGAGCAAGGTCAACCATCCCTTCATGCGCACCCCACGGGGACAAATGCAGCGGGGAAAGGGATGAAAGGGGCGGCCATGTGGGATTATCTGAAGCTGGGTCTGTTGGCGTTGATTGCCGTGCTGGCGGCCATCGCCGCGAATTATGCGCGTGATCTGGCCTATCAGATCCATGCAGTCATCGTGATGCTGGTGGCCGGGGGGCTGTTCTTGTGGGCGCTTCGCCGCACGGATGAGCCGCGCCGCGACCAAAGCCTGTCTTACTTTGACGGGGTGGTGCGCGCGGGGGTGATTGCGACCACCTTTTGGGGGCTGACGGGATTTCTGGTTGGTACTTTCATCGCGTTTCAACTGGCCTATCCGGCGCTGAATTTCGGTTGGGCAGAAGGCTATGCAAATTTCGGACGTTTGCGCCCCTTGCACACATCGGCGGTAATTTTCGCCTTTGGCGGCAATGCGTTGATCGCGACGTCGTTCTATGTGGTGCAGCGCACCAGCGCAGTGCGGCTTTGGGGCGGCAATCTGGCGTGGTTCGTGTTCTGGGGTTACAATCTTTTCATCGTTCTGGCGGCGACCGGCTATCTGCTGGGGGCGACCCAATCCAAGGAATATGCAGAACCTGAATGGTATGTCGATATATGGCTGACCGTGGTCTGGGTGGCCTATCTTGCGGTCTATCTGGGCACCATCCTGAAGCGCCGTGAGCCGCATATCTATGTCGCCAACTGGTTCTACCTGTCCTTCATCGTCACCATCGCGATGTTGCATATCATCAACAACATATCGATCCCGGTCTCGATCTTCGGGTCCAAGTCGGTGCAGCTGTTTTCGGGCGTGCAGGATGCGATGACCCAGTGGTGGTATGGCCATAATGCGGTCGGGTTCTTTCTGACCTCGGGGTTTCTGGGCATGATGTATTATTTCGTGCCGAAACAGGCGAACCGGCCTGTCTACAGCTATAAACTGTCGATCGTGCATTTCTGGGCACTGACGTTTCTCTACATCTGGGCCGGGCCGCATCATCTGCACTACACCGCCTTGCCCGATTGGGCATCGACCCTTGGCATGGTGTTTTCCGTCATTCTGTGGATGCCGTCCTGGGGCGGCATGATCAACGGGTTGATGACAGTGTCAGGGGCATGGGACAAACTGCGCACCGATCCGGTGCTGCGCATGATGGTGGTGTCCATCGGTTTTTACGGGATGAGCACGTTTGAAGGCCCGATGATGTCGATCAAGGCAGTCAACAGCCTGTCGCATTATACCGACTGGACCATCGGCCATGTGCATTCCGGGGCACTGGGCTGGAACGGCATGATCACCTTTGGTGCCTTGTATTTCCTGACACCGCGGCTTTGGAACAAGCAGGGCCTGCATAGCCTGCGTCTGGTCTCGTGGCACTTTTGGCTGGCCACCATCGGGATCGTTTTTTACGCGTCCTCAATGTGGGTCACCGGCATCATGGAAGGCCTGATGTGGCGCGAGGTTGATGCCAACGGTTTTCTCGTCAACAGCTTTGCCGACACCGTGGCCGCCAAGTTCCCGATGTATGTGGTGCGGGCGACCGGAGGAGTGATGTATTTCGCCGGTGCCATCATCATGGCCTACAACCTTTGGAAAACCGTCACCACGTCACCGGCGACCGCCGGGGCGATGGTCGCGGCTCCGGCAGAATAACGGAGACGATGATGGCTTTGCTGGACAAACACAAAATCCTTGAAACCAATGCAACGCTGTTGCTTGTCTGTTCGTTGATCGTCGTCTCAATCGGCGGCATCGTGCAGATTGCACCGCTGTTCTACCTTGAAAACACCATCGAGGATGTGGCCGGCATGCGCCCCTACAGCCCGCTGGAACTGACCGGGCGCGACATCTACATCCGCGAAGGCTGCTACGTTTGCCACAGCCAGATGATCCGCCCGATGCGCGACGAGGTGGAACGCTATGGCCACTATTCGCTGGCCGCAGAAAGCCGGTATGACCATCCGTTTCAATGGGGCAGCAAACGTACCGGGCCTGATCTGGCGCGGGTGGGTGGGCGCTATTCGGACAGTTGGCACGTTGATCACCTGATCGACCCACAATCCGTGGTGCCGGAATCCGTGATGCCGAAATACGCGTTTCTGGCCAATACATTGCTTGACGGCGCGCATGTTGAAGATTTGCTGCGAACCCACAGGATTGTCGGGGTGCCCTATTCCGACGACATGATCACCAATGCCAAGGCTGATTTCACGGTGCAAATTCAGCCCGAGGGCGCCTTTGAAGACATGCTGGCCCGCTATCCAAAGGCGCAGGTGCGCAACTTTGATGGCGTGGCCGGCGTGTCTGAGATGGATGCGCTGGTCGCCTATCTTCAGATGTTGGGTACTCTGGTCGATTTCTCGACCTTCAATGTCGATGCCAGCAGGTAGGAAAAGTAGATGCAGATTTATTCCCTTATGCGCTCATTTGCTGACAGCTGGGCATTGCTGAGCCTGATGTTGATCTTCATCGCAGTCGTGGTCTGGGCGTTTCGCCCGGGCAGCCGCAAAGTCCATGAAGACACTGCAAATATACCATTTCGGCATGATGACAGACCGATGCCTGCCAGCAGGGCCAAGGGGGCGCGCAGATGAGCGTGAGACCGAACAAACCCGCAAAGCCGCAGATTGAAGCCACAGGCCACGTCTGGGACGGAATCGAAGAATTGAACACCCCCATGCCCCGCTGGTGGCTGTGGACGTTCATCGCCTGCATCATCTGGGGTATCGGCTATGCAATCGCCTATCCGGCATGGCCCATGCTGTCACGGGCGACGCCGGGGTTGCTGGGGGCCTCGACCCGGGCGGATGTGGCGGAAGACATCAAGCGGTTCGAATTGGCAAATGCCGAAATATCCGCCCGGCTTGCCGCCGCCGATTTGACGGCGATAGCGGGGGACGTTGCGCTGCAGAGCTATGCCACCTCGGCGGGGGCTGCGATCTTTCGAACCAATTGCAGCCAGTGCCATGGCTCGGGGGCTGCCGGGGTGCAGGCATCTGGATATCCGAACCTGTTGGATGATGACTGGCTATGGGGCGGCGACATAACGGCAATTCACGCGACGATTGCCCATGGCATTCGCAATGACACCGATCCCGATGCGCGGTTTTCGCAGATGCCCGCCTTTGTCGACATTCTGGAAAAGCCGCAGATCGCGCAAGTCGTCCAGCATGTTCTGGCGATTTCCGACCAGGACCATGATGCGGCAATGGCGCAGGACGGTGCCGCCCTATTTGGCGAAAACTGTGCGTCCTGTCATGGCGATGGCGGATTGGGCAACCGCGAATTGGGCGCGCCCAACCTGACCGATGCCATCTGGCTTTACGGCAAAAGCCCCGAAAAGCTGCTGGAAACTATCACCTATTCGCGCGGCGGGGTGATGCCAAGCTGGACACAGAAGCTGACCGAAGCCGAAATTCGCGCCGTGGCCAGCTATGTGCACCAACTCGGCGGTGGCGAGTAACGCCTGCCGCGCAAACGGAGCCCCACCTTGACCCTGCCTGATACCCCAGCCCCCAGCCTTTATGCCGCGCGCGAACCTGTGTTCCCGCGCCGGGTGAAAGGCACATTTCGCAGGCTGAAATGGGGGATCATGGCGGTGACATTGGGGATTTACTACCTTGCCCCCTGGATCCGATGGGACCGCGGCATCGCGATGCCCGATCAAGCAGTTCTGGTGGATTTGGCGGGTCGGCGGTTCTTCATGTTCTGGATCGAGATCTGGCCACATGAATTTTATTTCGTGGCCGGATTGCTGATCATGGCCGGGCTTGGCCTGTTTCTGTTCACCTCGGCGCTGGGCCGGGTCTGGTGCGGCTATGCTTGCCCGCAGACGGTCTGGACCGATCTTTTCATTCTGGTCGAACGCTGGATCGACGGCGACCGCAATGCGCGCATCAAATTGTGGAATGAACCCTGGACGCTGCGCAAGGCCGGTTTGCGGGCGGTAAAATGGTCGGTCTGGCTGCTGATTTCGGTGGCGACCGGCGGGGCGTGGGTGTTCTATTTTACCGACGCGCCGACGTTGCTTGGCAATCTGGCAACCGGTATGGCCCACCCGGCGGCCTATGCGACCATTGGCGTGCTGACAGTGACCACCTTTGTCTTTGGCGGCTTCATGCGAGAGCAGATCTGCATCTATGCCTGCCCCTGGCCACGCATTCAGGCCGCCATGCTGGACGAGGAAAGCTTGACCATCGGCTACCGGGACTGGCGGGGCGAGCCGCGCGGCAAACACCGCAAGGCGGAAGGGGCCGATGCCTTGGGCGATTGTGTAGACTGCAATGCCTGCGTCGCCGTTTGCCCGATGGGGATCGACATCCGGGATGGCCAGCAAATGGCCTGCATCACCTGCGGGCTGTGCATCGATGCCTGCAACGACGTTATGGCAAAGGTCGACAAGCCCTTGCATCTGATCGGGTATCTGGCGCTGTCGGACGAAGTTGCCGAGCGGTCCGGGCAACCGGCCAGATCTGTCTGGAAGCATGTGTTTCGGCCCCGTACCTTGATGTATACGCTGCTATGGGGCGCTGTCGGCATGGCGCTGGTCGTGGCATTGTTCATCCGCCAGCCGATTGATCTGACCGTAGAGCCCATTCGCAATCCGACCTTCGTCATTCTGTCCGACGGGTCTGTGCGCAACACCTATGACATCCGATTGCGCAACAAGAACGGCGCGCCGCGCGGCTTCAGGCTGTCGGTCAAGCCCGATACGGCACTGACGCTGTCGCTGGAGGGCACGCAAGGCGATGTGGTCACGGTGCCTGCGGATCAGACGCTGTTGCAGCGGGTCTATGTGACGGTGCAAAGGGGCAACCCGATCGGCACCAGTGACCGGACAGACCTGCGGTTCTGGGTGGAAGATACCACCAACACCGACCGTGTCTTCAAGGACACCCATTTTACCGGAGATGCAGAATGACAGACATCCGCACGATGGCTTCCCCCCCGACGGCTACCCTTCCGACGGGCACGCCTTTGACGGGCCGCAAGGTGTTGGCCATCACCCTGGCATTCTTTGCCGTCGTGATCGGGGTGAATGTGATCCTTGCGGTCAAGGCGGTCGGCACCTTTCCCGGGTTGGAAGTGGCCAACAGCTATGTCGCCAGTCAGACATTTGACGATGAACGCAGCGCCCAGAATGCGTTGGGATGGTCGCTTGATGTAGCGACCAGGGCGGATGCGCTGGTGATCGGGTTTACCGGGCCGGACGGGAAACCGGTGCAACCCAGATCGATGACCGCGATGATCGGCCGCGCAACAGAACAGCAAGACGACCATGTTGCGCAGTTCGACTTTGCGGAGGGGCGATACACCGCAGCGGTTGCCCTTGGCCCCGGCAAATGGGTGTTGCGGGTTGACGCTGTGGCGGTGGACGGAACCCAGTTTCGGCAGCGCATAGCACTTTATGTGAAAGATTAGACCAACCGATGACCGAGGTCCTGCGAGCACCGATCATGGCCTGTGCCGCCTGTGCGGCAGTCCCTGCAGCCGGGGCGTTGGCCACAAAGGCGCTGGGCGATGTGCAGGTGATCCTGTCGTTGCCGGGGGTGCATTGTGGGGCCTGTATTTCAACGGTCGAACGCGGCCTTGCCGCCATGCCGGGGGTTCAGGCGGCGCGGGTCAATCTGACGCTCAAGCGGGTGTCGGTGCAGGCAGACGCGACTGTGGGCGAGGATGCCCTGATCGCGCGTCTGGGCGATCTGGGGTATGAGGCCCACCCGCTTGACGCCGGGATGTTGCTGGCCACCCAAACTGACCAGCAGGGGCGGGATCTGCTGATGCGGCTGGCGGTCGCGTTCTTTTCGATGATGAATGTCATGTTGTTTTCGGTGGCCGTCTGGTCTGGCGCTGATGCCGCGACGCGCGATCTGTTCCATTGGATTTCAGCCTTTATCGCCCTGCCGACAGTGGCATTTTCCGGCCAGCCGTTCTTTGTGTCGGCCTGGCGGGCGTTGCGCGCCGGGCATCTTGCAATGGATGTGCCGATCAGTCTGGCCTTGATTCTGGCCTCGGGCATCTCGGTCTATGAAACGACCCAAGGCGGGCATCAGGCCTATTTTGATGCCGCCGTTATGCTGACGTTCTTTTTGCTGGCGGGCCGGTATCTGGATCACCGCACCCGGGCGGTGGCGCGGTCTGCCGCACAGGAACTGGCGGCACTGGAAGTGCCGCGCGCGGTTTTGCTGGAGGGTGGCCATGAACGCAACGTGACGATTGCCGATCTGCGACCGGGTGATCTGGTGGTCGTGCGTCCCGGCGGGCGAATGCCGGTGGACGGCATCATTTCACAAGGCAGCAGCGAGATGGACCGGTCTTTGCTGACCGGTGAGTCGTTGCCTGCCGCCGTGATGCCGGGTGCTGTCGTCAGTGCGGGCGAGATCAGCCTGACCGGACGCCTGATTGTCCGGGTTACGGCGGCGGGGCGGGATACCTCTTTACACCGGATGGCCGAACTGGTGGCGATGGCCGAGACGGCGCGCGATCGCTATACGTCTTTGGCCGACCGGGCGGCGCGGTTGTATTCCCCCGGGGTGCATGTCGTTTCATTCACCGCTTTTGCCGTCTGGATGTCCCTTACGGGCGGCGATTTCCGGATTGCGATCAATATTTCGGCGGCAGTTTTGATCATCACCTGTCCCTGCGCGCTTGGGCTGGCAGTGCCGGCCGTTGTCACCGCAGCCAGCGGCATGCTGTTTCGGAAGGGCTTGCTGATCAAGGACGGCACGGCCCTCGAACGGTTGGCCGAAGTGGATACCGTCGTCTTCGACAAGACCGGGACCCTGACCATGGGCACCCCGACGCCCACCAATCTGCAGGTTCATCCGGCTGGGGTCACGGCCGTGGCCCTCGCGTTGGCCAAGGCGTCATCCCATCCGCTGGCGCAGTCCCTGGCAAAAGCTCTTGCCGATAGGGGCGTGCAACCAAAACCGGTGACGGACATCCGCGAAGTGCCGGGATACGGCATCGAAGGCATGTTTGCAGGTCAGATCGTGCGCCTTGGGCGTGCAGATTGGCTGGGGGCGGCGGCATTGGACGTGACGGCAACCTATCTGGCGATAGGCGCCGCCAGCCCGGTGGCTTTTACCTTTGCTGACACGCTGCGCCCCGGTGCGCTGGCGGTGGTCAAGGCTTTGCTGGCACAGGGCAAGGCGGTACATCTTTTGTCCGGCGATGTGCCCGGTGCGGTTCATGCCATGGCCAGGCAGCTGGGCATTTCGCAGTGGCAGGCAGAGGCTTTGCCCGCGCAGAAGGCGGCGGCGGTGATGGCGATGGCAGCGGCCGGTCAGCGGGTATTGATGGTGGGTGACGGGCTGAATGACACGGCGGCATTGGCTGCGGCGCATGTGTCAATATCGCCGGCGCAAGCACTGGATGCAGCGCGGGTGGCGTCGGATATCGTGCTGCTGGGAACCGATATCCTGCCCATCGCCGAGGCCCTGCGCGTGGCCGTTCTGGCACGTCGCAGAATCAAGGAAAACTTTGCCATCTCGATTGGCTACAATATTGTTGCGGTGCCCTTGGCACTGGTCGGGTTGGCCACACCGCTGGCGGCGGCAGTTGCCATGTCGCTGTCGTCGATCAGTGTGACGTTGAATGCGATGAGGTTGAAGTAAGATGGAAATGCTGGTCTGGCTGATCCCGATTTCGCTTGGCCTTGGCGGGCTTGGTCTGATGGCGTTTTTCTGGTCGATGAAAACCCATCAATATGATGACCCCGAAGGCGCGCGCCAAAGGATATTGTCAGGCGCCTATGATGACGCACCAAAGCCTTGACGTAAGGCGCAGACCTGCACCCCGCTATGACGGGCCAAGACGTGTTGCAAGAAAGCGGGCGAACAGTTCACCCTGCGAATTGATGCGCAGCTTTGCATAGATGTTGCGCCGGTGGATGCGCACCGTGCCGGGCGAAATGTTCAGCAGCGCCCCCACGGATTGCGCTGAATGACCCTTGAGTGTGAATTCGGCAACCTCGCGTTCCCGGGGGGTCAGAACGCCGTCACCGAAATTGCCAAAAACAAAAGCATCCCGCCCTTTGAGGCCTTTTTGCCCGGTCGTCTGGTCGGCGTCACCAAAGCGATGTGCAAGCCGGGACCACTGGCGTTGCGCTGCGGCCGCGACGAAAGGAAACGCAGTTTTCAGGGCATGGAATTCCTTTTGCGAAAATTGCCGTTCGGTCCGCATCAGCGAAAGAACAACCAGACAGCCCAGCGGCAGATCAACGAAATAGGCAATTTCTTCGGCAAGCCCGGTCTGGATATAGTAGTTGCGAAAATACTCGCCTTGATAAAAGCGGTCGGGTGCCAGATCACGCAGCCGGTACAGACCCGGTGCTACAGACCGGGTTGCCGCAAGGTAGAAAGGGTCAAGCAGATAGGGCCCGGCCTGATAGTCGGTCACAAAGACCTTGCGTTTGCCAAAGGGAAAATCGTCATGCAGATCAATCGGGCGTGCCGTGCCAAGGTAGCCAAACATCACGGTGTAATCGAACGGCGCCACGTGCCGCAACAGGGCGGCAAGCGCTTCGGGCAGCGCTGCGGTTTCAAGCGCGGTGACCACGCTGCCTGCCTGAAGCACCCAGCTTGCCTGCGTCAAGAGACGCGCCTCAGCGGGCTGTCTACCATATTTGTGATATATACAGTCATACTATCATTTCCTAAAGTTTGGGGGGATTCATAGGGTATGAAACACCGCATGCAAAGTTCTTTGGGCCAACCCGAAGCGCACGTTGAGTCAGCTGAACCGCCGATTGCCGCGTTTCGCCATGCGACCAAGCGGTACGGCGATATTCTGGCTGCGGACGCGCTGAACCTGGAGATAGGCCGTGGCGAGTTCCTGTCGTTTCTGGGGCCGTCGGGGTGTGGCAAAACCACGGCACTGCGGATGCTTGCGGGGTTTGAAGCGCCGACAACTGGCGAGGTTTTTCTGGATGGCCATTCGGTAAACTTGGTGCCCGCCTACCGCAGGCAGGTGAATATGGTATTTCAGCATTATGCGCTGTTTCCACATCTGAATGTGGCCGAAAATATCGCCTACGGCTTGCTGCAGCGTCGCCCTAAACCTGACCGTGTCGCCGTTGCCCGCAAGGTTGACCGGGCCCTTGATATGGTAAGGCTGCCCGGTTTCGGGCCGCGGCGCATTTGGGAAATGTCGGGTGGTCAGCAGCAGCGCGTGGCCTTGGCACGGGCCATTGTGAACGAGCCGAAGATATTGCTTCTGGACGAACCGCTTGCCGCTTTGGACCGCAAGCTGCGCCGCGAAATGCAGATCGAACTGCAAACCCTGCAGCGCCAGCTTGGCATCACCTTTGTGCTTGTCACCCATGATCAGGAGGAAGCCCTGTCGATGTCTGACCGCATCTGCATCATGCGGGGCGGCAGAATCGTGCAATCGGGATCGCCGACGGCGCTTTATGATCAGCCGAACAGCCGGTATGTTGCGGATTTCGTTGGTAAATCTAATTTCATAGACGGGGCGTACGTGGCCGGATCGGCCCAGCAGGGCCAGATCGTCACGCCATGGGGGCTTCGCTTTGCCGGGCGGGTCTCCGGAACCGTTCAGGCCGGGGACAAGGCCACGCTCAGCATTCGTCCCGAACAGATCGGCCTGACCCATAAAGCCCGCGATGGGGGCCAGGCTGTTACTGTGATCAACCGGATTTTTCTGGGGGAACATACCGAATACCTAGTGCGCCATGCCAGTTTGGGGGACCTTCTGGTGCTTGTCGCACGTCAGGCCGAGGCGACCGAGGGCAGCTTTGCGCCGGGGGATACGGCGGTGATCGGATGGGCCAGCGACGCCGCTTTGCTATTATCATTGGACTGACCAACACAACCAACCAAAAGGGAGATTTCAACGATGACTGACAAGATCGACCACATCTCGCGCCAGAAGTTCATGGAAGAACTGCGGCGCTATCAAAAGGGCTCTGTCACACGTCGGCATTTTCTGGGCGTGACGGGACTTGGTGCTGCGACGGCTGCACTGGGTGCCGCGATGCCGGGGCTTTTGCCGCGCCCTGCCTTTGCGCAAACGGCGATTGGTGACCGGGTGATCCTGGCCACCTGGCCGAACTATCATGATGCGACCAATTTTGATGCCTTCGCTGCCGAAACCGGGGCGGCGGTGCAAATGAATGTCTTCGGATCAAACGAAGAAATGCTGGCAAAGCTGCAAGCGGGCGGTTC
>JANNSG010000127.1:0-13962 GCA_031402355.1 Pseudorhodobacter sp. | reverse complement strand
ACCATTTCATTGTAGCTGTCGTTCCACCACATCGCGACTTCGACGGTCATGCCGTTACGCTCGCCAATCATGTAAATCGGCTCGGCTAGGATAGAGGATTTAGACCGGTCAAGGTATTTCACATATTCCCGCACGCCACCTTCGTAAAACAGGTCAGATCGCAGCGGTTCGGCGGGACGTTCGTCTTCGATGATTATGCGGACGCCGGAATTCAGGAACGCCAGTTCGCGAAGGCGGTTTTCCAACGTCTTGAAGCTGTAATCGAGGTTGGAAAACGTCCCTTGCTCGATATTGGTTTTGGCCGAGGCCAGAAACCGCACTTCGGTGCCACGCTCCCCCGGCGCCGGGCCAACAGGGTAGACATGCACGGTGCAATCGCCATGTTCAAACCGAGCGCGGTATTCGGTGTCATTGCGCCAGACGCGCAGTTCCAGCCATTCTGACAGCGCGTTGACCACCGACACGCCCACGCCATGCAGCCCGCCCGACACTTTGTAGGCGTTGCCGGAATCGTCGGTGTTGTTGAATTTACCGCCCGCATGCAGCTGCGTCATGATCACTTCGGCGGCCGACACGCCTTCTTCGGCGTGGATATCCACCGGGATACCACGGCCATTGTCGCGCACGGAAACCGAGTTGTCGGAGTGGATTTTCACCGTCACTGCCGTGGCATGGCCAGCCAACGCCTCGTCAATGCCGTTATCGACAACCTCATACACCATGTGGTGCAAACCCGACCCATCATCGGTATCGCCGATATACATGCCGGGACGTTTGCGAACCGCCTCTAAGCCCCTGAGAACCTTGATGGAATCAGCATCATAGGCGGCTTTGTTAATCTCGGCGTCGGACATGTGGACAGAACCCTTGTATTGCCCGCCACTTATAGCGGTTTCAGGGGGGATTGTCACGCGGATGACACAAGATTTAGCGGTTATGACAGACCAATGACCACACCGACGGCGATCATCAACCCACCCGCGATTCTGTTCGTCCGGCGCAGTGCGGCGGGCGAGGCAAGCAGCCTGCGCGCGCGGTCAATGGACGCCGCCAAAGCCAGATTTCCGGCCAGCGGAATGGCAACCGACAGCGCGATGATGGCGGTAATATCAAGTGCTGTGACGCCCCGCAGATCAAAGAAACCGGGCAGCACACCCATATAGAAAAGAATGGCCTTCGGGTTTGCTATTACCACGGCAACCCCGGTCGCAAAGCCCGCCCAAAGGCCTGGTTTGGTCAGCCGGTTGTCGGATGAAATGCCGCGGTCCGCATTGCGAATAAGAAGGGCACCCATGACAACAAAGGTGGCTGCGGCGACCCATTGCATCACCATCATGAAGCCGGAAAACTGGGCGACGATCCATGTCAGCCCGTAAATCGCAACCAGCGGCCAAAGCGCATCGCCAATGGTAACACCGACGGCCAAGGGCCATGCGGCGCTGAACCCGCCGGACATCGCGCGCGCAAGCAGGGCTACCCAAACCGGGCCGGGGGTGGCGAACAGCACCAACAGGGCGCCTGCGTAAAACGACAGGTCGGTGAAGGATATTGTCATAGGGAAATGCTTTCAATATGCGACTGACCTTGCGTATCGGTCACGTCAAAGGCTTGCGCACGTGGGCCAAGGCTGTCGAACAACTCCGGCCCTGTGCCTGTCATGATGGCCTGCGCGCCAAGGCGGCAAAGCTCGTCATAAAGCGCGGCGCGGCGAGCGCCGTCCAAATGGGCGGCCACCTCATCCAACAGCAAGATAGGTGCTGTGCCAAGATCGGCCGCCAATGCACGGGCATTGGCGAGGATCAGGCTGATCAGCAGCGCCTTTTGTTCGCCCGTCGAACATTGATCGGCGGGCATCGCTTTGGCGGCATAGACAGCGGCCAAATCGGCGCGGTGCGGGCCAATAAGGGTGCGTCCTGCGGCGATATCACGGCGGCGGTTGTCGGACATGGCCTGTGCCAGATTGGCGGCGGCAACGGCATCTTCGCCCTCCGGGCCGGTCAGCGCCAAATCGGCTTGCGGAAAGGCAGTCTCTGCGCCCACCTGCGCAAGGGTCAAACGCGCCATTGCAGCATCCCGGTTGTTCATGATCTGCGCCCCGGCCAGCGCCATCTGACCTTCCAGCGCGCCATACCAATGTGCATCGGTGATTTGATCTTTCAACAGACGGTTGCGATCCCGCATCGCCTTTTCGTAGGTCAGCACCGCGTCGGCATGGTCGGGCGCAAAACTCAGTGTCATGCGGTCCAGAAACCGACGGCGGCCCTCTGCCGCCTCAATCCACAAACGGTCCATCACCGGCACCAGCCAGACCATGCGCAGAATTCGGGCCAGGCTCACTTGGGTGGCAGTTTTGCCGTCGATCAACACTTGCCGCCCCTCACCCGGTTTGGCCCAGGTTTCAATCTGATGTGCGGTTCCCAGCCCCTGTACATCGGCGGTGATCTTCCACCCCAACGCCTCGGGCTTGCGCGCCATTTCATCTGCCGCTGCACGGCGCAAACCGCGACCGGGCGACAACAGCGAAATCGCCTCCAGAATATTGGTTTTGCCCGCACCATTCGCCCCTACAATCGCCACAGGCCGCCCATCAAAGGCCAGCCGCGCCGCACGGTGGCTGCGGAAATGCGAAAGCGTTAGCGTCGTGATTGCAAGCCCAGCCAAACTTTACTGGCCTTTCATCTTGGTCTAAATATCCCGGGGGCTCCGGGGGCTGGCCCCCGGCTGGTTGTCACACGCGCATTGGCATGACGACGTAAACCGCCGACATATCATTGCCTTCGCGCATCAGGGTCGGATCGCCTGACGAATTGAACATAAACACCGCATTTTCGCGGTCTACTTGGCTGGCGATTTCCAGCAGGTATTTGGCATTAAAGCCAATTTCCAACCGCTCATCCGCGTAAGCCACGGCCAGTTCTTCTTCGGCAGCCCCAGAATCCGGTGCGTTGACCGACAATATTAGACGGTCTTCATCCAAGCTGAGTTTGACCGCGCGCGACCGCTCAGATGATACAGTTGCCACCCGGTCCACAGCTTTGGCAAATTCCGATGCGTCCACTTCCAGCCGCCGCGTGTTCCCGGTTGGGATGACACGGGTGTAATCGGGGAATGTGCCGTCAATGACCTTTGAGGTCAGCGTCACCATCGGGGTGGCAAAGCGCACCTTGGTTTCGGACACAGAAACCGCGATCGTCGCTTCATCATCATCCAGCAGTTTGCGCAATTCGCCAACGGTTTTGCGCGGCACGATCACGCCAGCCATGGAGGCCGCGTTTTCCGGCAAAGGCGCATCAATGCGTGCCAATCGGTGGCCATCGGTCGCCACACAGCGCAGCACCGGGCCGGTATCACCCGTGGCTACATGCATATAGACGCCGTTCAGGTAATACCGGGTTTCCTCAGTGGAAATGGCGAATTTCGCCTTGTCAAACAGGCGGCGCAGCACCGGGGCGGGTGCCGAAAAATTGCAGGCATATTCGGATGTTGCCATCACTGGGAAATCTTCGCGCGGCAGGGTGGCCAAGCTAAAGGTGGACCGTCCGGCGGCGATGGTCAGTCGGCCTGTGGCGCTGTCTTCGGTCAGGTTGACCAAGGCCCCGTCGGGAAGTTTGCGAATGATTTCGTGCAGCATCACGGCGGAAACTGTGGTGGCACCGGGACGCTCCACCATGGCGGGGGCGCGGTCTACCACCTCGATATCCAGATCCGTGGCGCGGAAACTGACCTGCGCACCGTCTGCCTCGATCAGCACGTTGGCAAGGATCGGAATTGTGTTGCGGCGTTCCACAACGGATTGGGCCTGACTTAACGCTTTAAGCAGCGTGCCGCGTTCGATGCTGATTTTCATAGTCAATTCTCCCAACCCAAGGCCCCGTGCGGGACGTAGAAATTAGCGGAATCCGCGGCTTTCACAAGGGGTTTGCACCGCGCCCGTTCCGATTGCGGCAACAGATGTTGAAATTTCTGCCAAATTGGCACAGCGGCTGTGATAGCGTGGGGCGGCATTCAGAGGAGATGATATCATGGCTGATGTAACCATCCTGGTCGGCACGACCAAAGGTGTGTTTCTGATTGATGGCACGGCAGGCCGCAGCAAGTGGGCCGTGCGCGGGCCGTTCTGTGGCGGTTGGCCGATCAACCATGTGGTAGGTGATGCGAAAACCGGCATGATCTGGGCCGCTGGCGGCGGTGATTGGCAGGGGGCTGGGGTCTGGCGGTCGGATGATGGTGGGGAAAACTGGTCTCTGTCGCAGCTTTCCAACGGAAAGATGGATGAATGGCTAGCCAATGACCCCGCGACAGCGGCCTATCTGGGGATGACTGCATCGCCGCCTGCGCCCTATACGGGCGATATTACGGCGCTTTGGTCGCTCGGCCTTTCTGGCGACACGCTCTATGCGGGGGCAAAGCCTGCGACACTGTTTTCCAGCACGGATCAGGGGGTGACCTGGGAGCGGGTTCAAGCGCTATCCGATCATCCGTCGCGCGATAGTTGGGAGCCAGGCGGGGCCGGGCTGACTTTGCACAGCATAGTCGCCGATCCAGGCGACCCGGCCAAGCTTTGGGTCGGTATTTCCGCCGCCGGGGTCTTTGCCACCGAAGATGGTGGCAAATCCTGGGACAAGCGCAACCGCATGTCTAATATCGGGCACGACCATGATCACGCCCATGCCGCACCGCAAGGCGCGGGGGGCGGGCATGAAACAGGCCTTTGCGTGCACAATATCGTGCGCGCCCCGGCTGGCGCATCCGACCTCATGTACCAACAAAACCATCACGGCGTGTTTCGCAGCCCCGACGGCGGGCGCAGCTGGGAAGACGCAACAGCGGGTCTGCCGTCAAACTTCGGGTTTCCGATTGCGGTTCATCCGGCAGACCCAAATACCGTCTGGGTGTTTCCCCTGAACGGTGACACGCAAGGCCGCTTTCCGCCCGGCGCGTCCGCCGCGATATGGCGGTCGCGCAATGGCGGCTCGACGTGGGAATCCCTGCAGAACGGCCTTCCTGACCGCGACTGCTTTTTTACCGTTCTGCGCCAATCCATGGCGGTGGACCGCGAAAAATCGACCGGAGTTTATTTTGGCACCAATTCCGGGTCGATTTTTGCCAGCGTGGATGAAGGTGATCGCTGGGCCGAAGTTGCGCGGCATTTGCCGACGGTTCTGTCGGTTGAGACCTTGACGATAGGGCAAAACCGGACGTCTTAGCCCTGCAACAACCGGCGAAGCAATTGCAGATCGTCGGACAGTTGGCTGTCGGTCGACATCAGTTCTTCGATCTTGCGCACACCGTGCATGATGGTGGTGTGATCGCGCCCGCCAAAGCGGCGGCCAATTTCGGGCAAGGACCGTGGGGTCAGTTGTTTGGACAGATACATTGCAATCTGCCGCGGCCGCGCGATGGTGCGCACGCGCTTGGGGCCGATCATGTCTGACAGGCGGACGTTGTAATGTTCCGCAACCTTGCGCTGAATTTCCTCGATCGTGACCTTGCGATCAGAGGCGCGCAGAATATCGGCAAGGCAATCTTGCGCCAGATCAAGCGTGATTTCACGACCAACAAGGCTGGCAAAGGCGAAAAGCCGCATCAGCGCGCCTTCCAGCACCCGCACATTGGTGGTGATGCGGTGAGCCAAAAATTCAACCACTCCGTCCGCCAGAACAAGACCGCGATACTGCTGGCGGAACACATCGGCCTTCGCCTGCATGATGCCAAGGCGCAGTTCATAATCGGTGGGATGCAGATCAACCACCAGCCCGCATTGCAGGCGTGATTTGATCCGTTCTTCCAGATCCTTGATCTCACCCGGAGCGCGGTCTGCAGAAATCACGATCTGCTTGTTCTGATCGACCAGCGCGTTGAACGTGTGGAAGAATTCTTCTTGCGTGGAATCCTTGCCGGCGATGAATTGCACATCATCCACCATCAGCACATCAACCGACCGGAACAGTTCCTTGAAATCCATGATCTGGCGTTCCCGCAGGGCCTGCACAAACCGGTACATGAATTGTTCGGCAGACAGATAGAGCACCCGCAAATTCGGCTGGCGGACATGAATCTCATGCGCGATGGCGTGCATCAGATGGGTTTTGCCCAAACCGACACCGCCATAAAGAAACAGTGGGTTGAACGTGACCGGGCCGCCTTCGGCCACACGGCGGGCAGCGGCATGGGCCAATTCATTGGGTTTGCCGACAACGAAAGCATCAAAAGTAAACCGGGCATCAAGTGGCGCGCCCAGAATCTCTTCGCCTTGGGCACCGCGGTGTTTTGTCAGTCCCTGCGCCGTCGATTTGCCCGCGACTTTCTTTGCGGCGGGCGGTGAGGCGGCAAGCCCGGTTACGAATTCTAGCCTTTCGACCAGCGCCCCCGCACTGTTCATCTGCACCTGAATCTGATCGGCATAATTGCGGGAAACCCAATTGCCATGAAATTGCGACGGCACTTCGAAAGAGGCAACACCGCTCTTCAGCTTTGTCAGCTTCAAAGGCTCGATCCAGGTTACATAGTTGTTCTTGCCGATACGCTTGAGCAATTCTTGTTGCACGCGTCCCCAAGTTTCGTTCGTCATTGTCTTAGCCTGTCCCCCAAACGCGATACATAATCGCGCCGATCTTGCCGCAAGTCTGTCTGCGCTTCACATTTCGCATCGTGCCAGGGGCCCGCGACAACAATCAGCGCCAATTTGCAAGCTGGCGCATGGTTATCGATTGGTCACAGCACAAAGACAAAACGCAGCCAACGTCAAAGGGCAGACCCATGACGGTTGGAAAACCAGCAACCAGCGCTTTGAAAAGCGCCATTAATGGTTTCAAAGCCGCAACTCATATATCCTTATCGGTTGTTTGGCGTCTGGCAGCGCCGGATAATGGATCTATGTCTTGCGACCGCGTATTGCCCCCCTAGACGAAGTGAATCGCCTAACCACGCTAGCAAGCGGACCGCACCATCCGCAACCGAACATGATGCTTGACAGAGCTTTGGCGCGACGAATCCTTTGGGCCATGCAATTTGGCAACGGCTGCTGCCGGGGCAAGGCAAAATGCGAAAGGGCGCAGCCCTTTCAGGTGCGCCCCAAGCCAAACAAAGTGCATATTTGAAGATCAGACGGCGGGTGCCGAGAGAGCCTTCACACGCGAGGTCAGCCGCGACATCTTCCGTGCCACGGTATTCTTGTGCAGCACACCCTTTGTGATGCCGCGCGCAAGTTCCGGCTGCGCCAACTTCAGCGCCGATGCCGCAGCATCCTGGTTGCCTGAGGAAAGCGCCTCTTCAACTTTGCGCAGGAACGTGCGGATCCGCGAACGGCGCGCTTTGTTTACGTCGGCACGTGCCTCTGACTGGCGGGCGCGTTTCTTGGATTGTGAAGTGTTTGCCATTGATATCGGCTTTCGGCTTTACGCATAAGGTCAATCTGAAGTCGGGTCTTTACGGGCGAGTCGGCAACAAGTCAACCGGGCACGCGCGGAATATGGCGGTCATTTATCGCGAAACTGTGGTTGGCGTTTTTCAAGGAATGCGGCCATGCCTTCCTTTTGGTCGTTGGTGGCAAAAAGTGCGTGAAAAAGGCGGCGCTCAAACATCAACCCTTCGCGAAGAGAAGTCTCCTGCGCACGGTTGACCGCCTCTTTGGCCGCAAGAACCGCCAGGGCAGATTTCTGGGCTATTTTGCGGGCCGCCGTCATTGCCTCGCTCAGCAGATCTTCGACCGGCACGATCCGGCTGACAAGGCCGCTTCGTTCCGCCTCGGTGGCATCCATGAAACGCCCCGTCAGATGCATGTCCATGGATTTGGCTTTGCCAACCAACCGCGTCAGGCGCTGGGTGCCGCCTAAGCCCGCGATGATGCCAAGGTTGATCTCAGGTTGCCCGAATTTAGCGGTTTCAGACGCTATGATGAAATCGCACATCATGGCCAGTTCGCAACCGCCGCCAAGAGCAAAGCCGGAAACTGCCGCAATTATCGGTTTGCGGATCTTTTCAATCGCAGCGGTTTCCGCGCCGAAAAGATCGTCGGTAAAGACATCAACGAAACTTTTTTCGGACATTTCCCGCACATCCGCCCCGGCAGCAAACGCTTTTTCCGATCCGGTCAGCACCATGCAGCGAACCTGTTCGTCACCATCGGCGGCTGTCAGAGCCTGGGCAAGCTCTGCCATCAACGTGCTGTTCAGGGCATTCAGCGCATCCGGCCGGTTCAGCTGGATCAGGGCTACATTGTCTTCTGTTTTGACGATCAGGGTTTGGTAAGCCATGCCGGGGACTTTCATAAGACGATCTATCGTGTCCTAACAGGCCGCACCGAGGGTTCAAGCTATCTTTGGCACGTCGGGCAAAAGAAGGAAGACCGTCCAGACTGGACGATCCGCCCTATCAAGGATCGGCAGCCGGGGGTGACGCAGGCGCAGCCTTCGCGGCCATAAACTTTGAATTCATGTTGAAAATAGCCAAGCTCGCCATCTGTCTGGCGGTAATCCCGCAAGGATGAACCGCCTGCATCAATTGCCCCTTCCAAGACATCCCGAATGATAGGCACAAGGCCTGCGATGCGAGAGGCGGCAATCTGGCCTGCTTTGCGAGCGGGGTTGATGCGGGCGCGAAACAGCACTTCGCAAACGTAGATATTGCCAAGACCGGCGATGATGCCCTGATCCAGCAGCGCCGATTTGATCGGCGTGTTGCGGGATTTCAGGCGATCGACCAGATAGGGGCCGGAAAAAGCGTTGCCCATAGGTTCTGGCCCAAGATGGCGAAGCAGATGGTGCGTTTCAGCCAGGTCTGTCGTGATCAGGTCCATTGATCCGAACCGGCGTGCGTCGTTGAACGTTACCCGCGCGCCACCTTCGATATCCAGCACAACATGGTCGTGCTTGGCGGGGGCGGGATGATCATGGTGAAAGTCACCGATCCTGGCGCCTGAAATCAGCATGCGGCCCGACATGCCAAGATGGATAATCAGAGTCTCGCCCGAGCTGAGATCGGCAAGTATGTATTTGGACCTGCGGCGCAAAGACAGAACGCGCTTGCCTGTCAACCGATCAGACATGCCATCAGGAAACGGCCAGCGCAGATCAGGGCGGTTGACAGCAGCGTTTGTGATCACACGCCCTTCCATCACGGGCAGCAGACCGCGCCTTACGGTTTCAACTTCGGGTAGTTCCGGCATGGGTGTGGCCGTCCTCTGTTCGGATCGAACCTAAAGAAAAGAAACGAACGGGGTTCACAAGGCAATTCGGTCGCCTTGCCGCAGGCGAGAATAGCATATTGTGGTTTTCACGGGGGCGCGTTCCATATATCCCCAAAGCTGCGGAATTTTTGCGGGTATGCGATGACGGACGACGGGCAGGGCACCACGCATTTCGGCTTTCAGACTGTTCCTGAAGGCGACAAGGCCGGGATGGTGCATGGGGTGTTCACCCGCGTGGCGTCTAAATACGACATCATGAACGATCTGATGTCGGGCGGTATGCATAGGCTTTGGAAAGACGGCATGATGGATTGGCTGGCCCCGCGCGCCGGCCAGCGGTTGCTGGATGTGGCAGGTGGCACCGGCGACGTGGCGTTCCGGTTTCTGAAACGCGCGCCGGGGGCTATAGCCACTGTGCTGGATATGACCAAATCCATGCTAGTGGCGGGGCGGCATCGGGCAGAAGCCGACAGCATGGCGGACCGGCTGGACTGGGTGGTTGGCGACGCGATGGCGCTGCCGTTTGCCGCGAATACCTTCGATGTCTACACGATCAGCTTTGGTATCCGGAACGTGACCCGGATTGAAGATGCGCTGTCCGAGGCATACCGTGTTTTGCGCCCCGGAGGCCGGTTGATGGTGCTGGAGTTTAGCCAGATCCCCAATGCGGGCCTGCAATGGGCCTATGATCGATATTCCTTCAACGTCATTCCTTTAATGGGGCAGGTGGTGGCGGGTGATCGCGACAGCTATCAGTATCTAGTTGAATCTATTCGTAAGTTTCCGGATCAGGACCGCTTTTCCGAGATGATCCGCAAGGCCGGTTTCGGACAGGTAAAATACCGCAATCTGACCATGGGCGTGGCCTCCCTTCATTCCGGGTGGAAGCTGTAGAGTGCGGGGTCCGCACAACATCTGGCGGCTGATCCGCACGCTGGCGACGTTTGAGCGCACGGGTGGTATCGGTGTGGTGCTGGAGGCCTCAAAGGCGCCGCCGCGTCTGCGGTTCGTCGCGCGGGTTTTGGGGTGGCCGTTCAAGTGGCTGGGTCTGAAGGGTGACCCAGCCCTGCCGCCCGCCACACGGGCGCTGACGGCGTTGGGCCCGGCCTATATCAAGTTCGGCCAGATCCTTTCAACGCGGCCCGACATAGTTGGTGACGATCTGGCGTTGCAGTTGAAATATCTGCAAGACAAACTGCCGCCGTTCCCGACTGTGATTGCCAAAAAGATGATCGAGGCGGAACTGGAACAGCCGGTAGATGAGATTTTTTCCGAATTTTCAGACCCTGTTGCAGCGGCGTCGATTGCGCAGGTTCATCGGGCGAAGTTGCGTGAAACCGGCGCGGATGTGGCCGTCAAAGTGCTGCGTCCGGGCATCGAAAAGGCCTTTCGCAAAGACATTGACGCCTTCTATTTTGCGGCCAAGGTGATTGATTTGTTAGCCCCATCGGCCCGGCGTCTGCGCCCGATGGAGGTGATTGCCCATTTCGAAGGCGTGGTTCTGGGCGAGTTGGACTTTCGGCTTGAAAGCTCTGCCGCAGCAGAATTTGCAGCGAACACCGAAAAGGACGCAGGCTTTCAGGTGCCGCGCCCGGTTTGGTATCTGTCGGGCCGCCGGGTGATGACGCTGGATTGGGCCGAGGGCACCAATATGGCCGACAACGCCGCGATTGATGCGGCTGGACATGACCGCCAGGCACTGGCCGCGCGCGTGTTGCAACTGTTCCTCAGCCACGCCCTGCGCGACGGCTATTTCCACGCTGATATGCATCAGGGAAACCTGAAAGTGGCTGCCAACGGCAATATCATTGCTTATGATTTCGGCATCATGGGGCGATTGGATGAATACACGCGCAAGGTCTATGCAGAAATCCTGTTTGGCTTCATCCGCAAGGATTACCGCCGCGTCGCCGAGGTGCATTTTGAGGCAGGCTATGTGCCCGCCGACCGCGATATTGATGAATTCGCCCGGGCGTTGCGCGCCGTGGGCGAGCCGATTTTTGGCATGGATGCATCCCGCATTTCGATGGCGCGGTTGCTGGCCTATTTGTTTGAGGTGACCGAACGATTTGGCATGGAAACCCGGACCGAGCTGATCTTGTTGCAGCGCACGATGGTGGTGGTAGAAGGCGTTGCCCGCAGTCTGGACCCGCATATCAACATCTGGCAGGTCGGTCAGCCGATTGTCGAAGGGTATATCAAAGACAATATCGGCCCGAAGGCGCTGCTGCGCGATCTGATGAAGACTGTACGCATTCTGTCGCGGTTCGGGCCACGTTTGCCGGGGATGGTTGAGGCTGCGCTGATCCGACAAGCAGATAAGCCTACGCCGCGTAAAGTGCGGGGGCGCAAACGAAAGCTGGCATGGACTGCTGCAGTAGCGGTTTTGGTGGCAGCGGCAATCTGGGTTGGCACGCAGCTATAATCATGGGACGCGCAATGCGGTGATATCCGTCGCCGCAACTTCGATGCCGCCCTCAAGTATCAAGGTGGTGCCAAGCGGGCCGTTCTTGGCTTCCATGATGCGGGCATAGGCCTGCACCTCGCCAGAACCCAGCAGGCTATCGCCGGAATAGCTTTCCAGAGACAGGTTGTATTTTCCGGTTGGCAGGGGATTTCCTTCGATGTCTGCGCCAAACCATTCGTAAGAATTCGCATTGGCCGGGACATCTTCGCGCGAGACCATGGTGCCGGCCGCATCACGCACGACCAGGACTGCCCGGTCTGCCCCGACCTTGGGTTCCAGGGCCAGGCTGACGGTGTTGCCGTCCATCCATACCGGGCCAGAAGCCCGCGCTTCCTGCCCCACCCAGGCCGCGAGTTGCGACATGCCCATAACGCCGAATGCGCTGATCAGACCCTCCAGCAACTGGTTGGTTTTTACCTGCTGCTCGACCCCCGAGAATGTTGCCAACTGAACGGCATAATCAGCGGAATCAATCGGTTTCAGAGGGTCTTGATTCTTCAACTGTGTTGTCAGCATTCTTAGAAATGTATTGAAGTCGGAACTGATGGCGGCGGCTTTTGGCGGGGTAGGGGCCGAAGCAGTGGCAGTGGTCGTAGGGGTAATTTCCATGAGGGCTCTCCGTTCAGAAACGCAAGTCCACGCCCGCCCCATTGGGGGGGCGGTGAAGACCTGGCGGGTTGGTTGCTGGGGGGGATGGCTGGGTGCCAGACGGCGAATTTCCTTCGGGCGGTGAACCGGCGAGTTGCCCTTGCGGACTTTTGCCCCCCTGTCCAAAGTTCAGGGACGCACCTGAAAAGCCGGCCTGACGCAGATCCGCCACCAGTTCGTGGGAATGCCTGCGCATAAGGTCTAGCGTTTCCGGGCGGTCCGCATGCACAGTGACATGCACAAAGTCGCCGTCCTGTTTCATTGAAATCGTCAGACGACCCAATTCCTCTGGCGAAAGCGTAAGTTCAAACGGGCCCTGTTTGCCCAGGCGCGCCATCTCGACTAGGGCAGGCGAAACATTTGGGGGCAGGCCCGGCGAACTGATGCCAGTTGGCGGGTTTGCCGGGTTTGCTGAAAGGGTCGTTGCCGCTGCCGCACCGATACCGAGTTCCGCCGAACCCAACGAAATTGCTTCTGATGGCAGATCCTGCGCGGCCAGATGAAAGACAGCAATCGCCGACCCAAAGGTTTCCGCCTGCGATGCGACTTTTCTTGATGGAAGGATCGGCCTGTTTTCCGTGACACCGTGATGACTTGCAGGTGGCCCGCCCCCGGCGCCCAGTCTGCTTTGGTCCGGGCCGATCCCAATATATGCTGGTCCGATTGCCGGTGCGCCGGGTAAGACCGGCGGTGATCCCTCGCTGTTGGTCGCAAGGTTGATCGGCGCGGTCGCGCCTGGGGGTGTGACGGCGGTATTGGGGGTGCCAATGGCGGTTTCGCCACCCCATTTTTGCCGCCACGCAGTTTCGACGGTTGAAATCGTCTGATTGCCCCATCGAAGGTTTGGCTTGACCTGTTTCGAGGATGGCAGATTTGCGGGGTCTTCCGGTAATTCTACAAGCGTGTCAGTGTGTTCGACCGGCAAAGAAGCGCCCGTCGCCATCTGCCTGATCAACAGGTTCTGTGCGGGAGGTGCTGCAAGACCAGCCTTTGGCAAGGCCCCCCGCTGCTCTTCCGGGTCGGGGCGCTTTTGCACGGCGGACGGCTGGTCAGCCGTGTTGGCAGCAGAAACACCTTTCGGCGCATCTGCAGCCTGTGCAAGGGTGTCGATGGGCAGGTCAGATGGGTCATTATTGTGTGGAGGAGGCGTCTGGTGCCTCGACTGAGTTTGGCTGGCAGATTCCTCTAAGATTGAACGGACAGACCTTACATCGTGCGCTGGGCCAAAGGGCTTGGCCAAGTTTTCTGGCGGTTGGGAAGACTCTGCGCCTTCAACCACAACAGGCGCGGGCTTTCCTTGATCTGGTAACTGATCAGGCAGAGTATCTTGTGTGCCAAGAAAGGCATGCGTTCCAGCATTTGCTGCGGCTGGATCAGTCTTTGCGGCCAAGTCGTATTCTATCGCGGTCTGTAGGTTGATAGCGTTTGCTAAGTCTGGCTTTACCTCAGACTCGGCCGCTGGCAACGCAATCAAGACAGGCTCTTGCAAGGTCGGCTGCCAGATCGCGCTGATCAGGATTGCCGGTAAGTTGGCTTCATCAAGACCGGTCTTGTCGTCCGGGTCCGGCAGTGTTGCCGAATTCTGATCTGCGCTGTCGTGGACGGCATCGCCGTTTGCCACCAAAGCGAACAGGTCCTCGAAATCACTTTCCGCGTCGTT
>JANNSG010000126.1:0-7474 GCA_031402355.1 Pseudorhodobacter sp. | reverse complement strand
GGCGCATCACCTGGGAATGGCTTGCACCCAGATCAAGCGCCGCCTCTTCCAGCCCCGGATCAAAGCTTTGCAACCGTGCCAGCACCAGCAGCATCACGAAAGACGCGATATAGCTGACCTGGCCCAGCACTGACAGATGCAACCCCGAACCTACCGAAAACTGATTCCAGAACAACAGGGTCGAGATGCCGATCACCACGCCGGGGATCAGGATCGGTGCCACCATCAGTCCGTAAAGCACTGACCGCAGTTTGCCTGAAATGGAGTTGATCAGAATCGCCCCGGCTGTGCCGATGATCACGGACAGCGCCGATACGAAAACCGCAACAACCAGCGTGTTGCGAAATGCGATCCAGATGCGATTGTCATTCCACAGATCAATGAACCAGCGATCGGTAAAGCCTTTCCACGGAATGACAGTGGGCAGTTTGCTGTCGTTGAACGCAGCCCCGCCCATCACGAACAGCGGCACCAGAAGATACAGCAAGAACAGCGCCATGTAGAGATGAAACAGGAAATTGCGGGTTTTGTGCATGATCGCCTCGCGCTATTTCGCAATGTCGGAAAGCTTGACGCCGAACACCCGCATCAGCAGGCTGACAAAAAGCGTACAAACCAACAAAAGCATGAAGGCAAAGGCGGCGCCTGTGTTCCAGTCCTGCTCTTCCAGCATGACGCCCTGAATGGTCTGGGTGAACCAGCCCGAGGTGGTTGACCCCAAGAGCGACGGCACCAGCAGTGACCCCGCCGACAGCATGAACACCATCACCGCTCCGGACGCGATGCCGGGCTTGGCATGGGGCAAGATCACCCGCCAATGGGTGCGCCACCAGGGCGACCCCAAATCCTCGGCTGCCTCGATCTGGTTGCTGTCCAGCGATTGCATGGCATTGTAGAGCGGGAACAGCATGAACAGAACGTATGTATAGACAAGGCCGATCACCACCGGGCTGAAGCCGACAATCCAGCGTATCTCGGTGTCGATCAGCCCCATTTGCATCAGCAAAGCATTCAGCGGCCCCTTGAATGCGAGGATGATCCACCAGGCAAAAGACCGCAGTATCTCTGACACCCAAAGCGGCACAAACAACAGCAAGAACAAAGTCGGCAGGGATTTCGGCGAGACGATCTTGGCCAGATAATAGGCCAATGGATAGGCCATTGCGAAGGTGACAACTGTAACCACGGCAGAATAGACGATCGTCAGCAAGAACACCTTGATGCGCGGCGCGATCAGGAGGTCGAAACCAAGCAACGACATCGGCACCTCGCCGCCGCCAATACGCAGATAATTGTTGATCGAATAGGTGTCTTTCGGCCCACCGACATCAACCACCGGCAAATAGGGCCGGAATGAGCTTTCGAACATGGTCAAGTTCGGCAAGATCAGCAAAATCAGCAGCCAAAAGCCGGTCAGCAAAACGAATGCCCCTGTCAGCCCGGTGCCGTAGCGGCGCAGCATTTCCTGCATCATCTAGCCTTTCGCCAAAGTTTCGTCAGGAAGAAGAGAGCCAAGTGCGGCATCAAAGCTGATATGCATCCGGGTGCCGACATCCGGCACGGTTGCCGCCCCGTCATTGCGCAGCTCTGCCATCATCCGGGTGCCATTATCGGTCTTTGCATGGACGGAAATGAAATTGCCCTCAAAGGATACCTCACCAATGGTGACCGGCACTGAATTTTCCGCTGATGCCTTGGCCGATAGGGTCATGTGTTCAGGGCGGACATAGAGTTTCAATGGCTGACCGGCTGGGGCCGGGACAAGACGGGCGCGAAACGTGCCGATCGATGTTTCAAAGCTGGCACTGCCATTGGCGCCGGCCCGGACAGCCCCCGGCAGGATGTTGTTTTCGCCGACAAAAGAGGCAACAAAGCCATTTGCCGGGTTGTTGTAGATGTCGCGCGGGTTGGCCACCTGTTGCAGCCTGCCCTGGCTCATCACGCCGACGCGGTCCGACATGGCTAGCGCCTCACCCTGATCATGGGTGATGAAGACGAATGTGACACCGGTGCGCTTTTGAATGGCACGCAGTTCGGCCCGCATGTTCTGGCGCAGCTTAAGGTCCAGCGCGGAAAGCGGTTCGTCAAGAAGCATGACCGAGGGTTCCACCGCCAAGGCCCGGGCAATCGCCACGCGCTGCTTCTGACCGCCCGACAATTGGCTGATCATCTTTTCGCCTGACCCCGGCAGATCGACCAAAGCGAGCAATTCTTCGGCCCGCGCGCGGCGCTTGGCTTTGTCGACGCCGCGCACTTCCAGACCGAAGGTGATGTTTTCCCAGACCGGCATCAGCGGAAACAAGGCGAGATTCTGAAAAATCAGCGCGGTTGGGCGTTGATTGGGTCGCTGCCCTTTCATATCCTTGCCACCGATCCGGATGGCCCCTTGCGTGGGTTCGGTGAAGCCCGAGATCATCCGCAGGATCGTGGTCTTGCCACAGCCCGAGGGCCCGAGAAAGGAAAAGAACTCGCCGGGCTGAATGCTGACAGTCACATGATCTACCGCGCGAAACGTACCGAAATCACAACAAACATTGTCCAGATCGATGCCACTGCTCATTGGGTTTTCCTTCTTTTCCCCGGAATTTTTTAAGCCAGCCCCAGCCACGACATGCAAATCGTGCCGTTTGGCCGGTTCAACGGATTGTCCCATTTTACATCGCCTCCGCAGCCCGACCCACAGCCACTGCAGCAAAAGTAAGCGCGCCGGGTCGTTTCGGACCCGGCGCGCTCTGGTCAAGACGTCGATCAGGACGCCTTGTACTTGTCTGCATATTCACCGCGCTTGGCGATGAATTCTGCCGTCTGTTCTGGCCACCACCACAGTTTGCTAAGCGCATCGTCATTGAAGGTGCCGGCATAGTAGGCCGCAACTTCCGGATCCAGCAGATCGGACGCGCCCTTGCCAACCGGGTTTGCCGAGAAGGCCGAAGCCCACAAGGCCGCTCCTTCGGCGGTCGAGGTCCACTTGGCCAGCTCATGTGCCTGGTCAATGTTCACTGCGTTCTTCATCATCACGAAGCCCTGATGCCACGCGAATGCGCCTTCGGAAGGGGCGGCATAGCCGTAGCCATCATTGCGCAGATTGAAGCCGGTCGAATCCCAGCACAGGCCAACCGTAGCACCGTTTGCCACGAAACCGGCGTTGGCTTCGTTTTCGCCAGACCAGAACTGCACCACATTGCCTTTAGCCTTGACGGCTTCGGCAAGGGCGATGTCCCACAATTCGACCATTGCGCCCATATCGGTGTAGGCGTCCATCCACGGGCGCGGCAATTTGCCGGTCGCGTCAAGATAACGGCCCATCGCGGCGAGTGCCGAATGCGGGCGTAGAACGGCCTGGTTGGCCGGATCGAACAGCGCGCCAAGGCTGGCAGGCTCGCCCAATGCAGCGCCGTCCTTCTTGTAGACCAGTGCTTCGGTGCCCCAGTTCGATGGCACATACATCAACGCGCCCTCTGCGGTCATCGACCGTGTCGCGGCAGACCCATCCGCCAGACCTGGCAGATAGTTGTCCATCGCAAGTTTCGCCGGATCCCATGCCGCAAGAAGCCCGTTTGAGTTCCAGCCACCCCAACGATCGATTGTCGGTTCGATCATGTCGATGCCACCTGCCTCGACCGCCACCTTTGCGGCGGCAAACATTGTGTCCTGATCAGGCTGTTCGGTGAAGTTCACGGTGATGCCGGTCGCGGCGGTGAAGGCGGGAAAGACTTTTTCGGCAAATGCCGGGTATCCGGCCCAACCGGTAAAGTTCAGCTCGCCCGACGAGGCCAGCGCCTTGGACGAGATGAACGCGGGCGCCGCAAGTATCCCCGCGCCAGCGGCCGTCTGCGTCAAGAACCGGCGGCGATTGATCGCCCCATTTTGTGTCGTCATTATCATTCTCCCTTAGCGATTGATCGTCGATGAATGTTTGATCGACTGATGAAATGGATAGTGATGTCAGGAAACAGTTTCGTAACACACTGAGCGAAAAAACTCTGTCAATCTGCCCAGCGGTCGCTGTCACAATCCCCCCGCCGCCACTGTCACAATTCCATTGATGCGCTCAGCAGCCCTGCTGTCAAGGGTCTTGCTGAAGCGCAACTTATCGCGCCTGCGTCATTGCAACCGGGGGGATAAGCGCGGCCACCCTTGTCAGATCCAGCGCTTTGGCTAACGGGCTGATGCCACCGTTCAACCGGCGTCTGCTTTGCTGCGCAGCGCATTGGTCAAAAGCGTCAGCACCGCGTCGCGCGGCACAAGATCAGAGACAAAGCTGTTGCCGATGCCACGCGCCAGAATAAACCGCAACTGGCCATGAACCGCCTTTTTGTCTTGTTCCATCAGCCCCAGCAATGCCCCGGCATCCGGCAATTCACCTGCGATATCGGCCAGATCCGTCTTCATCCCCATGGCGCGCAAATGGGCACGCACCCGGCTTGGGTCTTCCTGGCTGCACAGACCAAGTGCCTGGCTTAGTTCAAAGGCAAGCGCGCAGCCGATGGCCACACCTTCGCCATGCAGCAATCGGTCCGAATAGCCGGTCGCGGTTTCCAGCGCATGGCAGAAGGTGTGACCAAGGTTCAAAAGCGCGCGCTCGCCCTGTTCCGTCTCGTCGCGCGACACAATGCCCGCTTTCATCTCGACGGATCTACGAACCGCGTATTGCCGGGCTGCGGCATTGCCAGACGCAAGGTGCGGCCCGTTCTGTTCCAGCCAGTGAAAGAACGCAGCATCGCCAAGCAAACCGTATTTCACCACTTCGCCGTAACCCGACAGAAACTCACGCGCGGACAAGGTCTTCAAGACGTCGATGTCGGCCAGCACAAGAACGGGCTGATGAAACGCCCCTATCAGATTCTTGCCCTGTTTGCTGTTGATGCCGGTTTTGCCGCCGACGGAACTGTCCACCTGGGCCAGAAGCGTGGTCGGGATTTGCACGAAACGCACGCCCCGGCGCAAGACAGCGGCCGCAAATCCGGCCAGATCACCAATCACCCCGCCGCCGAAAGCCACCACCATATCGCCGCGTTCGACTTTTTGTTCCAGCAACCATTCGACGGCACGTTCCAGGTGCAACCACCCTTTGGTGGCTTCGCCCACAGGCAATGTGAGCACTGACAGCGCGATGCCTTGCGCTGCGAAAGACCCGGCAAGTGCGGTCAGATGCGTCTGCGCCACGGTTTCATCGGTGATCACCGCAACTTTCGGGCGGCGCAGCAGGGGCGCAATTTCGTCCGCCGCCCGACCAAGAAGGCCCTGCCCGATCCGCACCGGGTAGCTGCGCGCGCCAAGATCAACCTCGACAGTTTCAACCGTCATTATTCGTCTTTCTCTAGTACATCTGGGCGGGCCTCCAAAGCCTCGGCCACGCGTCTTGCCATTTGGTCGACGGAAAGGTCCGGGTCGCTTTCGACAATCAGATCGGCCTTGGCATAAAACACTTCTCGCGCAGCGGTCAGGGCGAACAGGGTTTCGCGCGGATTGGCGGTGCGCAGCAAAGGGCGTGTGGTCTTATGACGCACCCGTTGCCAAAGCAGTTCCGCATCCGCGCGCAACCAGACGGAAATTCCGGCATCATGGATCAGTTTCCGATTATCATCCGACAAAAACGCGCCGCCACCCGTAGACAGGACACAAGGGCTGTCACGCAGCAGGCGCGACAAGACCTCTGTTTCGCGGGCACGGAAGAACTGCTCGCCGTCTCGGTCAAAGATCTCGGCGATGCTGCGACTGGCTGCGGCCGCAATCTGATCGTCCGAATCAAGAAACGGCACGGCGAGATGCCGGGCAAGGGCGGTCCCCACAGCCGTCTTGCCGGCCCCCATCATGCCCACCATCACCACAGTTTTCTTCAGACGCCCCATCCGATCGCAATCCCTGATCCTGATCCCACACCCATCGCCCCGATACCCCCGGTGCAGCGGGCAATTGCCGAGCGAGATCTTTCTTTCCTGAATGGCGTGAACTTCGTCGAATTGCCATATACAATCTACCCTACATTGCACCACAAGAAAGGTGCCGCAAAAGAATGACAAAGGACATTGGGGCATGATGCGCCTGACGAAACTGCTGCTGATACTAGCGGGTCTTGGATTGGCCGGGCTTGCGGCCTACGCCTATCTTGCCGATCTGACACCCGCACAAACCGAGGTCAGAGTACCGGTGACGCTGAATGCCGATCAGTAAGCGGTCTTCGGCTGCACCGCTGGTGTTTGCCTTGGTCTGCCTTGGACAGCCTGTCCGGGCCGAAGCCCCGCTATCGGCGATTGACTGGTTGTCAAAATCGGTGACAACACCGGTCGCGACCCCTGCCCCGCCCGAGCCTGCGGTATCGGGCAATGCCTTGCCGTCGGATGTGACGGTTTCGGTCCTTGGCGGGCCGTCGCTTGACGCGGTAGGCCTGCTGTCGTCGCAAGTGACCGGGTTGCCGCGCAATCTTTGGGGGCTTGGGCTAACCGGGGAAATTGCCACTCTGGTCACGCAAGAGCGCACCGATACCCTGCCCGCCCTACAGGAATTGCTGATCACCCTTTTGGTGGCCGAGGCCGCGCCGCCCGCCGATTCCACCCCGGCCGGTGTGCTGTTGCTGTCGCGGATCGACAAGTTGCTGGAAATCGGCGCGCTGGAACAGGCCGAAGCGCTGTTGACCGCCGCCGGGTCAACCGAGACCGAGTTTTTCCGGCGGTCGTTTGATGTCGCCTTGTTGACAGGTTCGGAAGATGCCGCATGCGCGAGGATGCTCTCTGCGCCAAATCTGGCACCCACCTTTCCGGCCCGCATCTTTTGTCTGGCCCGGTCAGGCGACTGGAACGCCGCCGCTTTGGCCCTGCGCACCGGGCAGGCCCTGGGTTATGTGACGGACGACGACAATGCCCTGCTGGCCCGGTTTCTGGATCCCGATCTGTTCGAGGATGAACCGATACCGAAAGCGCCAGCCCGCCCGACACCGCTGGTCTTGCGCGTGTTTTCCGCAATCGGAGAGCCGCTTCCCACCAACAATCTTCCCGTCGCCTTTGCCCATGCCGAATTGCAAGACACATCGGGCTGGAAAGCCCAGATCGAGGCGGCAGAACGTCTGGTCAAGGCGGGCGCCATCGCCCCCAGCGTTTTGCGCGACCTTTACTCTGATCGCCGCCCCGCCGCATCAGGCGGTGTCTGGGACAGAGTTTCGGCGGTGCAGGACTTTGAAGAAGCACTAGCATCCGGTGATCCGGCGGCGCTGTCACGCACCCTGCCAGTTGTCTGGGCACAGATGTTGGAAAGAGAGCTGGAGGTGCCCTTCGCCCTTCTTTACGCAGCCGCGCTTTCCTCACAAACACTGAACAGCGATATCGCGGGCCTTGCGTTTCAGGTCGAACTGCTGTCGCCGCAATACGAACGGATTTCGTCGGCGCACAGCGCGCGCAACCCCACCGAAACATTCCTGATCGGCCTGGCGCAGGGCAAGCTTGAAGGCTTGGTAGCCCCTGACAGTCTTGGCCGCGCG
>JANNSG010000125.1:0-11036 GCA_031402355.1 Pseudorhodobacter sp. | reverse complement strand
AATGCCGTTCTTGAAGCAATTGTTATAAAAAATATCAGCAAAGCTGGTTGAGATCACGCAGTGAATGCCAAAATCCAGCAACGCCCAAGGCGCATGCTCACGCGAGGATCCGCAGCCGAAATTGTCGCCCGCAACCAGGATCTCGGCCTTGCGATAGGCCGGCTGGTTCAGCACGAAACCCGGAATCTCGGCCCCGTCCAGGGTAAAGCGCATTTCATCAAACAGGTTCTTGCCAAGGCCGGACCGCGCAATGGTTTTCAGAAACTGTTTGGGAATGATCATGTCAGTATCAATATTGACCAGCGGCATGGGTGCCGCGATGCCGGTCATCTTCGTAAACTTGTCCATGCGGTGCCTTTCTGTGCTGCAAACCACCATAGGGTGCCGCAAGTACCGCCGCAACCTTGTGCCGTCCTGAAGGGACGACAAAAAAACAAAGGGCGCAGAAACCTGCGCCCTTTTCGTCTTGAACCTGAGGTCGAAAAATCAGACCGAAACGGTTTTGCGCCGCGCACGCGCCAACCCCAAAGCGCCAAGGCCGGTCAGCATCAACCAAGCTGCCGCTGGCAACGGAACCGGCGAGGGACCAGGGCCGGGACCAGGGCCGGGATCAACCAAAGCAAAGCGAGCCTGCAAAATGGCAGAGTTTGCTCTGTTTTCCTTTGTCCAGAATTGGGCGAAAGGCTTGCCCTTACGAATGAAGCCAGTGATTTCCAGAATATAGGTCAAGCCGTCAATCTCAAAGGACTGGTCGGACGAAGTATTGTTCAGAATGGTCACGCGGTCTGCGCAGCCATTCGAATTTACCCCGCGGCCATTCGCACGCCCGTTGGCGCAACTGCCATTGTTTTCGCCAAAATTATTGGTTTCCCAATGCGCAAAGTTGAAGGTAGGGTTAACCAGACGGTTGGCGCCACCAATCATCAGATTGATGCCGACGCTCAGCCCGGCGCCTGAGATGGAGGTGCCGCTGTTGATGACAAAATTCCGATGCGTGAATCTGCCAAGGTTGAATATTTCACCTGTTTGCAGCTGCCCGGCCGCTGCGCCGACAAAGGAATAGCCACTTTGGCGCGTGCTGGTGCTTGGATCGAACGGTGTCCCCCAGCTTACGCTGTTCGTACCAATACCGGTCACCTGTGTTGGGCCTGAAGGAGGAAGCAACGCGTTCCAGCTACCTCCTACCCCTGCCACTTCGACAGTCGCCGCATCGACTGCGGTCATGCCAGCAAAGGCCATGACGGCAGCGGTGGCAAATGCAAACACTGACTTGAACTTACTACGCATCAGATTCTCCATACACTTTGCTTTATTTGGGGCGACATGCCCATCACAGCCGCTTTGATCCGAATTTGACCCAAGTCCGAAGCCGACACGAAACTGGTCGGGATACTGCTCAACTTTCGTTCTTGGGCCTCGCACCGAAGCAAGAGGTAATTACACGTATTTAAATACTAATTTTTTCTCTACCGCTCAAGCTTCATGGCAAGACTGTGTCAACTTGTGCCAAAATTGGACCAATTTTGCCCCAATAAGCTGTAAGCGCGCCACAATTCCGCCATCTTGAGGTGTAGCGAAAATTGGCCTACAACCAAAAATTGTGTAGACAGTGTAGCTACCACTTTTTTCCCGCTGCTAACCCGAATCACATCAGATCGCGAACATCCGTCAGATGCCCGGCAATCGCCGCCGCCGCCGCCATAACGGGCGATAACAAATGCGTCCGCCCACCGCGCCCCTGACGACCCTCAAAGTTGCGGTTTGAAGTTGCCGCACAACGTTCCCCGGGGCTTAGCTGATCGGGGTTCATCGCCAGACACATGGAACAGCCTGCAAGCCGCCATTCGAAACCAGCGTCGATGAAAATCTGCGCCAGACCTTCGTCTTCCGCCTGCGCCCGCACAAGGCCCGACCCCGGCACAACCATGGCGCGCAGGCCCGCCTTGATCTTTTTGCCCTTCAGAATACCTGCCGCTGCCCGCAAGTCTTCGATCCGGCCATTGGTGCACGACCCGATGAACACTGTATCAATCGTGATATCCGACAGTTTCTGCCCCGGCACGAGACCCATGTAATCAAGCGACCGCTGCACCGCTTCAACCTTGCCGCCGGTGAAATCCGAAGGGCTTGGCACCACGCCGGTTATTGGCAAGACATCTTCGGGCGAGGTTCCCCATGTCACCACCGGCGCGATATCTTCACCACGAATGGTCACGACCTTGTCAAAATGGGCGCCGGCGTCTGTGACCAGCGTTTTCCAATAAGCCAGCGCCATTTCCCATTCAGTGCCTTTCGGCGCGTGCGGCCGGCCCATGCAATAGGCGAACGTCACCTCATCAGGTGCTATCAACCCAGCCCGCGCGCCACCCTCAATGGCCATGTTGCACACGGTCATGCGGCCTTCCATCGACAATTCGCGAATGGCTTGTCCACAATATTCAATGACATAGCCAGTGCCGCCAGCCGTACCAGTCTCGCCAATCACGGACAGCGTAATATCCTTGGCCGTCACACCGGGGCGCAGTGACCCGGTGATTTCCACCTTCATGTTGCGCCCCTTGCGCTGGATCAGGGTTTGCGTGGCCAGCACATGTTCCACCTCAGACGTGCCGATGCCATGCGCCAGCGACCCGAACGCGCCATGCGTGGCGGTGTGACTGTCGCCGCACACAACCGTCATGCCGGGCAGGGTCCAGCCCTGTTCGGGGCCGACAATATGCACGATGCCTTGGCGCACGTCGGATACAGGGTAGTAGTGAATGCCAAAATCGCGTGCATTCTTGTCCAGCGCATCCACCTGAATACGGCTGTCTTCGGTCATCGTCGCAGCATTTGCGCGGTCCAGCGTGGTCGGCACGTTATGGTCGGGCACGGCAATGGTTTTTTCCGGCGCGCGAACCTTGCGCCCGGTCATCCGCAAGCCTTCAAACGCCTGCGGGCTGGTCACTTCATGCACCAAATGGCGGTCGATGTACAAAAGGCAGGTGCCATCATCGGCCTGATGCACCAGATGGTCATTCCAGATTTTATCGTAAAGCGTTGTCGGAGCGGCGGTCATGGCTCTCATCCCGTGATGGCTGATGTAAGATTTGCTTTGTTCGCAGGCAAACTACCTACAGGCGCGCCAGCACAGACCTGGCCGCACCAAAGAACCGCCACGGCATCCGCGCGTGATCATCCATGTTGAAAAAGCGTATCATGATGCAGCTTTTACGCCTGTTTCGGGTCGGCTTCAAGCGGCCCGCAGGGCAATCCCTTCTTCCTTGGCCCGGACTCAAGGGCAGAGCCCGCCGGGCCGCGCCATCCCTCCCCCTTGGGAGGGCGCTCTTACGAGGTCCCCAGTAGAACCACGGAAGGAGACGTTTCACCATAAATCGCCTACATCCACCATTGTTGCGCCCACCCGAGGGATGGTGCGGCCCTTTATTGTGACCATGCAACGATCGCAACACTCATGCCACCACATGCACAACTGTGCCCCATTCTGCGCATTTCGCCATCAGATCATCCGGCAAAGTCCGGTCGGTGAACACTGCATCCATCTGCGCCAGCGATGCCAGCCGCACTGGTGCGGGCCGGTCCAGTTTTGATCCGTCCATCACCAGAAACACTTGCCGCGCTTGGTGCAGAATGGCTTTGGATACCCGCACTTCGGCCATGTCAAAATCCAGCAAATCGCCGTCGCGGTCCAGCGCCGATGCGCCGATCACGGCATAATCCACCTTGAACTGCACCATAAACTCAACCGTCAGATCGCCCACCAACCCGCCATCAGACCGCCGCAAGGCCCCGCCTGCAACCATCACATCGCAGCTGTCATTGCCGACCAGAATATTCGCCACATTCATGTTGTTGGTGACCACAGTAATATTTCGATGCCCCAGCAACTCCCGTGCCACTGCTTCGGTGGTGGTCCCGATATTCAGGATCATCGAACTGTTGTCAGGGATCAACTGCGCGCAGGCCCGCGCAATGGCAGCTTTGCCAGCGTCGTTCATCCGGCGGCGTGTTTCATAGCCAATGTTGCTGACCCCGGTGCGCATCATCGCCCCGCCATGCACGCGGTCCAGCATGCCTGCATCAGAAAGGTCGGTCAGATCACGCCTGATGGTTTGCAGGGTCACACCAAAGCGCGCCGCCAAATCTTCCACCACCACACGGCCGTCGGCGCGGGCAATGTCCAAAATCTCGCTTTGTCGAAAGCTTAGGGCCACGCCTTTCTCCTTTACGCAGCAATCTTAGGCCGATGTTGGTCCGCCGCCTACCCCAACGCAACTTTTGCTGACTAGTATGCGCGAATATGTTCGTTTTATTCTTAATCGCGTATAATCGAAAATGAAATTGACAAAATAGGCCAAAATAGATCATGCTAAACGGAAAGTAGGGGGAATTGTCATGCCAGAAACGGCCACGGTTGATCTGTTCATCATTGGCGGTGGCATCAATGGCTGCGGTATCGCGCGCGATGCGGCTGGGCGCGGGCTTTCCGTCACGCTGGCCGAACAAGGAGATCTTGCACAGGCCACCTCCTCCGCCTCAACCAAACTTTTCCACGGCGGCCTGCGCTATCTGGAATATTTCGAATTCGGCCTTGTGCGCAAAGCCTTGGAAGAACGTGAAACCCTGCTGGTGGCGATGCCGCATATCAGTTGGCCCATGCGCTTTGTGCTGCCCTATCACCCCGATATGCGGTTTGAAGGCGACACGCCGACCGGCAAGTTGCTGTCTACGTTCATGCCTTGGACGCGCGGGCGCAGGCCAGCGTGGCTGATCCGGCTGGGGCTTTTCCTTTATGATACGCTGGGCGGCCGCAAGATTCTGCCCGCTACCCGCACGTTAGCTCTGCGCAATGATCCGGCAGGCGCGGCCTTGAACCCGAAGTTTCAGAAAGCTTACGAATACTCCGATTGCTGGGTCGAGGATTCGCGGCTTGTCGCCCTGAACGCCCGTGACGCGGAAATTCGCGGCGCAAAAATTCTGGTGCAAACGCGCGTTGTGTCGGCTGCCCGTGTTGGCGATCTGTGGGAAATCGTCACCGAAGGCGCAACTGGCCAGACCGTGCATTCCGCGCGCGCGATGGTGAATGCGGGTGGGCCTTGGGTCGAAGACATCATCCGCAACGTCACCCGCATCAATTCAACCGAAGGGGTGCGGCTGGTGCGTGGCTCGCATATCGTGACGAAAAAGCTATACGATCACGACCGCTGCTATTTCTTCCAAGGCGAAGATGGCCGGATCATCTTTGCCATACCGTACGAACAGGATTTCACCCTGATCGGCACTACGGATCAGGATCACAAAGGCAAGCCTTCCGAAGCCGTCTGTACGCCAGAAGAACGCGATTATCTGTGCGCCTTTGCATCCAAGTATTTCGCCAAACCTGTAACTGCTGCCGATGTAGTCTGGACCTATTCCGGGGTGCGGCCCCTTTATAATGACGGCGCAAAATCGGCCACGGCGGCGACGCGCGATTATGTGCTGTCGCTGGATAACGCGGGGGCACCGCTGCTGAACGTGTTTGGCGGCAAGATCACAACCTATCGTCGCTTGGCCGAAGGGGCATTGGAAAAGCTGCTGCCGTTTTTTCCCGGCACCAAGGGCGACTGGACTGCCCGCGTAGCCTTGCCCGGCGGCGATTTTCCACATGGCGATGTGGCGTTGCTGACCGCGCGCCTAAAGGAAGCGCATCCTTTCCTGACAGATTACTGGGCAGGCCGCCTGATCCGCGCTTACGGGTCTGAGGCCGGGCAAGTTCTGGGCGCGGCAACCTCTGCCGCAGCACTTGGCGTAGATTTTGGCGCAACATTGACCGAGGCCGAAGTGCGCTGGCTGATGACCCGCGAATATGCCCGCCATGCCTCAGACGTGGTTTGGCGCAGGTCCAAGCTGGGCCTGCGGATGACGGCAGATCAGATTGAGGCACTGGAAAACTGGATGATGCGGCCGGCGTGAAACCTGTTAAAATTCAATTAACGAGATAGTATTTACCTACGTAAAACAATGACTTAATGTTGGTAACGCGCGTGATACCCAGATAAAAGGCGGCCCCAGATGACCCATATCCTCGCGATAGATCAAGGAACCACCTCCTCCCGCGCGATCATTTTTGATGCCGCACTTCGTGTGAAATCGACCTCTCAGGAAGAATTTCCGCAACATTACCCGGCATCCGGTTGGGTCGAACATGACGTGTCCGATCTGTGGTCCACCGTCGCAGGAACCGCCCGCGCCGCGATTGAAAAGGCCGGGCTGACCGCCCGCGATATCGCAGCGATCGGCATCACCAACCAACGAGAAACCACCGTAATCTGGGACCGCGCGACGGGAGAGCCTTTGTATAACGCCATCGTCTGGCAAGACCGGCGCACGTCGGCCACCTGTGCCGCGCTGAAAGACGCCGGGCACGAGCCGATGATCACGGCGCGCACGGGTTTGTTGCTGGACCCCTATTTTTCAGGGACTAAGCTGAAATGGATACTGGATCATACCAAATCGCGGGATCGTGCCGCGCGGGGCGAATTGGCCTTTGGCACCGTTGATAGCTATTTGATCTGGAAGCTGACCGGAGGCCGGGTACACGCCACCGATGCCACCAACGCCGCCCGCACCATGCTTTACAATATCAAGTCCGGCGAATGGGACGCCGAGATTTGCGGGCTTTTGGATATTCCGATGCAGATGCTGCCCGATGTGCGCGATTGCGCCGCTGATTTTGGTGTGACCCGTGCAGACCTGTTTGGCCGCGAGATTCCGATTTTAGGCGTCGCGGGCGACCAACAAGCGGCAACCGTGGGGCAGGCCTGTTTTCAGCCCGGCATGATGAAATCCACCTATGGCACCGGGTGTTTCGCGCTGCTGAACACGGGCCGCGAAATGGTGGCGTCGAAAAACCGCTTGCTGACCACGATTGCTTACCAATTGAACGGCAAGCCCACCTATGCGCTGGAAGGGTCGATCTTCATTGCGGGTGCTGTGGTGCAATGGCTGCGCGATGGGTTGAAAATTATCCGTGCGGCATCAGAAACCCAAGCGCTGGCGGATGCCGCCGACCCCACACAAGACGTCATCCTTGTGCCCGCCTTTACCGGCCTTGGTGCGCCCTATTGGCGGCCTGATTGCCGAGGGGCCGTTTATGGCCTGACCCGCAATTCGGGGCCCGCTGAACTGGCCCGCGCGGCGCTTGAAAGCGTGGGCTTTCAAACCCGTGACCTGCTAGAGGCGATGCGCGCCGATTGGGGGGCTGCGGCGGACGGCATTCTGCGCGTGGATGGCGGCATGACGGCATCCGACTGGGCGATGCAGTTCTTGTCAGATATTCTGGGCGCACCTGTTGACCGCCCGGTTGTGACCGAAACCACCGCCTTGGGGGCGGCCTTTCTTGCAGGCATGCAAGCGGGGATCTGCCCGAGGCCAGAAGAATTTGCCAAGAACTGGGCGCTGGAGCGGCGGTTTGCACCGGCAATGGACCATGACCTGCGCGCCAGCAAATACGCCCGTTGGGGCCGCGCCGTTGCGGCGACTATGACGGTTTAGATCATCCGCAACACATCCTTGCCCACCGCCAGCACATAGCCGCGCCGTGCAATGGTCTTGACCAGCAATTCGCTGACCAGCTGATTCCCAAGCGCATCGCGCAGACGTTTGATGCGGGTGGCGCCTGCGGCCTCATCACAGTCGGCAGCGTCGCGCCCGGAAATGACGCCCTCGATCTGCGCGCCGGTCATCACCTCGTCATCCATCCGCGCCTCTGCCAGAACGGACAGGGTTTCCAGTGCCGCCTCGGTCAGCGCAAATTCCATATCGTTGATATAGACCGCCCGGCTTTCGCGGCTGATCAACATAGATGCCACCTGAATGCCTGATCGCTGGATCGCGGAAATCCGGCGGTTCAGGGTGATGATCGTCACCAGAAACACCAGCGCCGACAAAAGCAACGCGGTTGAAAACACCAGCAAAACAAAAATCACCGACCGATAGCTGTTCAGCACTTCGGAAAAAGACGTGCCCGATTGCGCCAGAATTTCCAGCAGCTTGATCTCGGCCCCGGTGCGCAGATCGTTGTTTTCGATAAATATCCGCTCGACCCGCGCATTGAATGCGTTGCCATCGGGCAGGTTCACGAACAAAAACACCGCCGCACCCAGCAAGATCAGCACGATTGCCGCAATACCGCCCGCCACAACGCGGTTGCCCGCGCGCAGACTGTCAGTAGCGGAGGAAATTGTCTCCGGCACTCGCTTTCCTTTCATCCAGACCTTCAGGCCCGAAAGTGGACATAACTTGCAGCAAGGTCCAGCCTGCATCGGCTAGGCGCGGCGCAAGTTCGCCCGCCGCACCTGCGGCGCTGCAGTTGCCGTCGGACACCTGCGCCACACCGTAATGCAGCCGAAGCGGATCATCTTGCTTGGCCTTGTAATCGGCAAAGCACTCAGCCCCGGCTGGCGCTGCGGCCAAAGCTGCTAGGGCCACAAGGGCAAGAACCTGCGCTTTCATCATTTGCTCCTGTCTGTTGCAGACTTATGGCGCGAAAGTCTTTCGATATTCAATGACAATGGGCACTCCGGGCAATGTTATCGCCTATCAGACTGCCGATATTGCCTGTCAGACGCTGCACCGGTCAAGCTTTGGTCAAGACGCGTGCCATCTTGGGGAAGACGCAAGGTCCGCCCCGCACCACATCTCAACAGGAGCCAGCCATGACCGTATCAATGACCCTTGCTGAAACGGCTTATGTCAGCCGCAATATGCCCCACAGCTCTAAAAAATCGGCTCCCAGCCGGCTTCTGGCGCTTGTGGTCGCGGCGGCAACTGCCTTTGCCCTTGTCGCCGCATCGGCGGCACCTGCGCAGGCAGAAAGCCGACACAACGACACCTTAAAGGCATTGGCCGCAATTGCCGCCATCGCGCTTATTGCCAAGGCAGTCAAAGACAACAAGCATCGCGACGATAATCCCGCTCCGGTCCGGTCGCCAAGAGTGCCTGCTGTCTGTGCCATCGAGATCGGCTCTGGGCGCGGCTCGGTGACGGGCTATGCCGAACGCTGTTTGCGCCAGCAAGGTTTCAACTACCGTCTGCCCGGCGGGTGCTCCACGCAGATCCGCATCTATGGACGAAATGACAGATTCTACCCCGCGAGATGCCTGCGCAACGCCGGTTTTTCAACCCGCGCGCATTAAGGTCAGAGGTCCCAGGCGCGGGTGCCCAATTGGGTCTGCGCCTCACCTGGGGGTGGAAGGGTGAGCAGCTTCCATCCCCGTCTTTTTTGCCTTTTAATTGCTCGCCGCTTGGGCTTTGGTGGCGCGATGTCACTGCGCCCGGTCCCCGATTTTCAGTTTGAAGCCACCGCATATCAAATGGGTGCCCTGCGTGTCGTAGGCGTTGACGAGGTCGGCCGTGGCCCCTTGGCGGGCCCGGTGACTGCGGCAGCGGTTTGGCTGAACCCCGATGCCATTCCGGCCGGGTTAAACGATTCAAAGCTGTTGACCAAAGCACGCCGTCTAGCGCTTTCGGCCGCCTTGTTCGAAGTTGCCGATGTCAGTATCGCCCATTCAAGCGTTGATGAAATAGACGACATGAACATTCTGCGGGCGAGCCATCTGGCAATGATCCGCGCAATTCAGGGCCTGCGAAACCCGCCAGATTGCGCGTTGATCGACGGAAATCTTATCCCGAAAGGCATGCCATGCGCGGCCCAAGCCATCGTCAAAGGCGATTTGCGCAGCCTGTCGATTGCGGCGGCGTCAATCGTCGCAAAAGTTGCGCGCGATGCAATCATGGTGGATTTGGCGCAACAGCATCCCGGCTACGGCTGGGATACCAACGCGGGTTATCCGACATTGGCGCACCGGGAGGCGCTGGAAAAACTTGGTGTCACCGCTCACCATAGGCGTTCGTTTGCGCCCGTCTACAAGATGTTGTAGCAAGCATAATTCGTAACCCATTGATTCAATAAAGAATTTGACGGCGAATCAAGGATGACTCATCCTCTGCCCTAACAAATCGGCACTAAAGCCGGGGATAGGGCAGACATGACGAGCAAAGTGAAAGCGGCTGATGCGGCGGTGCTTCCGCTGAACCAGATACTGGACGGCGACTGTATTGAAGTCATGAACAGCCTGCCCGCAGGGTCGGTTGACCTGATCTTTGCCGACCCGCCCTATAACCTGCAATTGAAGGGCGATCTGCACCGGCCCGACAATTCGCTTGTGGATGCGGTCGATGATCACTGGGATCAGTTTTCCAGTTTTGAAGCCTATGATCGGTTTACGAAGCAGTGGCTGGCGGCGGCGAAGCGGCTGTTGAAACCGAACGGCGCGATCTGGGTGATCGGCAGCTATCACAACATTTTCCGCGTCGGAGCAGCGTTGCAGGATCAAGGGTTCTGGCTGCTGAATGATGTGGTCTGGCGCAAATCGAACCCGATGCCGAATTTTCGCGGCAAACGCCTGACGAATGCCCACGAAACGCTGATCTGGGCCGGGCGGGATGAGGCGTCGAAATACACCTTCAATTATGAGGCGCTGAAGGCGTTGAATGACGGCGTTCAGATGCGGTCGGATTGGGTGCTGCCGATCTGTACCGGGCATGAACGGCTGAAGGATGCTGCGGGCGACAAGGCGCATCCGACGCAGAAGCCGGAAAGTTTGCTGCACCGGGTGATGATTGCGACGACAAATCCCGGCGATGTGGTGCTGGATCCGTTCTTTGGAACCGGCACGACGGGGGCGGTGGCCAAGATGTTGGGGCGGGATTTCATCGGGATTGAACGCGAGGAAAGCTATCGACGCGTCGCGGCTGAACGGCTGGCGCGGGTGCGGAAGTTTGATGCCTCCGCCCTTGAAATCACCGGATCGAAACGAAACGAGCCGCGGGTTCCGTTCGGGCAGGTTGTGGAACGGGGGATGCTGCGGCCGGGGGAGGCGTTGTTTTCGATCGGCAACCGTTTCAAGGTGACGGTCCGCGCGGATGGGACGTTGATCGGGAATGATGTGAAGGGATCCATTCATCAGGTGGGGGCGCATCTTGAAGGGGCGCCG
>JANNSG010000124.1:0-15857 GCA_031402355.1 Pseudorhodobacter sp. | reverse complement strand
CCCCGAAATCAACCCCGGCACGCTTGCCCGACGCCTGTTCAAGGATAGGCAGCACCACATCTTCGGTGGTGCCGGGGACCACGGTGCTTTTCACCACGACGACATGATAACCCGGCTTGTCGCGCAACACCGCACCGATTTCGGTGGCCACCGCGCGGATATAGGCCAGATCAATCGCCGATCCGTCAAACGGCGTGCCGACCGCGATCAGTGACAGATCGGTGTCACGCACCGCTGCGGCAAGATCGGTGGTGGCGCGCAGGCCGGTACCGATATTGGCTTTCAGCATCGCCTCAAGCCCGATCTCGTAGATCGGCGGCGCGCCCGCGTTGATCCTGGCGACCTTGGCCTGATCCAGATCGACGCACAGCACCTCATGCCCGCGGTCAGCCAGGCAGGTGCCCGAGACAAGCCCGACATAGCCGGTTCCGATAACGGATATTTTCATGGTGTTCTCCTCAGGACTCTTCGGCAACCTGATTGCCCTGATACCAGATCAGCGACCGTGTCAGCCCTTCGTCAATGCCGATCGAGGGATTATATCCCAGCTCTGCCCGTGCTTTGGCGATGACCGGACAGCGGCGGTTAGGGTTGTCGGTGAGATAGGCGGCATCGTCACTGACCTTGCGCACGGCGCGCCCCGTGTAGCCGAATTTGTCTTGCGCGATGGCGACGACCTTGTCGACAAGCGTTGCCATCGAAATTTCCGGCGTCTCGATCCCAATGTTGTAGGACTCGCCCGCGCGACCCCGGGTCAGGACCCGGTAATAGCCGACAATCGCATCCGTGATGTAGCAAAACGTCCGCGTCGGCGCACCATCCGACAGCATAACGATATCCCGCCCGGCAAAGATGTCGCGCGCGAAATCTGGCAGCACCCGGCGATCAGTGATCTTCAGGCCGGGGCCATAATTGTTGAAGGGCCGGGCAATCTTTACCGGTACCCCGTGCACCTGGGCAAAGCTGACACACAGCGTTTCGCCATAACGCTTGCTTTCGTCATAGCAGGCGCGCGGTCCGGTGCACGACACATTGCCACGATAGGTTTCCGGGGTCGGGATATTTTCCGGCGTCGGGTCGCCATAGATCTCGGAGGTGGAATAAAACAGAAATCCGGTCAGCGGCCGGCCTGCGTTCTGTTCGGCCAGCGCATAGTCCAGCAGACTGCGCAGACCGTTCACATTGGCATCCATCGTTTCGATCGGATATTTGCGATAATAGATCGGCGAGGCGATAGAGGCGGCATGGATGATGTAATCCACATGGCCCAGATCATCTGGCAGCGGGTCGGTGATGTCATGACGGCGCAAGGTCAGGTTGGCATCGCCCTCGCGCGCGCGCAGCCAGTCAGGCACACCGCGGATGTAATTGTCGAACACCACCACCGAAATCGGCGCCCCCTGCGCCTGTGCGTTCCAGTGCAGCGCTGCCTGCACAAGGTAATGGCCCAGAAACCCGGCGCCACCGACGATCAGCAGGCGCTTGCCGGCCATCGAGGCAAAATCCTCGGCCAGATGGTGGCATATATAGTCTAAGTCGGCCTGAACGACCTCTGCTGCAGTTTTCATGGAGAGGTCCTTTTTCGGCCAAACATCTGGAAACAATTCATCGGGAGATCAGGCCGCAAACAGCGCGTCCTGTTCGGCACGCAGACGGCACGCGAGGCTGTCCGCGGGCAGATCGACATCGTCATAGGTCAGCACTTGATCCTTTGCCACCGGACGTTTCAGCCGCGCCCCTTCGGCAAGCCCCATCGGCAGCAGGTTTTCGGCCCGCACAGTGCCGTAATTCTCGCATTGGCCATAGGTCATGTACCAACCAAGGCCATCAAGAACCGCACCCGGTTGCAGGTCAATCTTGGCGGTGGCTACAACATCCACAACGGGGCCCGCACGCGGCGCGATCACCGTATCGGCACAAAGAACCACGCGCGCGACAGAGATAGGAACTTCGAACACCGTCAGGTGGTAGGGGACGTAAAAGCTGTAAAGCGGACCTTTGCCAAGCTTGCCATAGTCAAGATAATGCGCCTGCGCCTTGTCCTGTGCTTCAGCAAAAACATAGACGCCGGGCGAGGGCAGGCCTCCCACCACATATTCGACAATACCGCCAAGCGCGCGCAACTGGTCAAGATCGTACATCGTGACCATTTCATCGACCGGGCCACGATGCTCGATGCCGATCATGCCGCGCTGCGCCACTTTCATGCCGGTGGCATTGGCCACGATGGCCTGCTCAAAGGATATCTTCGTGCCATCGGCAAAGCTTGTCACCATATGCGGGGTCTGGCCCCATTGCTTGGCAAAGCCCGCCTGCGTGGTGGGATTGCGGTAGCGGTCCTGCAAGCCCTTGATGTTGCCACAGACGCGCGGAATCAGCCCGATGCTTTCGACAAAGCGCAAAAGGTTGATCTGCACGCCGGGCTGATCGCCATCGCAGCCAGTCAGAATGGCACCGGCGGCGGCGGCCTTGTGTTTCAGAACTGGCCCGACAGTACCGTCAAGTTCGGCATTCATCAAAACCATGTGCTTGCCATGTGCGATGGCCAGCATGGTGACATGTGCACCGTATTCGACATGACCTGTAGCCTCGACCAGCGCTTCGATGCCGGGGGCAGCACAGGGCACTGCAGGATCAGCGGTCACCGCGTAAAGGCCTTGCGCCATGGCATCTTGCAGCGCGCCCGGACTGCTCACCTCGACGATGCGGTCACGCGGCACGCCGAAATCCACATAAGCTGCTATCGCTGCCGCGAGATTGCGGTTGCAGATCACTGACAGCTGCATACCAGGCATGTAGTTCAGGACCTGATTGGCAATGCCACGGCCCATGAAGCCCGCACCATAGACCCCAAAGCGCACCGGATTCCCGGCCGCCGCCCGAGCCCTCAGGGCTGTATCAACGATAATCATGCGTCATTCCTGCTTAGATCAGAGTGTTCTGTACCGCACCCAATCGCCGGGCTGCGCCCCACGACCAATGCTTTTGGCCGGGCCGGGGTCAGCAGGGGACGTCGCCGGATTTGCAGCCTTGCCATTGCCATGTTCCCAGGTTGCCCAGGGCCGATTCTTGCTGGCCCACATATCTTCCAGCCGACGCTTGTCGGCAAGATGGTCCATACAGTACCAGAAGCCGGAATGACGGTACGCCATCAACTCGCCCATCTCGATCAGCTTTGGCAAAGGCCCCTGTTCCCACATGATGGCATCGCCGTTGACACTTGCCACGGCATCAAGCACCTCGGGCTCCAGTACGAAAAAGCCGCCATTGATCCAGTCTTTCGCAGTTTCCGGCTTTTCCTGAAAGCCCTCGACAAGACCGTCTTCGCGCACCGCGATATGGCCAAAAGTGGTCAGCGGGCGCACCATGGTCATGGTGGCAAGCTTGCCATGCGATCGGTGAAAGGCCAGCAACGCATCAAGATCGACGTTGGAGACCCCATCGCCATAGGTCAGCATGAACGTCTCGCCGCCCAGATAGGGTTTCAAACGGGCAAGCCGCCCACCGGTCATGGTGTCTTCGCCGGTGTCGATCAAATCGACGCTCCAGGGTGGGAAAGGGAACTGATCGGCGCTTTCCGAAGCAGGTTGGCCGAAAAGATCCCGGTTCTTGAAGTCAACGCGCAGATTGCCGTTATATTGGCACTGGTCCGAGATGTATTTCTTGATCAGATCGCCCATGTAGCCCAAGGCCAGGACAAAATCATTGTGCCCATAGGCCGAATAGTGCTGCATAATATGCCAAAGGATAGGTTTGTTGCCGATCTCGACCAGGGGTTTGGGCCGCACACGGGTTTCCTCGATCAGTCGGGACCCCTTACCACCAGCAAAAATAGCAACCTTCAATCCACTTCTCCTTAACTACGCCCGCGGATCATACGCCGATAGCGTCTTGTCAAACTCTGATCTGCAGTGCCGCGCAATGGCGTCAATAACCAATTGGAATTCGTCATCATTAAGGCCAATGAGGACAAATATCCAGTCATTGTTCGCAAGACCGCAGTCGTGCGGCCTTGCCTCAAAGGGATTTTATATTACATAATCTTCATTATGAGGCTATTTTTTCTACGCAACAAGATGGCTTTTTTGAGCGTCACCTGCATCGCTGGCACGCGAGATCCCAGCGAAACCGGATAGGCATGGGATATCAGCACCCCTATAGCGGCAAGGACGCGGCGCAGGTTGAAATTGCTCTCTTGCCCGGACGCACGATCGGCGATTCGAAGGGGGACCCAAAGAGAGCCGGTCACGAACGCCGCTCCTGTGCTTCACAGATCAGCCTCTGGTTGGCGTAAGGCGCAGAATCGGCGGGCGGGCGCCTATCTTCTGGCATGGTGACGGCGATGCACCGCTTAGCAAAGGACCAGTCCAAGAAACTGCACTGCCCTGCGTCGATTTGGTGCGTAACAGTTGAACACGCGACCCCATATTTCAGTGCAGCAAACATCGATCACCCTTTCTGCACGCCCCGAAATACAAAGCCCTATCGACTGTAGCACGCAAGAAACCCCGCGCAATCAACCGCTGTTAACAGCACATAGAGGAAGATGTGAGAAAAGCGGACGTGCGGACCGGTGCCGCAATGAAAAATTAGATTTTACTTGCCTGAGAAGAAAAATAAGCAAATAGTTCAACCTATAGTTGTTATTCATCTCGCTAAGGAAATGGTCATGATCCTTGTCTTCGCATTGGCTGGCACCTTCACGGCGATGATTGCCGGGATTACGGCGATGATCATGGGGCAATCCTGGTGGATCGGATTGGTCATCTATGTTGGCGTAGGCATGCTAACTATAGGCATTATTTCTATTTTGTCGGCTTTCATACTGAAAGCTGGCGCCCGCAGCAGCAGCCCCCGTTTGCGCGCGGGCATACCACTGGCAGAACACTGACCCCGACCAGGTGTTTTCAATTGTCGTTTGATGCCGATTCTGGTGGCACGCGCAGTTGGATCTTGCCTCAGAAGGCTTTGGCAAATTTCCTTGCATCGACAGGCTGCCAAAATACAGCTGCAGCATCTATATGTTGCCGTTATTTCCAACAGGTGCACGCATACCTTTGGGTGCCCCCGGTTCGGCCCTGGGCAAAAGCCTAGTCGCGCCCCTGCCCCATCCGGGCCCTGACATAGCCCAGAAAGGCCCGGTCAGCCGACCGCAGCCGGGGCCTGCCAGACGCCGCCCAATAGGCCCGCCAATCCGCCTCCAACGCATAGATATCCCACCCCGGGGCCGCCGCACGCGCGGCATCATGGGTGGCACTGGCAAGGGGCGGCAATTGTGCGCCCTGCCCTGTCTCCAGAACCTGCGTCCGGTTGGTAAAGCGGATGATATCACCCGGCTCTTCCAGCATGGCATAATCGGGCAAGTGATCGGCCGCAATCATCTCGCGCAGCATGGCGCGAAACACCCGCCGCGGGCTGGCAGAGCCGGATTTTTTCAGCAGTGTTTCGACCGAGATGCGCCAGCTGTCTTGGCGGCCACAATGCTTGCGTGCCAGTTCATAGATACGCCGTTCCAGCGGTTTGCGCAGGCGAAAATAATCGCGGTTGAGGGTCAGGACCGCCGACGACATCACAGCGCGGTAAAGCCACTCCGACAGTGTGACAGACACGGATATCATCCGCCCGCCCCTGGTTTTGCGCGCGATCTCCCAGCCCTCGATCAGGCCGAAGCCTCGGGTCACTTCGACCCCGTCCCCATTCTGCCCCTCGATCGCAAGGTTGGTGGTGATGCGGGTGCCCGCAAGCCGTTCAAACGCTTCACGCAGGCGCCGGTAAGAATCGCCAGATGTTTCACGATTGGTCGCCACCAGCAGATCGTGCGCGCGCAGGGTCACATTGCGGCTGATCGCGTACCCTGCGTTCAGTGCCGCCATCAACTGGCTGATGCAATAGATCAGGATATCCTTGTCATGGATGGTGGCAAGACCGCGCACTGACGGCGTTACAGTAATATCCACGCCGTTATGAGCATAGGAGAGGATCCGCAGATCAGGCCTGGTTGCCAGCGAAAACACCGGGTGTTCCATCGTGGCCATGTCGTCTTTCGGCAGGGCATCCAAGATATCGCAAACGAAAAAATCGCCCGTCTGATGCCGCACCGGCACCAATCCCCCTGCCCTGCGGATACCCGATCTTGCCACTGTCTCTGCCCAATGATCGTCCCGGTTTCCGCTCGATATCTTCAAGGCAGCCCGAGATTCGTTTCGTGGTTTTAGTGACACCACGCTAGAGTTATCCACAGCCTTGGTCCAGCAAAGCTTTCGGGGGATCAGAGTCAGCCGATCGGGGGATCAGAGTCATAACAACGGGGGATCAGAGTCACCAGCGCTGGAAAAACCATCCGAATCTCGCTTCTCAACAACAACTTACCCCTAAATGACTTTCCTTTAACTAATTTAATAACTCAATTTCTAACTGCCAAGAAAAATGGCGGGCTACCAGACACAGGCAGAGATAAGGTCGGCAAAGCTTGAATTTACATAGAAATAGCGCGGCTTGTGTGCTCTTTGCTTCCATATGCCGTGTTTTGTGATATATGCTCCAAAACAGCGCACATGGGCCAAAAGCAATGTCCAAAGACGGTGAAGGCACCCCCCCCTATTTCAACATCAGCCCCGAGGCTGCACTAGCCGATCTGGGCCCTTCGGCGGGCACCGCAGATTTTGCGGACCTTGCGGACGCCTGCGCCCGAGGCCGCAATGACCTTGCTAGCCGGGGAATAAAAGAGGAAGGCCGAAAAGCGCTTCGGCTGTTTTCCACCTGGGAGATTACCCGCTATCTGATCCCGGTCGCCCCAGCCCATTTCCGTCGTGTTTTGAAAGCAAATCCCGATCTGCCGCAAGGCCGCAGTGAAACCGAAACCGGGGCGAAATGGTTCATGCTGGACGAAGTGCTGCGGCTGCGGGCGCATTTCGCAAGCGAAGGGTCGCGCACCAAGGAATATCTGCCCTACCGCCCCAGGGGGCTGCCTGCAAAAATCGTCGCAGTGGCTAATTTCAAGGGCGGGGTAGGCAAGACATCAACCGCCGCCCATCTGGCCATGTCGGCAGCACTTGATGGCTACAAGGTGCTGGTGATTGATCTTGATAGCCAAGGGTCGATGACCTCGATCTTTGGAGGCCGGGTGGCGGATGAATGGCAAACCGTGTTCCCGCTGATCGCACGGCACTATGCGGGGCATTTGCGGGCCGAAAACCAGGGGCGTCTGACGCGCGGCGAGGCCCCCCTGCCACTGGATGAAACGATGACCGAGGCGCTGGGGATCAAAGCACAGGATATCATCCAGAAAACCCACTGGCCAAACATCGATCTGATCGGCGCACAGTTGAACCTGTACTGGGCGGAATTCCAGATCCCCGTTTGGCGCATGCAGGCGCGCGGTTGGAAGCTGTGGGATGCGCTGACCGATATGCTGGATGCCGACGGCGTGCTGGATGCCTATGACATCGTGCTGCTGGATACGCCGCCTGCGCTTGGCTACCTCACCATCAACGGGCTTGCCGCGTCTGACATCCTGCTGGTGCCGGTGGGCGCCTCGTTTCTGGAGTTTGATTCGACGGGGCGATTCTTTGACATGCTGCATCAGACGTTTTCCTCGATCGAGACGGGCGAAAACATGGCAGCGCGTGCGCTTGGGCGGCCAGAACTGGCCTTTGAATGGGACGCCGTGCGTGCGGTGATCACGCGCTATGACGGCGCGCAGCAAGCAGAACTGGCAGGGCTGATGCAGGCCTACTTGGGGCGCGCACTCAGCCCATACCGGCAGGATTTTACTGCGCTGATCGGTCAGGCAGGCGAACGGATATCGGGCATCTACGAGGCCGACTACCGCGATTTCACTCGCGATACCTATACGCGGGGCCGGGAGACCTTTGATCAGACCTATGCCGCCTTCAAGCGGCTTTTGCTGGGGGTATGGCGGCGCGACGAGATGAAGGCGCAGGGTAAGCTGATTTAGGTGCCCTGCCCTATCAAAAAGGCTCTAACATGGCTCAAAACATATACGCCCAGGGTTAAGGAGGCTAAAATGGCAAAACGTGTGCGACTAACCCCGCCGCAAGAGACATTTCTTGCCTCTGCCCCACTCGAAAACAAGGCTCTAAGCGGCCCTTTCGGGTCTGTTTCGCGCAGTGCTGTGCCAATTGCACAAATGGCGGGCGATGCGGCCACGGCGGCAGCTTTGCGAGAGGTGAGCGCGGAATTGCAGTCTGCCCGGGCCGAGGGCCGGTTGATCCAGCAGGTGCCGCTGGCGGCGATCGAGATGGAGCATTTGCTGCGCGACCGCATCCACCATGATGATGAAGACATGGCATCTTTGCGGGAAAGCCTGCGCGCGCGTGGTCAACAGGTGCCGGTTGATCTGGTTGACTTAGGGGGGGGGCGTTATGGGTTGATTTCGGGATGGCGACGGCTGATGGCAATCACCGACCTCTATGCAGAAACTGGTGAAGTCCGGTTTTCCCATATTCAGGCTCTGTTACGGCGCCCGGACGGCTCGCAGGATGCGTATCTTGCCATGGTTGAAGAAAATGAGATCCGGGTGGCGCTTGGCCATTACGAACGTGGCCGGATCGCAGCCAAGGCGGCAGAGGCAGGGGTTTACCCCGATGTGCAAACTGCGTTGCGGCATCTGTTTTCCAGCGCAAGCCGGGCCAAGCGGTCAAAAATAGGCAGTTTCGTGACAATTTACCGCCAATTGGATACAGCCCTTCGGTTTCCGGCGGCGATTCCAGAGCGGCTCGGCTTGGCCTTGGCCGCAGCACTTGAGGCGGATGTCAGCCTTGGGCCGCGCTTTGTGCAGATGCTGGGCAAAGCCAAACCGCAAACCGCCGCGGCGGAGCAGGCACTGCTTGCCCGGGCATTGCGGCCATCAAAAACGCAGAATACGCCCAAAGGCCAAAGCGAAATTATGCCGGGTGTCTGGTTGCACGCAACGGGCAAGGGGGCATTGGCGCGCTACACGCTGTCTGGGGCGGGCCTGGGACCGGATTTTGAGACCAGGTTGGCTGATTGGCTGTGTAGACGCGGATAGGTTTTCGCGCGCGAAACGGAGTAGTTTTATGATTTATGGAAAGGGGATGGTATGAATATCAGAAGATTAGAGACTATTTGCGCAGTGTTCCGCGCAATACTTTGCCAGCCCTTGCATGTTCTTGGCATAGGCGCGAAACCTCCGTTGCATTTGCAAATGCCCGTTTCTTTGCGCAAGCTGGCTGGGGTGGTATTTGCGCCGAAAGTAAAGATGAATAGGGCGATATCGTAGATGGCCGAAGCCCTGAACAAGCAAAACAACCCCTACCGCATTGTCTTGCGCCAGATGCGCCGGACGTTTGTGCAGGTGGGACTGTTCTCGGCCGCGATCAACATTCTGATGCTGACCGGCCCTATTTACATGTTGCAGGTCTATGACAGGGTTTTGTCCAGCGGGTCAGTGGCCACGTTGCAGGGTCTGTTTGTCATTGTTGTTATCCTTTACGCCTTTTTGGGCATTTACGAATTTCTGCGTGCGCGGCTGCTGTCACGGGCCGGCTACCGGCTGGATGCGCTGGTTGGCAACAAGGCCTTCGACTATTGGATGCATTTGGGCGCATCACAGGATCGCAGTGGCGATAACCCCATCCGGGATCTGGATGTTGTGCGTGGTTTCCTGGGCAGTCCGGCAATTTTGGGCATCTTCGATGTGCCCTGGATTCCGTTTTTTCTGGCCATCGTGTTTTTCATCCACCCATGGCTTGGCTATCTGACCCTGGCGGGGGCCCTGGTGGTCACTATCGCCGCATTCCTGAACCAGGTTGTCACGCGTGATGCGATTGCGCGTGCGGTATCGATAGATGGCTCGGAGCGCAATTTTGTCGAGAAAAGCCGTCGCAATGCCGAAGTGGTGTTTGCCTTGGGCATGCAGCGCCGGATCGGAGATCGCTGGCGCGACATGCATGATCAAAGCCTTGCCTATGCGCAGCTTAGCGGAGAGCGCAGCGAGGGATTTTCGGCCTTTTCCAAATCCTTCCGGATGCTGCTGCAATCCATGCTGCTGACGCTGGGGGCCTATCTTGCGATCAAGCAAGAGGTATCGGCCGGCGCAATCATTGCCACATCCATCATTGCCGGGCGCGCGCTGGCGCCAGTGGATCAGGTGATCGGGCAATGGAAATCCATCGGCCGGGTCCTGCAAGCGCATCGCAGTATCCTCGCCACACTGGACCGGATGCCAACCGAGCCGGGCCATATCGCTCTGCCAGACCCCAAGGGGACTATTCAGGTCACCAACCTGACCAAATATGCGCCGGGAACGGGGCAGGGTGGGGTACGGCAGAAAATCCTCAGCCAATTGACCTTTTCCCTTAGTCCGGGTGACGGTTTGGGGGTGATTGGCAATTCGGCGGCGGGTAAATCCAGTCTGGCCAAGGTGCTGGTTGGCGCATGGCGGCCCGAGGCGGGCGAAATCCGGCTTGACGCGGCGACGCTGGAACAGTGGCATCCCGAAGATCTGGGGCGCCATATTGGTTATCTGCCGCAAACGCTGGAAATGCTGCCGGGCACGATTGCCGAAAACATTTCGCGCTTCAATCCGCAAGCCCAGGATAAGATGATCATCGAGGCCGCCCAGATTGCCGGGGTGCATGAGATGATCCTGGCACTGCCCGGGGGCTATGGCACGCCGATCGGCATGGCGGGGCAACCCCTGTCAGGCGGGCAGATTCAGCGGCTTGGTCTGGCACGGGCCATCTACGGCATTCCGCGCCTGATCGTGTTGGATGAGCCGAACTCGAACCTTGACGGTGGCGGTGATGATGCCCTGTCAGCCGCCATTCTGACCCTGCGCGCGCGCGGATCTGTGGTGGTGGTGATGGCGCACAGGCCATCGGTCATTCATGCGGTGAACAAGGTAATGATCCTGCACAAAGGCACGATTGCGCATTTCGGCAACAAGGAAGAGATCATTCAGATGGCCATGCGTCCGGTGGACAGCGACGATGCGCTCGCCGACGACCCCGCCGAACAGAAGATTGGATAGATCATGGTCCGCCGCCCGGAGACTGAGGTGAAACTGAAAACCAACCTTGCCGCGACGGCGCGGATCGGGGTCATGGCAAGTCTTGCCCTTTTGGTCATCGGCTTTGTCTGGATGCAAAGCACGATGATTTCAGGTGCCGTCATAGCCTCGGGGCAGGCGGTGGTCAGTGGCAAGCCGAAACAGGTGCAAAGTCTGGACGGCGGGGTTGTGTCTGAGATCTTCGTTGAAGACGGCGACGTGGTGCGCGCGGGCGATGTGCTGGTAAAGCTGGATCCGACCCTGTTGTTGATCAATCAGGACATCTTTCGCAATCGTCTGGCCGAAGTGACAGCGCGCGAAAGCAGGCTTCAGGCAGAGTATCTGGGTGAGAAAACGATCGCCCGCCTGCCGGCACCACCCCAGCTGGACGGGATAGAGATCGAGCGCCATTACGTGGGCCAACAAGCCGTGTTTCAGGCCAGACGTGACGTGCTGGAGGGTAAGAAAGAACAGCTGGACGAACGCATCTTGCAGTTTGGCAACCAGACAGACGGGCTGACAGGGCAGATCACCTCGGTGGATGAACAATTGGGATATGTGAAGCGCGAGTTGGACAGCCTGCAGGCGCTGAATAACGAAGGGCTTGCCCGGGAAAGCCAGGTCCTGGAACTGCAACGCACCCAGTCGAGCCTTCTGGGGCAAAAGTCGCAGTTGCAATCAGAGCTGGCGCGCATCAAGAATTCGATCCGCGACACGGAGCTGGAGATCTTGCAATCAAACCGCACCTTCAAGGAGGATGTGGTGACCGAACTGCGCGAGGCAACAGCCACGCGTGATGAACTGATCTTGCAACTGACGACAGTCGAAAAACAGCTGGAGCGGGTTGATATCCTGGCACCGACCGACGGGATCATCCATGAAATGCAGGTGTTCACCGTGGGGGGCGTGGTGCCGCCAGAAGCGACGGTAGTGCAGGTCATTCCACAATCCGAAGGTGTGGAGTTCGAATTGCGGGTTGATCCCAAATCCATTGACCAGATCTTTGTTGGCCAGACGGCAAAGGTGTCATTTCCCGGATTTGACATGCGCACGATCCCGGAAATTTTTGGCAAACTGTCCGAAGTGCCACCAAGTACGGTATCTGATCCGACGACCGGGCAATCCTATTACCGGGTGGGCTTGTCAGTGCCGCCAGAAAATCTGGCGTTGCTGGGCAATGTCGATCTGATCCCGGGAATGCCGATCGAAGCGTTTCTGGAAACCGGGGAAAGATCCATCCTGAGTTACCTGACAAAACCCATGATGGATCAGTTGTCGCGCGCCTTCCGCGAAGGCTGACACAGGATAATCCATCATTTTCAATGGATATGAGTGATGCAGCAGGGGCACAGATAGCGGCTGATAGCCTGTCCGCGGTATCGCTGTGATTGCCTAAAAGGCCGTTCTGGCCCAAAGTCCGGCCTGAGGCAATTTCCGTCAAACAAAACCGCACAAGCGGTGCATAGAACGGGCAGGCAGTATATGATGAACCCAATTTGGCGCAAGACGCGCCCGATCTGCGTTTTTGCAGTTGTTTTGGGCACGCTTGCGGGCTGTGCCAAGGATACGCCTTATACTGCCCCCGCCTTTCCTTTTCTAGGGTCCTATTCAGGCCACAAAAGCACTGTGCCGGTGCTTTTGGAAAACACTGCCTGGTGGAAAGGTTTCAAGGATCCCACGCTTGACCATCTGGTTGAACGCGCCATGCAAGACAACCTGAGCTTGTTTGCTGCCAAAGAACGCATTGTGGAGGCGCAAGCAAATCTGGACACGGTTCCAAGCAATGCTAACCTGAGCCCAAGCCTGGGGGCGCGGCGATCCAAAAGTCTGGGCGGCACCCCGCAGACCCGCAGTGAGGCCTCTCTGGGCCTATCCTGGCTGCTCGACCCCTACGGCGCGCGCCGCCAGCAGGTCAAGGCGGCACGCGCCCGTGTCGAGGTTGCAGATGCCGAGACGGATGCCGCCCAGTTGTTGGTCTTGCTCAATCTGACCACCGCCTACATCGACCTGCGCTATAGCCAGCAGGTGCTGCGCATCCGCCATCAAGAGATCAGGGCCCGCCACAAGACGCTGGATCTGACCCAGACATTGTTTGACCGAAGTGCCGCGACCCGGCTTGATCTGGTGCGTGCCGAGGCGCGGCTGAGCGAGGCCGAGGCCGCATTGCCAACCGCCCGTGCGGCGATCTTGCGCCAACACTACCAGATTGCCGTACTTCTGGGCGTGGCCCCGGGCACCTTGGACATCGGTCTTGAAGATGGGCTCATGCCGCTTCCGGCTCTGTCCGCAAATGTTGGTATTCCGGCCGACATCCTGCGCAATCGCCCCGATATTCGGATCGCCGAGCGGGTATACTATGCCAATGTCGCCGAAATTGGCGTGGCACAGGCCCAGCTTTACCCCCAGCTTTCGCTGAGCGGAGCGATCACACTGGCATCGATAGCCAGCGGTGTGCATGGGGCGGAATATTTCTTTGGGCCAACCCTGACCCTGCCATCCCTGCCCAATGGGCCACGCAAAGGGGCGCTTGGTGCCCAGGAATCGCGCGCGCGTCAGGCGCATACGGCATGGCAATCCGCAGTTCTGGATGCCATCCGCGAAGTTGAAACGGCGATTACGGATTATTCCGCCAGCGCCTCGGCAGCACAGGCTTCGCAAAAAACAGTGCGGCTCTACCGCGAGGCGGCAAATCTGACGCGCGATCTGGTGCTGCGCGACAGCGCCACCCTGAACGACCTGCTTGATGATGAAGAATCAATCACCAGTGCCGAATTGCTGCTGGCGCAGAATCAACGCCAGCAAAGCCTAGGGTTTATCAATCTGAACGTGAGCCTGGGATCAGGGCACGCCTCTGGGCGGATCACTGGGCAAGATATCGCCCCCCCTACCAACTGATTGAGCGACGTTCCGCGCAGTCTTTGGCAAATTGTGACCTGATTGTTGCCATCCCTGAAAGGGGGTGCGATTAAATTGGCACAGGCAACAATAATCTTAAACTCCTGATTTTTAACGAAAGCTGACAGCGGGTTGGAAACAGTCCGAGGGCGTAGACATGTCTTTTTAGGCAATGAACACGTCTTCGCCTTAATCCAGTCGCGATGCTGCCGCGAAAGACTGGAGATTGTCGTTGACGTGAAAACGACACCTGAAAACTGCGTATTTCTGCACGCAAGAACTCGGAAGGTACTCTGATGGCAACCATTTCTGTCTCAAGCGCGAGCGGGCTGACCACTGCAATGGCGCAGGCCAAAGCCGGCGACACGATCCTTTTGGCAAGCGGCAATTATGGGGCCTTCTCGACGGGGAATGATTATTCGTCAGCAGTGACGATCAAGTCGGCAGATGCAGGATCGCCTGCAACGTTTTCTTCCGTGTCTTTGAATGGCGCGACGGGAATCACCTTCGACAGCATCAATTTTGATTACAAGTTCAAGGCGGGGGATCCTGAGCATGCTACTCCGTTTCTTGTATCAAATAGTAGCTCGATCATAATTCGCAATTCTGTGTTCGACGGAGACGTGGTGTCAGGCCGCAATGCTATTGATGATGGCTATGCCAACGGGCGCGGCCTTCTGATTTCCAATTCCAACGGCGTGACACTGGAAAACAGTGAAATCAAGAATTTCATGCGGGGCATGATCATTGATACATCCTCCAACATAAAAATCCTCGATAATGATATCCATTCCATCCGCTCTGATGGGATTGACGTCGTTGCAACCACGAATCTGCTGCTTGAGGGAAATCACCTGCATGATTTTCGAGGTGCTCCAGGGTCGACGGATCACCCGGACTTTATCCAGTTCTGGACGACCGGTGCCACCAGGCCGACTACCGATGTCACGATACGCGACAATGTTCTTGATATTGGGAAGGGCTCGTGGACGGAATCCATCTTCATACGCAATGAAAAGGTAGATCAGGGGCAGGCGGGGGCCTCGATGTATTACCAGAACATCCTGATCGAGAACAATACGATCTCGAATGCCCATTCGCACGGCATTACCGTAGGCGAGACAAACGGTCTGACTGTGCGCAACAATATATTGATTGCTGCACCGCTTAACCCGGCTGATGCGGCCAATGCGGCTTACATCAAGCAGTTTGGTGCGCAACACGACGTTATGGTGCCGCAAATCCATCTGAACGCAGTTTCAGACAATGTCTCGGTCACCGGCAACAGCTATTCCGGTGCACCGTGGTTCAGCGGTCCACGGTTTGATGGGTACACCAACCAGTCCGATTGGAAGGTGGCGGCCAACACCTATTATGCTGACAAGGGCTCTATTCCGGCGGGCAGTGGTGCCAGCAACTCCGGTGGCGGTGTCGTCACACCACCGACCGATGGTGGTGGTGTCGTCACACCCCCCACTGATGGCGGCGGCGTCACACCGCCCAGCTCACTTCCAGGGATAAATGACTATGTGCTCAATTTGGCTACACTGGCAAAGGCGGCCTTCAGGGACGACGCCAGTATGGTGACGGTCGGTGGCGAAAAGATGATCCGCCTCGATGGTGTCAAAGACTATGTCGATCTGGGCCGCCTAACCGCCTTTGAAGAGGCCAAGAAGATCAGCTTCAAAGTTGATTTCAGCCGGGATGTTGCGGATGGCGCTGAAGCTCGCCTGGTCTGGAACCATATGAAATACGGCCTGACGTTGAATGGCGATGGCCTGATGGTGCAGGTTGCCACCGCGAAAGAAGGCTTCAAGACGATCAATATTGACAATCTGGGCCTGAACGACACCGACGAGCATACCGTCCGGGTGGTCATGAATCAGGTGTCTAACCGACTGCAAGTTGTCGTGGATGGCGAAATCGTTCT
>JANNSG010000123.1:0-17055 GCA_031402355.1 Pseudorhodobacter sp. | reverse complement strand
AAAGCGTGGCGGCATTTGGGGAAATGCGGGAAAATCGAGCGGGAAAGCTTGTGTCAAGCGAACCCGCGATGCCGGTAAGCAATGCCGCAAACAGGGTGATTGTTCGTCGTTGTGTCTGGCGCGGTCGGGCACTTGCGCGCCGGTAAAGCCGCTGTTTGGCTGTAACGACATTCTGCAGAAAGACGGAAGCCGGGTTACCCTATGCGTCGATTGATCTTTGTGCTTTGCGTGATGCTGGCATCTTGTGCGCCGCGCGGCGACGGCAGAATTGACGTTTACCGCGCGGTGTCAGTTCCGATCTTTTCAAATGCCGCTTTTGATATGGATCGACTGGTCGGCACCTGGATTCAAGCAGACAGTTTTTCGTCAGGTGCTACGCGGCCATGCCAATCAGGCAAAGCGGTATTCGCGCCCGGACCAAAGGGCCTGACTTTGACCTACCGGCTTTGCCTGTCTGGCCAAGAGGTTACGGGCGCGGGCCTGATCGCCGCAACCGGCCCCGGACGGTTCAAGGTCTTGGGCCGAGGCGGTCTGGATCAGGACTGGTGGGTGCTGTGGGTGGATGAGGGGTACCGGACGATGGCAATCGGCACTCCGTCCGGAGCGTTCGGGTTTATTCTGAACAGAGGCGAAAAATTGCCACAGGATCGCAGAAAAGCCGCTGGTGAGGTCTTTGATTTCAATGGCTATGACGTTGGAAAACTAAGACCGCCGGGCGCTTAAGCCGTGGTCAGTCGGCGCTGATGCTGGACCGCAGCCCGCGCAGATGACTTGCCACATCGCGCGCACCTAGGCTGGCTTCGCGCACCAGCCAGTCAAAATGCTCGGCCACTTTTGTAATGCGCGCAGAATCGCGAAAGGCGATATAGTGGCGCCCCAGATAGACCACTGCCAGCAAGGGCCCGAATATGGTGACCGGGGCGGAGAACACGCGGCGGGCGTCAAACAGATATAGCCGCAAAGAGGGATAAAGCTGATCGCACAGCGTGATCAATCGGTCCATCTGTTCCAATCTGACTGCTGCGGGCAAGCCATCGTAATAACCAACTGCACCTGCAAAAGCTGCCATTTCATGCAGCGGAAGGGCTATCTCATAGTCCGATCTGGCGCCGCGCATCCAGGCCAGCCGATCTTCAAACGCACCCAGCGCCTGCTCTGCCGTCCGGCCAAGTTGCGGGTGATATTCCCATTCCACCATGGCGCGGGTCTTCAGCATATCGGGCAAAGTGGCGGGTACGTGGCGGATCTTGTATCCGGCAGCTTCGCGGTGCCAACCAAAAATTGTCTCGTCGATCAGCGCTCGCGGGGCTTCGGTCATGCTAAGCGAGGTTGCCAGCAAATCCGCCAAGGGTTCTGGCCGCTCGGACAGGCCCAAAAGCCAGTCGGCGCTGATCCCAAGTGTTGCCGCGCAATCGGCCGCCAATTGCGCATTGGGCAGTCGGGTGCCAGCGCCAAGCAATTGTGAAACGGTAGAGCGATCTACCTTGACCGCTCGCGCCAGCGCCGATTGGGTAAGCCCACGTTCAGCCATCGCCTCGGCAAGGCGGGTCTTGAAAAGTACGGCGCGCAGACGTTTGTCCATTATAGGCAACTCATGGTGATATAAGTGAACATTGTTGACTTTGTGGTGCTTATCTTCGGGATTCCCGCCGCCCGAAGCAAGTGCTAATCACGGAACCGAGATATGTCAGGAAAAAATCTTGCAGACCCAGCAGCCTGTTGTCGAGTGGCAGACCCTTACGGTTATGATTGCTACCTATCTGACGCTTGGTATAGCGACAACTTGGCTGTCCGATCTGTCACTGCCCATTGCGATTTTGATGACCAGTTTTGCGGTTGCACAGTTTTCGTCGCTGCAACACGAAGTGCTGCATGGCCATCCATTCCGCAGCCGACGGCTAAGCGAGGCTGCGGTGTTTCTGGGTGCGACCATTTACATTCCCTATATTCGTTTCAAGGACACCCATCTGGCACATCACCATGACCCGATCTTGACCGATCCCTACGATGACCCGGAATCGAACTTTCTTGATCCCAAAATCTGGGAAAACCTGCCGAAATTTCAAAAGGTTTTGCTGAAAGCTAACAACACGCTGGCGGGCCGCATTCTGTTGGGGCCTGCAGTGTCGATCTGGTCGTTTGTCGGCACTGACCTGCGCGCCATCCTGAACGGAGACCGGCATATCCGAAATGCCTGGCTCTTGCATCTGGTTGGTGTGGCACTGATGATCGGCTGGCTCTGGGCCACGCCGGGAATGCCGATCTGGGCCTATCTGATGGCGGCCTATCTCGGATTTGGCCTGCTGAAAATTCGTACCTTTCTGGAACATCGCGCGCATCACCTTGCGCGGGCCCGTTCAGTTGTCATTGCGGACCGGGGATTTTTCGCGCTCTTGTTTCTGAATAACAATTATCATTCCGTACATCACAGCCATCCGGGGCTGGCCTGGTACCGCCTGCCGCGCGCATTTGCGCAGGACCGCGAACACTATCTGGCGCGCAATGACGGCTATTTTTACGCCAACTACCGCGAGATCTTTTGGCGCTACTTTTTTCGCGCCAAGGATGTGGTGCCGCACCCTCTCTGGACGCAGGCCGGAAAGCGCCCGGACCTGGATTAGACCAGCCTTCGAAAAGTGGGCGCCGGGCCAGAGTTGTCAAAGAACGGAACGCCGTCGTTCTGTGGTCCTTGCTGCAACACATGGCCGATTTCTGAAAGGACGACTTCGGTGATGAACGGCAGATCAAGGCTGCGCGCACTTGACAGCCCGATCCAGTGAAGATGTGACAGCTCGTCCGACGCGGCACTGAAATCATGCGGATCGCCGATGATGGATGCGGCGTTCACCAGAAAGAACCGGGCATCAAAGCGGCGGCTGCGGCCCGGCGGGGTGATGGCGCGGAAGACAAACCGCATCGGAAATTCGCCAGTCGGCGCGCGGGCAAGCCGCAGGCCGGTTTCTTCCCAAAGTTCGCGCAAGGCAGCTGTGGCAAGCGCCTCGGGTTGCGGGGCATCTGCCGGGCAGTTCAGGCGCAATCGCCCCAAGCAGCGCGGGTGCAATGCGATGTTGGTTTCGCCCCTTGCGTCGGCAGTATCGACTGCTCCCCCCGGGAAAACGTATTTCGACGGCATGAAGGCCGCCTGTGCGCCGCGTTGACCCATCAAGACCTGCAAGCCTTCTGCGCCATCGCGCCAAAGCACCGTCGTTGCAGCGGCCCGGATCGGCATGGGCGGGCTTGTGTCAGGGTGCATTGCCAAACCCGTGCATCCGTTTGGCCCATTGCAACGCGACCAACGCGCCTTTCAGCCTAGGCAGCAGAAACAGGGACAGGGCAACCGTGCCTACCGAAAACACCGCGGCAAGAGTCATCGGATCAGGGCGATACTTAGTGTAAGCGATCAAAATAAGCGGCGCCATGACATGTCCGACGATCAGGATGGTCAGATAGGCAGGCCCATCATCGGCACGGTGATGATGAAGGGGTTCGGCACAGACAGGACACCTGTCGCGCACTTTCAGATAGCCGCGCAACATCGGCCCTGATCCGCAATTCGGGCAACGCCGACGCCAGCCGCGCAGCAAGGCTGGCTTCAGGGCGCGCTCTTCATCAGGCAAGGTGTCGGAAACAAACGGCATCGGTTTTTGCAACTTTTTAGGACGGCAACAAATGCCAATGCTGTTGGCATACGCCTGAACCGGGGTCCCGGGAAAGCCCAATGCATGGCTTGCGGCGCCGTGTCGCAAACTTTTTCCTGAGGATAAGCGACGGAAATCCCATGCGTCAGCGTTTGTCTGGTCATGAAGGCCGCAAAGACCTGCGTGCCAAGACTGAAGGAAACTGCAATGACACCGAAGAAAACGCTGGCACTTTTGGCAATGAGTGTCGCCTTGACAGGCCTTGCCGCCACCGCGACCCTTGCAGATCGAAAGGACGGGTCGATGCCATTTGCCAAGTTTGACGCGCTGGATGCCGACAAGGATGGCAAGATTACTGCAGAAGAGTTTGCAGGCTTTCGGGCGGCGCAATTTGCCAAAGCGGACACCAATGCCGATGGCAAGCTGGACGCCGCCGAACTGGCAGCAATGCACCTTGCCCAAATGACGGAACACGCAGCCGATATGACTGCCAAGATGATTGAGCGGATGGACGACGATGGCGATGGGTTTTTGTCCGCCGCAGAAATGGAACGCGGCCCCCGTTTGGCTTCGATCTTTGAACGCGCAGACGCTGATGGCGATGGCGCGATTTCCAAGGACGAAGCGGAAGCCATGAAAGACAAGATGCACCGGCGGCATGGGGCCGCTGGCGACAACGGCTGATCGGTTTCACAAACTATGGCAGGCCCGTGCCAGAACAGACCCTGGCGCGGGCTTTGCACAGGACGCGTTTTTCGTCTAGACCGCAAGCAGGATGGACATGGCCTTTGACGCCCTTTCTGACGCTTCGGACGAGGCGCTGCTTGTGCTCTATGCGAATGGAGATGCAGGCGGTGCACGACTGCTGACTGCACGTCTTGCGCCGCGAATTCTGGGTTACGCGGCGCGGCTGCTGCAGGATAGGGCCGAGGCCGAAGATGTGGCGCAAGACGCCATGCTGCGATTGTGGTGTATCGCACCGGAGTGGCGGCAAGGTGAGGCAAAAGTAGCGACCTGGCTGTACCGGGTGGTGACAAATCTATGTAATGATCGGCTGCGCGCGCGTCAGCGCAGAAAGCTTATGGCATTGGACGACGCGCCCGAGATCGAAGACGGCGCGGCAAAGCCCGAAGCCCTTTTGATGCAGGCGGATCGGTTGGCCGCCCTGAACGCCGCGCTTTCTGCTTTGCCCGTCCGACAGCGCGAGGCCGTTGTACTGCGTCACATCGAAGGCCTGAGCAACCCAGAGATCGCCACTGTGATGGATATCGGACTGGAGGCCGTCGAAAGTCTGACCGCGCGTGGCAAGCGCGCATTGTCGGCACTGCTATCGGGGCAGCGCGAGGACCTGGGATATGAAGAGGAATATTAGGATGCATGATCAGGATCTGGAGGCGCTCTTTGCCGAGGCGCGGGCGCAAGTGCAGCCCGACACAGCACAACTGCAGGCCCGGGTCCTGCGCGACGCCGACATTCATCTTCCGCAAATGCCGGGGCCTGCTTACCGGTTCCCGCGCAAGACAGGTTTTTTGGAGGGTCTGGCAAAGGCCCTTGGGGGGCGCGGCGTACTTGCCGGTTTGGCCGGGGCGGCGCTGGCGGGCGTGATGGTAGGTTTTGTGCAGCCCACACCCATTGCCACGATTGCAGCAACGTTTTTCGCAGACGGCCCGCTTGAAGAGCTTGAACTAATTCCGACCATTGATGCTAACTTTATCGAAGGATAGGCGATGATTGCCCCCACACCCTCCGGCGCATCTGTCCCCCCGCTTGGCAGCCCACCTGCCGTCCCTGCTGGACGCTGGATGCGCCTTGCACTGATCCTGTCTCTGGCGGTCAATCTTGCGATCGCCGGGCTTGTTGCCGGTGCCATGTTCCACAAAGGCGGGTCGATGCATGCCCGCATGCCAACCCGCGATGTCGGATTTGGCCCGTTCACCGAGGCGCTGTCGAAAGACGATCGCACGGCATTGCGGAGGGCCTTCATCGCGGCCAGCCCAGACCTGCGCGATGGTCAACTTGCCCGGCGCGCCAATGTCGCCGAAGTTCTGGCGCTCTTGCGGGTTTCGCCCTTTGATGCAAGCGCATTGCAAGATGCCTTCGATCAGCAATCCGAGCGAACCGCAGAACGCCTGAAACTTGGCCAAGATCTGATTTTCGATCTTATTGTCGGGATGTCGGATGACGCAAGGCTGGCCTTTTCCGACCGGCTGGAACAAAGTCTGTCGCGCAGGGCCAAACGCCGCGACGCGCCCTAGACCCTGCTTGCGGGGGCCGCGTCAATTGTTGTCAAACCAATCATTTTGATCTGGGTTTTGCGCCGGTCATCGGATCTTTACAGTCGCGGCTTGCTATTGACCCATGCAAATTGACTGCCAACGCAGGGCGCGCGCCACGATTTCCGCAAACGCCAATGCTTTATGCTGCGGACTTGCTTATCGTCACTTTGTTGCGCCCTTCGGACTTTGCCTTGAGCAAAGCCAGGTCAGCGCGGTTTATGACATTTGTGACGTCTTCGGGCCGGTCGTCACAACTGCTGATGGCAAGCCCAATCGACACGGTGACGTGCAAACTGCAAACCGGGTTAACTTGAACGGGTTGCTCCTCGACCACCCGGCAAAGCCTGTCGGCTGCGGCGCAAGCGTCCTCATAGCTGGTGGCGGGCAAAGCGACCAGAAACTCTTCCCCGCCAATGCGTGCCAATAGGTCTTCGCTGCGCAGATTGGCCTGCAGCCTGCGCGACACTTCGACAAGGACACTGTCACCGGCAGCATGACCAAAGCGATCGTTGACCGACTTGAACCGATCAAGATCAACGATCATGACGGCGAAAACCGTTCTCTCTGCCGCGGCACTTTCAGCGATCCCGGCAAGCCGTGGCATTGCGAAGCGGCGATTGTGAAGACCGGTCAGAGGATCAATCGTCGCCAAGCGAAGGCCATCTTGAACTATGGCCCGGCTTTTATCGTTTTGCCGTTTGCGGCGGATAAGCGATTGCAATCGTAATGCAAGCTCGAGCGCGGGCATATCCGACACGACAACGTCGTCCGCGCCCATGTCATAGGCGACAGCGGCACTGTCGGTACTGCCAGCACGAAGCAAAATGCAGACGGACGAATGCCGTGTCGCAGGCCGGCTGCGAAGTTCCGACATGAGGCGCAAACCTTCGCCGCCAATCCCGGCGTCAATCAAGAACACATCCGGCACGGTTTTTCCGGATTCGGTATTCGTATCCAGTATTGCCTCTTCGCGCGATTGCACGAGGATTGTGCAGGTCATCACTTGCAAAAGCGATGTGCGCCAATTGGTTGCTGTCGGCGACGGATCGGTCAATAGCGACACGACCGGCGGGCCGAGGAACGGGGACGGTGCCTCGGCCAGGCCCAGAAGCACCGGGCTGGCGGAAGCGGCGACTATGCTTTCAACGGTTTCACGGCCACGCAGAAGGTTACGCATCCGTGCCAGCAGAAACTGAATGTCGATAGGTTTTGACAATACATCCTCTGCACCGGCCTGAAGGGCAAGCAGACGATCGGCCGCTTGATCGCTTTCCGCAAGGGCAAGTACAGGAATGTTGCGCGTCGCGGGGTCTGCTTGCAACTGGTGAAGCAATGCGACGCCCGACTGTCCCGGTAGTGCCAGATCAAGCAAAATCAGATCAGGCAAGGCGTCGCGGGCATGGTGCAGGCAACCTTCCCCATCGGCAGCCAGAACAGGCTGATAGAATGCCTCTTCCAGCGCCACCTTGAGGACGATGCGATTTGTTGCAACGCCGTCAACAATCAATATCTTGCCAAACATGGCTTGTGTTGCCCATCTTACCCAAACACTTCGTCACGGCAGTGTTCCGCGAATTGGTTAAGAATTCCTTTCCAAGACCGGAAACATGCTTGGCCAAAAGGATAGTTTCGGAACAAATCATGCGCAAAGAAGACCCCAATCGGCAAGAAGCCGCCGAAACGCTGGCATTGCAGGCGTTAACCTGGCTGGTTGAAAATGACGATCTTTTGCCCTTATTTCTGGGCTCAACCGGGGCATCTGCTGCTGACATTGCCGCAAATGCCGGCCAGCCTGACTTTCTTGGGTCGGTTCTGGATTTTATTCTGGCAGATGATGCCTGGGTCGTTGCCTTTTGCGATACCGTTTCGCTGCCCTATGATGCGCCGATGAAAGCCCGCGCGTGGCTTCCGGATTCCCAGCAGATGAACTGGACGTGAAAATGGTATTGCCTCCTGCCATTTGTGACCTTCCGTCATTCGTCAATCAAGCAACCGCCACCTCTGGTTGTTTCGTGGAACGACATTCACCGGCCCAACCCGATCGGACTTTCAGATGATTGACGGCATCATTTTTGACAAAGATGGCACCCTTTTTGACTTTAGGCAAAGTTGGGGGCACTGGACGAAGGGGCTATTGCTGGATCTGGCCAAGGGCAACAAAACGGCAGCGAGCGACCTCGGACGCGTTATCGGCTATGACTTTGCTTTGGGCGAATTTGCCGCCGACAGCCCGGTAATTGCGGCCACCACGCGCGAGATCGCCGTAGACTTGCTTCCCCATCTGCCGGGCCTGTCCCTGAACGCGCTGATTGATCAGATGAACGCGCGAGCCGAGGCAACACCCATGTCCCCTGCGGTGGCCCTGGTACCATTGCTGACCAATTTGCGTACTCGCGGCCTGAAGATCGGATTGGCAACCAATGACACTGAGATACCGGCGCGTGCGCATCTGGCAGGGGCAGGCATCTTGCCGCTGTTCGATTTTGTTGCAGGAAGCGATTCCGGGTATGGCGGCAAACCCGCGACTGGGCAGTTAACTGCGTTTGCCAAGGCCTTCGGTCTTGACCCTGTGCGCGTGGCAATGGTGGGGGATAGCCATCATGATCTGATTGCCGGTCGAAATGCTGGAATGTACGCCGTTGCCGTGTTGACGGGCATCGCAACGGCGGCAGATCTTGCGCCGCACGCAGATGTCGTGCTGCCCGACATCGATCATTTGCCAGGATGGATCGACAGGCTTTCCGCCGCCGATCGGTAAAGCTGCGCAAAAACGACATGATTGCGTCGCCCTCGAAGGGATCAATTCCGAGACCATCGTTCATCTTGATGGCAAAGGGGCCGTCGGGGCGCCAAACGTGGGTGGAGATCAGGCTATGGCCGAAGAGCAAGGCAAAAGACGCCGTGCCGGGGGGCGTGCGGGCAACAAGGAGCGCGCAGGTTCGGCAGCAATTGACCAGATGGCCTGGCGTGTTCCGGTAAACCCAGACCGGCCTACCGAGCCTTTGGATCAAGACGGTGTGATGGCCATTCACCGCGGCGCTATGCGGATCCTCAAGGATATCGGGATTGAATTTCTGAATCCCGATGCAGTCAACATCTTGCGGAAAGCCGGCTGCAAGGTAGATGGCACGAATGTGCGGATGGACGAGACTTTCGTTATGGAGATGCTTACACACGCGCCATCCCAGTTCCCGATCACACCGCGCAATCCGGCGCGTGAAGTGATCATCGGTGGCAAGCATATGGTGTTCGTGAACGTATCATCGCCGCCCAATTCCTGGGATATGGAACGGGGCAAACGGTCCGGTGATTTTGAGACGTTCAAGGAATTCATGAAGCTGACGCAGTATTTTAACTGCATCCATATCGCGGGTGGTTATCCGGTTGAACCGATTGATATTCACCCTGCCGTGCGGCATCTAGACTGCGTCTACGAAAAGCTGACGCTGACGGATAAGGTCATACACGCCTATTCGCTGGGAGCGGAACGCGTTGAAGACGTTATGGAAATGACCCGGCTTGCGGCCGGACTTAGCCATGATGAATTTGACGCGCGGCCGCGAATGTACACCAATATCAACTCGGTTTCCCCTCTGAAACATGACTACCCGATGCTGGATGGTGCCATGCGTTTGGCAAAACGTGGTCAACCTGTGATAGTGACGCCGTTCACGCTTGCCGGGGCCATGGCGCCGGTCACACTGGCAGGGGCGGTGTCGCTTAGTCTGGCCGAAGCACTGGCTGCGATTGCCTTGCTGCAATACATCAATCCGGGCTGTCCGGTTGCGATCGGTACATTCACGTCAAACGTTGACATGAAATCGGGGGCGCCAGCCTTCGGGACGCCGGAATATATGCGGGCCACACAAATGACAGGGCAATTGGTGCGCCATTACAAACTGCCATTGCGGTCATCGGGCGTTTGTGCGGCCAACGTGCCCGACGGGCAGGCGATGTGGGAAACCTCGAACTCGCTATGGGCCGCGGTGCAATCCGGCACCAACATGGTCTATCACGCCGCCGGTTGGCTGGAAGGCGGGTTGATTGCCAGCCCTGAGAAGTTTGTGATGGACTGCGAAGTTCTGCAAATGATCCAGCGCTATTGCGAACCTGCAACCTTTGCCACAACCGAAGATGACCTGGCCTTTGAAGCGATCAAAGAGGTGGGTGCCGGCGGGCATTACTTTGGCTGTCAACACACGCAAGATCGTTATGCGACGGCGTTTTATGCACCCTTCGTGTCGGACTGGCGCAACTACGAGGCATGGGACCTGGACGGCGCAGTCTGGACGCAGGAACGCGCGCACCGGATCTATAAGCAGATCATCGCCGAATTCGAACCGCCCGCGATGAACCAAGATCACAGGGAAGATCTTCGGCAGTTCGTGGCAAAACGCAAACAGGAAGGCGGCGCGCCGACGGATTTCTAAGGTCGTCCGTCTATTCCCACCAAGGGTCAATTGCAGCGATGTCTTTGTCGGTCCACCCGAAATGGTGGGCAAGTTCGTGGACCAGAACATGCGTCACGAGGTCGGCCAGACAGATATCGCCGCGGTCAGCCCATTCGTCGAGGATAGGGCGGCGGAACAGCCAGATGACATCGGGCGCGGTCGGTTGGTCGGCCACTGATTTTTCGATCAGCGGAACGCCCTGATAAAGACCTGTCAGCTCATACGGGTCTTCCAGACCCATCGCCTCAAGATGGTCATCGGAGACAAAATCTTCGACCCGAAGCGCCAATGCGCTTGCGGCGTCGCGGTAAGCGGGCGGCAGGTTTGCAATTGCCGCCTGTGCCAAAGCTTCGATCAAGGCCAAGTTGGGCGCGTAGAATTTTGGATCTGTGTCGGTCATGGCGGTAGCTTAGCTTGTTCATGCCGAAACAGGAATGCGGATCGCCCTGCCGGGGTAACTGGACAAACACTGTGCCCTATGACAGGGAAGGGCGGTTCTAGGAGAGCTGCCCCATGACCGTAGGCAAACCAACCATTACCCGTTTTGCGCCGTCTCCGACGGGCTTTATCCACGTGGGCAATTTGCGCACGGCTTTAATGAATTACCTTATCACCGCCAAGGCGGGGGGCACCTTCATTCTGCGGCTGGATGATACTGATCAGGAACGGTCAAAACAGGAATATGCCGACGGGATCATGGAAGATCTGGACTGGCTGGGCTTGCACTGGGACCGGGTGGAAAAGCAATCCCTGCGGATGGACCGCTACCGCGAGGCGGCGGATGAATTGCGCGCGAACGGTCGGTTCTACGAATGCTTCGAGTCGCCGGTTGAGTTGGACCTGAAGCGCAAAAAGCAGCTGAACATGCACAAACCGCCGGTCTATGACCGCGCGTCTTTGCATCTAACCGAAGATCAAAAGGCTGCAATGCGGGCCGAAGGGCGGGCTGGTTACTGGCGGTTCCGGCTGGACCAGCAACGCATTGAATGGCCAGACGGCATTCTGGGGCCTATCTCGATTGATGCGGCGTCGGTGTCTGACCCGGTGCTGATCCGGGCCGATGGGCAGGTGCTTTATACTTTTGCAAGCTCGGTCGATGATATCGACATGGGGGTCAGTTTCATCGTCCGCGGGGCCGATCACGTGACCAATACCGCCACGCAAATTCAAATCATGCAGGCGATGGGCGGCACACCGCCATCGTTTGCGCATCACAGTTTGCTGACCGGGGCGAAAGGCGAGGAATTGTCCAAGCGTCTGGGTACTCTGTCATTGCGCGACTTGCGCACCGCCGGGGTGGAACCGATGGCGCTGTTGTCTCTGATGGCGCGGCTGGGGTCGTCAAAACCCGTGGAACTTGCCCATTCTATGCAAGACCTGATCGACGGTTTTGACGTGGGCAGCTTTGGCGCGGCCCCGACCAAATTTGATGCCGAAGATCTGTTCCCGCTTACCCGCGCGCATGTTCAAAGTCTGCCGTTGATGGCTGTTGCCAAGGAAATCGCGGCTTTGGGCGTGCCGGATGCGCAGGCGCAGGGCTTTTGGGGCGTGGCAAAGGGCAATATCACGATCAAGGCGGATCTAGCTGGATGGTGGCACCTGTTTCGCGATGGGGCGGAGCCCTTGGTCGATGATGAGGACAAGGATTTCGTCGCCGAAGCCTTGGCGCTGCTGCCTGCAAAACCTTGGACGACAGCAACATGGGGCGAATGGACAGAAACCGTAAAGGCCGCCACAGGCCGCAAGGGCAAGGGTCTTTACCGCCCGTTGCGCCGCGCTTTGACCGGTTTGGACGCCGGGCCCGAAATGGCGGACGTCATGCCTATGCTACAGGTGGTGCGCGGGCTTTGACGCGCTAGGTTGCCGTCTAACGAGCGGGAGGGCTGTCTGCCCTCCCGCACCCTCCCGAGGGTATTTTTGAACAGGAGAATGCGGGGAGCCAGCTTTCTGCGAAAAACCCTATGGCACCAAGCATTGCGCGCGTACCCGGCAAACCGGCGAAGTTTCTGGAAGGCAATCTGTTTCGCCATGTGGCGGTGATGTCGCTGACATCGTCCGTTGGACTGATGGTGTTGTTCATGGTCGATTTCATCAACATGATTTTCATCTCTTGGTTGGGTGATGCGGAACTGACGGCGGCTATCGGCTATGCAGGCGCGATCCTGTTTTTCACCACCTCATTCGGGATCGGCATGGCCATCGCGGCTTCGGCTTTGGTAGCGCGCGCAGTCGGGCGCGGCGATCTGGCCGAGGCCCGCACAAAAGCCACCAATGCGGCGATCTGGGGTATCGTTTTTGGCATTTTGTTCGTGGTGATGGTTTGTTTCAATATGCGCATTCTGGTCGGCGCTTTGGGTGCCACCGGGCGCACGTTGGATCAGGCGGTGCATTACCTCGCTATCGTCGTGCCGACCCTGCCTTTGCTGATGGTCGGCATGATCGGTGGGGCAATTTTGCGCAGCCACGGCGATGCTAAGCGGGCGATGATGGCCACCATTTATGGCGGGCTTGCCAATGCGGTGTTGGACCCGATCATGATTTTCGGGCTAGGGCTTGATCTGACGGGTGCTGCGATTGCCACCGTCGTTGCACGTTTTGTCATTGCAGGCACCGCTTTATTGCCCGTCATCCGTCACTATGGCGGGTTTGACCGACCGTCCTGGCCCAGTCTGTCGATTGATCTGCGCCCGATTGCCTTTATCGCGGCACCCGCCATTCTGACACAGCTTGCCACCCCGGTGGGCCAAGCCTTCGTGACGCGCGCGGTATCGGGCTACGGCGAGGCGGCCGTTGCGGGAATGGCCGTCATCGGGCGGATGACGCCGGTGGCCTTTGGCGTGATCTTTGCCTTGTCCGGCGCAATCGGCCCGATTATCGGCCAAAACTACGGAGCGGGCAAACTCGACCGGGTGCGCTTGGCCTTCATCGAAGGGCTGCGGTTCACCGCATTGTTCACGGTGGTCATTGCAATTTCGTTGTTTGCGCTGCGATCGCCGATTGCCGATCTGTTTCAAGCGACAGGGATCACCCGGCAGATCATTTATCTGTTTTGCGGCCCGCTGGCGCTTTTGTTTTTCTTCAATGGTGTGATTTTTGTGGCCAACTCCGCCTTCAACAACCTTGGATACCCTTTTCACTCGACCTGGACGAATTGGGGTCGTCATACAATCGGAACGATTCCCTTGGCCCTTTACGGAGGCAGCCTGTTTGGTGCGCAGGGTGTCTTGTTGGGGCAGGCCGCTGGCGGGGTTTTGTTTGGCTTGGCCGCTTGGTGGCTGGCTTTGCGGGTGATGCCAAAGGCTGCTTGATCAGGCGACTAACGTCGCAAGCGAGGCCCACTACGTCGCTTACGCTTTCCCCCTTGCCAGTACGCGCCACGGCAGGCTAGGCATAACGCATCAGAACCGGGAGAATCCGGTTGGGGGCAACCCCGTCTGGTGCCGAAGGAGCAACCGCCCCGGTAAACTCTCAGGCGCAAGGGACCGTTCTGGTGGTAGACTCTGGAGAGTGGTGCGAATGCACCCGCCGAAGGGATAACAATCTCAGGCGCCTATACTTAGGCAGGGACAGAGGGGGCATCGTGGGACAGGGATTGGCCTGTCTGAACGGTGCCGGGCATTTGTCCGACCGATGGTTTAGGGGGCTGATTTGGCCGAAGAACTGCATAGGTTAGGTCTTCACGATCTGCACGTCGCGCGCGGCGGCAAGATTGTGCCTTTTGCGGGTTATGAAATGCCGGTGCAATATGCGCCCGGCGTGATGAAAGAACATCTGCACACGCGCAGTGCCGCTGGTTTGTTTGATGTCAGCCATATGGGGCAGGTGATTTTGCGACCGCGTGGGACGTATGAGGCGACGGCGCTGGCGTTTGAGGCGATGATGCCGGTCGATGTTCTGGGCGTGGCTGTGGGCCGCCAACGCTATGGTCTGTTCACCAATGAAACAGGCGGCATTCTGGACGATCTGATGTTCGCCAACCGGGGCAATCATCTGTTTGTGGTTGTCAACGCAGCCTGCAAGGCGCAGGACATCGCCCATTTGCAAGCGCATCTGGCGGTGACAACTGAAGTTATCCCTGTCACCGATCGCGCGCTGCTGGCGCTGCAAGGGCCATTGGCTGAGGCGGTTTTGGCGCGGCTGGTGCCTGGTGTTGTCGCAATGAGGTTTATGGATTCGCTGGTTTTGTCTTGGCAGGGCAGTGAGTTATGGATTTCCCGGTCTGGCTATACTGGCGAAGACGGGTTTGAAATCTCTATCCCCAACGCACAGGCCGAAACCTTTGCCACAGCCCTGCTTGAGCAACCCGAAGTCATGCTGATCGGCCTTGGCGCGCGTGACAGCCTGCGACTGGAAGCGGGGCTTTGTCTTTACGGGCACGACATTGACAAGACGACCAGCCCGGTTGAGGCGGGGTTGACTTGGGCAATTCAGAAAGCCCGCCGCGAGGGTGGCGCGCGGGCCGGTGGTTTTCCCGGCGAGGATCGCATTATGTACGAACTGGCCAACGGGCCGGACCGCAAGCGCGTGGGCCTGCGCCCCGAGGGCCGCGCGCCGATGCGCGAAGGCACGGCATTGTTCGCACCCGATGCAACACCCCTGGGCTCCGTCACGTCTGGCGGCTTTGGCCCGTCGATCGAAGCCCCCATTGCGATGGGGTATGTGGCCGCCGCCTTCGCCGCCCTCGGCGCCGCCTTGATGGGCGATGTGCGCGGCAAGCATTTGCCGGTTGCTGTCACCGAATTACCTTTCCAACCAACAACTTACAAGCGCTGAGGAGCGTCCCGATGAAATACACCGAAGATCACGAATGGCTGCGTATTGAAGGCGATTTGATCGTCGTAGGCATTACCGAACATGCCGCCACCCAATTGGGCGATGTGGTATTTGTTGAATTGCCCGAAGTGGAAACCATGGTCGCCGCAGGTGACGAAGTGGTGGTGATCGAAAGCGTCAAGGCAGCATCCGACATCTCCGCCCCTGTGGACGGTGAAATTGTTGCCGTGAATGACGCGCTGGTCGATACCCCTGCTTTGGTGAACGAAGACCCGACAGGGGCCGCGTGGTTCTTCAAGATCAAGGTCGATGATCTGTCGGTGCTGGATCAGTTCATGGATGAAGACGAATACAACGATTTGATTGGCTGACCGACCGCAGATTTAGAATTTCCGGTCGAAATCTGAGCAAGGATTTCCTGGTGCGGTCCCCGCGCCAGCGCCCCCCAGACCCAAAAGGTGCGATGTGAGCTATATCCCAACCGATTATAATCCCTACGATTTCGCCAACCGCCGCCATATCGGACCCTCGCCTGCCGAAATGGCGTTGATGCTGAAAGCGGTTGGTGTGGCCAGTCTTGATCAGTTGATTGATGAGACGGTTCCCGCTGCCATCCGCCAATCAGTGCCTCTGAAATGGGCCCCCTTGGCCGAGCATGAATTGCTGGCCCGCATGCGTGAAGTGGCCGACAAGAACAAGGTGATGACCAGCCTGATCGGGCAGGGCTATTACGGCACAGTGACGCCGCCCGCCATCCAGCGGAATATATTGGAAAATCCGGCGTGGTACACGGCCTACACGCCCTACCAGCCCGAGATTGCTCAAGGGCGGTTGGAAGCCTTGTTGAACTACCAAACCATGGTGGCCGACCTAACCGGGTTGCCCGTGGCCAATGCCAGCCTGCTGGATGAAGCAACTGCGGCAGCCGAGGCCATGACCATGGCCGAACGCACCTCCAAATCCAAGGCAAAGGCGTTCTTTGTGGATCGGTTCTGCCACCCGCAGACCATTGCCGTGATCCGGACCCGAGCCGAGCCTTTGGGGATCACTATTATCGAGGATATGGTCGAAAACCTTGATCCGGAACAGGTTTTCGGGGCGATCTTTCAATATCCCGGCAGCTATGGCCATGTGCGGGATTTCGCACCAGAGATTGCGAAACTCCACGCCGCCAAAGCAATTGCCATTGTTGCAACAGCCACGTCGTCGGAAGTAATGCCGTCGGCGTCGGCATGGAAGGTGGTCATCAGCCGGTGCCGCAGTACGGGCAGGGCGATGGCCTTGATGTCTTCGGTCGTCACATGCACGCGGCCGTTCAGGATGGCCCGCGCCTTCCCGCCCAGAATCAGGAACTGGCACGCCCGCGGGCCGGCACCCCAACTCACCAACTCGGGCACCCACTTGGGTACTCCGCTCTCCTTCGGCCGCGTCGCCCGCACCAGATCGGCCACGTAGTTGAAGACGTGGTCGGCCACCACCACTTGCCGCACCGCCTCCTGAAACTTCAGGATTTGGGCACCATCCAGCAGCGGGGCCAACTCCACCTTCGCCGTGCCGGTGGTCGCCTTCATGATCTGGATCTCTTCCCCGCGGCTGGGGTAGTCCACCCGCACGTTGAACATGAAGCGGTCTTGCTGGGCCTCGGGCAGCGGGTACGTCCCTTCCTGTTCAATCGGGTTCTGCGTGGCCAGCACGAAGAACGGGTTGCCGAGTTGGTGCCGCTGCCGGCCGACCGTCACCTGCCGCTCTTGCATCGCTTCGAGCAGTGCGGCTTGCGTCTTCGGCGGGGTGCGGTTGATCTCGTCGGCGAGCACCACGTTGGCGAACAGCGGGCCGGCCAAAAACTTGAACTCCCGCTGGCCGGTGCTCCGGTTCTCCTCGATGATTTCAGTCCCCGTGATGTCCGCCGGCATCAGG